>JADBKC010000179.1 GCA_014896555.1 Caryophanales bacterium | reverse complement strand
AAATGGAGGTACTGGTATTTCAACGAGAGATGTGACGATTGAAACCGTCAAGCCGTTATTCGAAAAGGAATTGACGGGATTTGGAGAATTGTTTCGAATGCTCAGCTATACAGAAGACATCGGTTCGGCCGCCATTTTATCAAGAGCGGCTGCAGGTGTATCTGGCGGTGTCGCCATTTTCTCAATGCCTGGATCAACCGGTGCAGTTAAGCTAGCGATGGAAAAATTGATATTACCTGAAATTCGCCATATTGTAAGGGAAATTCGTAAGTAGGCAGGTGTTCAACCTGTCTTTTTGTTGTTTTCAAAAATCTCGTATTCTTATACACTCCCATCTTTTCATGGAAATATTCTTCCGAACCCGAACGTTCTCGCTTCTTTTCAATAAGATATGTATTGCATACAAATTTTGTTTCGCTAAAACACGGCGTTGGTAAAAACGATTGAATAAAAAATAAAATTAGAAAATTTTTATTCAATGACTCTTGAAAGAACAAACGGAAAATGATATCCTTATAGACATATAAAAAAGGAATAAAAATAACTATTAATGAATATTTATACAATAATAAGGGGGATCCATGATGGGTAAAAAAGTTGTGCTCGCTTATTCAGGCGGTTTAGATACATCGGTGGCCATTCAATGGCTGAAAGATCAAGGGTATGACGTTGTGGCCTGCTGCCTTGATGTAGGGGAAGGAAAAGACTTGCAATTTATTCAAGAAAAAGCGTTGAAAGTCGGTGCAGTGGAAAGCTACGTTCTTGACGTAAAAGAAGAATTTGCCAATGAATATGCTCTAATGGCTTTACAAGCTCATACTCTTTATGAAGGGAAATATCCGCTAGTTTCAGCGCTGTCAAGACCGCTTATCTCCAAAAAATTGGTGGAAATCGCGGAAAAAGAGGGTGCAGTGGCAGTGGCGCATGGCTGCACTGGTAAAGGGAATGACCAAGTTCGTTTTGAACTTTCGATCAACGCTTTAAATCCGGATCTTGAAGTGTTGGCTCCTGTCCGTGAATGGAGCTGGTCGCGTGAAGAAGAAATTGAATATGCCAAGCAAAAAGGAATTCCTATTCCGGTTGATTTAGACAGTCCATTTTCTATTGACAAGAACTTATGGGGAAGAAGCAATGAATGCGGGATATTAGAAGATCCTTGGGCGGCTCCCCCGGAAGATGCGTATGAATTGACCACCAGTCTTGAGTTTACGCCGGATACTCCAGATATTGTGGAAATCGAATTTGAAAAAGGTGTGCCTGTAGCGTTAAACGGCAAGTCTTATCCTCTTTCTGAACTGATTTTGGAATTAAACAAAATTGCAGGAAAGCATGGCGTAGGCCGTATTGATCACGTTGAAAACCGCCTTGTCGGGATCAAATCAAGAGAAGTATATGAATGCCCCGGTGCGATGACATTAATTTTAGCTCATAAAGAATTGGAAGACTTGACGCTTGTAAAAGAACTGGCCCATTTTAAACCCGTTATTGAAAAGAAATTAACGGAAGTCATATATGAAGGCTTATGGTTTTCTCCCATTAAAGACGCATTAAAGGCCTTTTTGCAAGAAACACAAAAATTTGTCACCGGTACGGTTCGCGTCAAACTGTTTAAAGGCCATGCCATTGTAGAAGGAAGAAAATCGAATTATTCTCTTTACAATGAAAAACTGGCTACGTATACGGTTGAAGACGAATTTGATCATGAAGCAGCAGTCGGTTTCATTAAATTGTTTGGCTTGCCAACGAAAGTGAATGCGATGGTTCATCAAGAAAAGGAGAAGGTTCAGGCATGAAAAAATTATGGGGCGGCCGCTTCCAAAAATCAGCAGAAGAATGGGTAGATGAATTTGGAGCATCCATTTCATTCGACCAGGAGCTCGTTCTTGAAGACATTGAAGGCAGCCTTGCACATGTTACTATGCTCGGAAAGTGCGGCATCCTTTCCCAAGAAGAAACGGATAAGATTAAAGAAGGACTGCTCCATTTAAAAGAAAAAGCGGAAAGAGATGAACTTGCCTTTTCGATTTCTGAAGAAGATATCCATTTAAACTTAGAAAAAATGCTGATCGATGAAATCGGACCTGTCGGGGGGAAGCTTCATACCGGGCGGAGCCGAAATGACCAAGTGGCCACCGATATGCATCTTTATTTAAAAAAACAAGTTCAGTCGATTATCCAATTAATCACTGCTTTCCAAGAAACAATTATTGAAAAAGCGGAGAAGCATGTGGAAACAGTGGCGCCCGGGTACACACATTTACAGAGGGCGCAGCCGATTTCTTTTGCGCACCATTTGATGGCCTATTTTTGGATGCTGGAGCGGGATAAAAAACGATATCAAGAATCGTTAAAGCGTATTGATGTCTCTCCGTTGGGGGCTGGGGCGCTTGCTGGGACCACCTTTCCTATTGATCGGGAATATTCGGCCGCCTTGTTGGGGTTTTCAAGCATTTATCAAAATAGCTTAGATGCGGTAAGCGATCGCGATTTTATCATCGAATTTTTAAATGATTCCTCTATTTTGATGATGCATCTTTCGCGATTTGCAGAAGAGATCATTTTATGGTCAAGCCAAGAGTTTCAATTCATTGAATTGGATGATGCGTTTTCAACAGGGAGCAGCATCATGCCTCAAAAGAAAAATCCGGATATGGCAGAATTGATCCGTGGTAAAACGGGCAGAGTCTACGGGCATTTAATTTCTTTGTTGACGGTATTAAAAGGATTGCCGCTAGCTTATAACAAAGATATGCAAGAAGATAAGGAAGGAATGTTTGACGTTGTCCATACGGTTATGGGTTCATTGAAAATCTTTGCCGGAATGGTACGGACGATGAAGGTGAATGAATCAAAACTGACGGAATCTGTCCATCAAGATTTTTCAAATGCAACAGAACTCGCTGATTATTTGGCGGCAAAAGGAATCCCTTTTCGAGAGGCGCATGAAATTGTCGGAAAATTAGTTCTCTATTGTATCCAGAAGAAATGCTATTTGGCTGATTTGTCATTAGAGGAGCTGAAGGCAGCCTATCCGGCCATTGAAGATGATATTTATCCTATTCTTTCACCTTACCAGGCAGTCAAAAGAAGGAATTCATTAGGAGGAACAGGATTTGAACAAGTGAAGCAGCAAATCCACCGTGCAAAAGAGCTTCTTTCCTATACAGAGAAGAGTACGAAGAATTAGGAATAAAAACCAATGGTGACTGAACTAAAAAAGCATGCTTTAAGCATGCTTTTTTAGTAGATGGCTAGTCAAGAAATTCGTTGAAGATAATATTTTCGATTATGGTTTGTTTGTACGGACAATTAAAACATCGCATTGGGCCGATCGAGCAATATGTTCAGAGACGCTTCCAATCAAGAAACGTTCAACGGCATTCATTCCTGTTGCTCCACAAATAATCAGGTCTGCTTCTATTTTTTTGGCGACCTCTCTAGGAATGGTCGCTTTAGGAGAACCGTGCTCCAGAAACGTAACAACATCTTTTACTCCCGCTTTTTCGGCTTTCTTTTTGTAATCTTCAAGGAGCTCCCGGCCATATTTTTCAGCGCGTGTAGTGATGGTGTAGTCATAGGCTTCAACGGCTGCAAACGATCGAGTATCGATGACATGAACCAAGTAGATGGTGGCTTCATTGCGCTTGGCGATTTCAATGGATTTTTTAAAGGCCCATTCCGCTTCTTGAGAACCGTCGACTGCTACCAGAATATGTTTATATTGGGTACCCATTTCTTTAACCTCCTTTTTCTTCATTGTAAAATAAATAGGAGTATAGATGTGTGGAAATTTTTCGAAAAATGTCGCAATATCATTATCATATGTGTGAAAAAGGAGAAAATATACATTTGAAAATCTTTTTTGGCAAGGTCGAAAGTCTCTATAACGAATTTCTCATAAAGTGGAAGAGCAGACCGCTACAGAAGAGTTATCATTGAAAAATCGTCTATATGCTAGCTTTTTTCTTGGAGAGAAAGGACTATCTTTAAAACGGACAAGTTTTGCTCATTTTATATCGAAGAGGAGCCTCCGAGGCGGAATCTTAGGGGAAGAGCACAAAGCCAGCCTTAGGGCGACCGCAAACAGTCTGTTAAGAGGAAGGCTTTGTCACTCTAATCCCCGAACGTATTGCCCTTATTCCGCTTTTCCTATTTACTTAATAATTTGCAATTCTTTCGGATATTTGGTCAACACTTCCACA
>JADBKC010000178.1 GCA_014896555.1 Caryophanales bacterium | reverse complement strand
AGACTGATCAATGCCGGCTATATCACTCATCATATTCATCTACATGGCCATGCGTTTAAAGTGGTGGCCACCGATGGAAACCCGATCCACCATCCTCAATTAGTGAAGAATCGGCTCATTCCGATCGCGCCGGGGGAACGATATGATATTGAATTTACAGCCAATCATCCTGGAACATGGTATTTAGATTCTCATGATAACACTGAAGCTGACAAAAACATGGTAGCCAAAATTGTTTATGAAGGATCAAACCGACATACAGATAAGCCTGATTATAAGTCTTCATTGCCACAGTTAGACATTACAAAATACGGTGAAAAAGGTCCGTCAAGATTTTCTTTGAATCAAAAATATGATGTTAGCTACACCATGAATTTAGGAGTAAAAATGGACAAGAACGGCATGCATTATACGATCAATGGAAAATATTATCCGAAGACTGATCCGATTTATGTAAACAATGGAGATTTCGTCAAAGTAACGCTCCGAAATATTTCGACTGTTGATCATCCGATGCATTTGCATGGCCACTCTTTCCAAGTATTAAGCAAAAATGGAAAACCACTGGCTGGTTCACCTTTGATCAAAGATACACTCAATGTCAAACCAGGAGAAGAATATGTCATCGCCTTTCAAGCGAATAACCCTGGAGATTGGATGTACCATTGCCATGAATTGCATCACGCCGCTGCTGGTATGATGTTAGATGTTAAATATCGTGGATTTAAGCCTTCCTTCAACGTTGACCCAAATGCAGACAATCGTCCAGAATAAAAGTTCACATATAGACGTTTTGGCAAACCCGTTTCCTTTTTTCGATTAGGAATCGGGTTTTGTTTTTTGCCCCAAGCCGTCCTTAACAGATGGGTTGGATCTTATTTGCGAAACGGACACCTATAGCTGAGCTAACCACTTTAAAAGAATGAATTTGAAATATTATGCTTTCTTTTTATTTTGCATTTTTAAGAAAAGAAGGTTTTCAAATTTACAGTGGCACTTTATGATAAAGAGTGAAGAAAAAACAGCGAATAATCTGAAAATATTTGCTGCGATGAAGAGGGATAGAGCCATGCCTGTTGAATAAAAAGGGCATGATAGGTTTTGATGCCGGCAAAGATTTTGAGGAACGTTTATCAGACAGGTTGTCTTTCGATTGGATTTTACTTTAAACATTAGTGGCTTTGAATACTTATTGGACCATTGCCGCATGTTTTAATGGCCCATTTCATAGTGTATAGATGGAAGTCAACGAAGCGATAAAAGTGAATCATTTTTTTGTTTTCTTTTGTAAAAAGGAGGCTAAAAAGCAGCTGGTGCAGAATGCCATAATCGCTTATGCATTTGTGTTTTTAAGGATACCAAAAAAGGAGTGAAACAATGGAAAATGTTCAAAGTAGGCTAGGATTCTAGGATTGGTTGTTGCAGGGCTTTTGCTTGGAATTTTGATGGCTTCGATGGACAATACGGTTGTCGTTACCGCAATGGGTACCATTGTGGGGGTTTAGGCGGTCTTGAAAATTTTGTATGGGTGATATCTGCCTATATGGCGGCAGAAATGGCGGGAATGCTGATTTTCGGGAAATTGTCGGATATGTATGGCCGAAAATTTTTCTTTTTATTTTCGGCATTGTCAGGGACGGCTGAAAGTATTGTTCAGCTGAGTATTTATCGTGCTATTCAAGGAATTGGAGGAGGCGCTCTCGTTCCAATTGCCTTTACGATTGTATTTGATGTATTTCCTCCTGAAAAGCGCGGAAAAATGGGAGGGCTTTTCGGGGCGGTCTTTGCGTTGTCGAGCATATTTGGACCTTTGATAGGCGCATTTATTACCGATTCTATTAGTTGGCATTGGATATTCTATATTAATCTTCCATTTGGGATAATGGCGTTTATGTTGGTGGGATTCTTTTATAAAGAGTCCAAAATTCATGAGAAACATAAAGTCGATTGGCTCGGAGCGATTACCCTGGTGGGGGCAGTCGTTTGTCTTCTGTTTGCATTGGAATTGGGCGGCCAAAAATATGATTGGAATTCAAGTGAGATTATAAGATTAATGGCCGGTTTTGTCGTTTTGGCGCTAGTCTTTTTATTCGCAGAACAGAAAGCAGCTGAACCGATTCTTTCGTTTGCGATGTTCAAAAACCGCCTTTTTGCCGGAAGCACCTTGATCGGACTGTTTTATGGAGCTGCTTTTATGGCTGCTACCGTTTATATTCCTATATTTGTTCAAGGGGTGTACGGAGGAACCGCTACAAATTCTGGGTTGATACTTTTGCCGATGATGCTCGGTTCAGTTTTGACTGCTCAGATTGGCGGATTTTTAACAACCAAACTGAGCTATCGAAATAGTATGATTCTCTCCGGAATTATTATGATTGCGGGACTTCTGCTTTTAACCACCGTTTCACCAGAGACGCCTCGCTGGCTGTTGACTCTTTATATGGCGATTGTTGGTTTAGGAGTAGGTTTTTCTTTTTCCGTTCTGAATATGGCTGTGATTCATCCTTTTTCTATTCAGCAAAGAGGATCGGCCACTTCTACTTTCAACTTTGTTCGTTCGCTTGGAATGACGATTGGAACAACGTTTTTTGGTGTCATTCAGCGAAACAGCTTCTCCGACCAATTAAAAAATTCTTTTGTCCACTTTAGCGGTTTGGGGGGACCTTCCGCTGATCCCCATTCGATTTTGGCGGAAGGGTCGCGGGCACACATCCCTCCGCAAGTATTGAAAAAAATCATTGATGTGCTTTCGAACTCGATTGTTCATACTTTTGCGTGGGCGCTCGTTCCCGCTGGAATTGCCTTTTTATTGGTGTTCTTATTGGGCAAGGAGCGGATGCGTTCAAGGAAAGACACCAACAATTTTGCAAGTGTGGAGGCCAGTCAGTAGCAATGGTTTTTCTCTGTGAACCAGAGTGCTTGGTCGTGAAAAGTGCTCTGGTTTTCGTATATTTTAAGGATTACGGTTCGTTTGAAAAGGAGATGTGGTAGAACTATATAAGGGAAGCAAGCAGGTGGAAGGAAAATGAATCTAGAACATTATGTATTCTATTATAAAATGAGCGGCTGCCGTTTGTGAAAAGTGCACTTGAATTTTATGATCAGCTTCTCAAACAGGATGAAAGCGGAGAATAGCAAGAAACGTTCCGTGTTGTATATTCAAGAAAAAGGAGAACTCAATAAAACAGCCCAAAAACTTTTTATTCATCGCAATATATGCTCTAATATCGGCTTGAAAAAATTCAAAAGTTGACAAAGAAAGACCTTCAAATAAAGGATTTGCTTCAGCTATATACAGCGCTAATGGTTCATCGTCTTCGTTCGTAATTTGTGCAATTGAACAATAGCGAAAAAATGATTATTTTGAAAATTCGTTTTACTTAACGGTGAATTGATGATGGGCTTCGTTTACAATAAGAAAGCAAAGGGGGTTTTCTAGTCCATGGAGGTACAAGTAAGCGCTTTAGGTGCGATTGTTGCTTTAGCAATTGCGATCGTGCTTATATTCCGCAGGGTTTCACCTGCTTACGGAATGATGGCAGGTGCTTTCATTGGTGGAATCGTAGGGGGAGCCGATTTGACCAATACTGTGAATGTTATGATGGAAGGAGCGAAAGGGATGATCCCTGCTGTCCTGCGCATTTTAGCTGCAGGTGTGCTGGCAGGAGTGCTGATTGAGTCCGGAGCTGCTGCGTCCATTGCAGAAACGATCGTTCGAAAGCTTGGAGAAACAAGAGCGCTACTGGCATTGGCTATTGCGACTATGATTTTAACAATGGTCGGAGTGTTTGTTGATGTGGCTGTGATGACGGTTGCACCCATTGCGCTTGCGATTGCCAGTCGAGCTCAGTTATCGAAAACCGCCATTTTATTGGCAATGATTGGCGGAGGAAAAGCAGGGAACATCATGTCGCCTAACCCGAACGCAATCGCTGCCTCCGATTCCTTCCATGTTCCGTTGACGTCTTTAATGGCTGCCGGGGTGCTTCCGGCTTTTTTCTGAATGGTGGTCACTTATCTTTTGGCGAAGAAATTGATGCGAAAAGGGACAATGATTTCGGAACAAACGGAATCAGCCGGCCATGAACAGAAAGAATTGCCCAGTTTTTTAGCTGCGATTACGGCTCCCATAGTAACCATTGCGTTGCTGGCGCTGCGCCCGACTTTTCATATGGATATTGATCCCATGATAGCCCTTCCAGCTGGTGGAATAGCGGGGGCCGTGG
>JADBKC010000016.1 GCA_014896555.1 Caryophanales bacterium | reverse complement strand
TTGGCGGAGATTTAGCACATATTCCACAAGCAATTGGGTTAAGTCGCAAAACGATGAGAAACATTCGACAAAATCTATTTTGGGCTTTGTTCTATAATTCAATTGGTATTCCTGTAGCTGCTGCTGGATTATTGGAACCTTGGGTTGCCGGAGCTGCTATGGCATTCAGTTCCGTATCGGTTGTGACAAACGCGCTTCGTTTGAAACGCGTAAAAATAGAAAATGGAAACTGATAAAGGAGGAGTTCTTAATGGACATTACATTAAATGTAGAAGGAATGACTTGTGGACACTGCAAAATGGCCGTAACGAACGCTCTTAAAGAGCTAGACGGTGTCAAAAATGTAGATGTACATCTAAAAGAAGGCACTGTGGATGTAGATTATGACGAAACAAAAGTCAGTGTAGAAAAAATGAAAGAAGCCATTGAAGAACAAGGCTACGATGTGAAATAACATAACACAAGAGATCATGGAGCACAAATCCATGATCTCTTATCATTCTGCGTTGGGTTTGGCACGAAAAGAGTTTGACAGCCAAACCACGATGAAATATTTTATGCTTTATGGACAATCATTTTGATTCATATTTAAAATTATGAGTATATTGATATCATTCGATATTTGTGCTAAAACCGAAAGAAAATATAGAAACAGTATATGGATGAATACAAAAAAGGAGTATACGAATATGGACTCAACAGTTTCAAAGAAAGAAGTTATTATTTCTTATATAGTTAGTATTGCCTTTATTATCGCCATGATTACGGCTTCGGTAACATTGAAAGATCACGAGATTATTTTGCCAGAAGTAGCGGCAATGGCGATTGCCATGTGGGTGTGGCGAGATGCGGGATGGATAAGACAGCCGTCCAAAATTTTTTTTGCTCCGTCCATTACTGCTTTGATCGGTTTCGTGGTGAATCAATTGCCAATTTCTTATTTAGGAAAAGTCATCTTTACCCTTATTCTAATGATAATCTTTTTGTGGACCATTCAATCGAACTTAGGCCCTTCCATTGCTACAGGATTGCTGCCGGTGGTGACGAATGCAACGGAATGGTCATTTGTGATATCCGTGATTATTCTTACTTTTTTATTGATGATTGGGGTTCTCCTATTTAGGTTACATAAAGGATTGGAGAAGAAAACGGAGATCCAGTACAAGTATATGGCAGTTTTTTTGGTGCTGATCTTTGTGTGGATTGGTTTATGTTCAATCGTTGGCTACCCATTAGCGGTGATCCCGCCGATACTCGTTGTCGTATTTGAGTCACTTCAAAAACCGATGTACAACGGAAAAATGGCTTTTAAACAAGGACTTGTCTTAACCATTTCTGCCACCATTGGAACGCTATTATATTTTTCTATTGATTCGTGGATATTGGCAACGTTTTTAGATATGATATTGATGCTGATTCTGTTACATATCGTTGGCATCCGTGTGCCAGCAGTATATGCTTTTCCGCTTCTCCCATTTGTCTTCCCGGATGAGATTGTAGCGCAGTTGCCGCTAGGTTCGCTTATAACATGTATAGTCTTACTTTCAGCAGTGTTGGCATATAAAAAGATAGAAATGAAGCAAAAGGGAAGATCCATGCAAATGTGAATGGGATGGATAAGTGACAAAGTAGCCCGTCATTTTCGCAGCCAAATATAATGCTTAGTCAATTTTAAACCGTTAATCGTTACATGATTGAATTGCGAGAATCTACTTAGAAAGCAGTCAGCCAGATTTTCTGGTTGACTGTTTTTATTTTCTTAAGAAATTTAAAAATTCAACCTTTACAACGAATGATCCATTATGTATAATCTATATAATTCCTATATATATACTTATGTTAAGGAGGGAAAATAATGTCTCAAACTTCAACATTGGTGAAAGTGACGGCAGCAGGTAAATGGGAATCAGGTGTTAAAACGAATATTTCCGTACGGAATTTCCCGGAATTTTCTATGGATGAACCAGCACAATTAGGTGGGACTGATTCAGGTCCAAATCCATTGGAATTTGTAGCTGCAGCCCTTAATGGTTGTAATGGGGTTATGATTTCATTAGTCGCCAAAGAGATGAACTTTACTTTTTCAGGAATTGATTTTGAAACAACCGGTATTGTGGATACTAGGGGATTAATGGGGGAAGAGGGTGTTAACCCGCATTTCCAAAAAATTCGTTTCCAGGTGAAAATTCAAACAGAAGAAAGTGAAGAGAGAATTGAACAACTGAAAAACGAAGTAGAACGTAGATGTCCAGTCTATAATCTCTTTGTTGATGCTGGAATTCAAGTGGATACAATATGGAGTAAGATCTAAATGGAATAAAGACAATCGTTGTTTGAAAGGGGTGGTACTTATTGCAAGTGTACCCCCCTTTTTCATAATCCAGATTGGAATACAGGTATATTAGAACAAACGAGATTTGTGATTCCGCGTTGACTTTTGTTCTTTCGTCCAAAAACTACTGTAAGTTTACCCAAACGGACTTTACTTCGGTATACATTTCAAGAGCATATCTTCCCATTTCACGGCCATATCCAGATTGTTTAAAGCCGCCGAAAGGCATCGTGGCGTCAAAGAGATTATAGCAATTCACCCATACGGTACCTGCTTCCAATGCATGTGCCACCCTATGGGCTTTTCTCACATCGGTTGTCCAAACCCCAGCGGCTAATCCGTATTCGCTGTCATTGGCTCTTTTAATGACATCAGCTATTTGCTCTTCGCCATCAAACGGCATAGCGGCAACAACTGGCCCAAAAATTTCTTCCCGGGCGATGGTCATATTTTCTTTCACATCCGTAAAAATAGTGGGTGGAACAAAATATCCGGGACCTTCTTTAGGAGCTCCTCCGGTGATAGGCTTAGCCCCTTCCTCTTTCCCTTTTTCTAAATAATTTCGAACGGTTTCATATTGTTTGGCAGAAACCAATGCACCAACCTGTGTATCCTCTTCCAGTCCAGGGCCCACTTTTAATTTGGATGCTTCGCTGGCCATATCAGAAAGGAAATTATCATAAATCTTTTTATGGACAAATAAACGAGAGCCAGCGGAACAAATTTGCCCTTGATTGAAAAAGATGCTATGAAGGGCGCCCGGTATGGCTTTGCTGAAATCTGCATCCGGGAATACAATATTCGGTGATTTTCCACCTAACTCTAAAGTGACGCGTTTTACATTGCTAGAAGCATCGCGCATAATGATTTTCCCAACCTCAGTGGATCCGGTAAAAGCAATTTTACGAATTTTCGGATGTTTGGTGATAGCAGCACCAGCAGTATGCCCATAACCCGATACAATATTGACAACCCCTTCTGGAAACCCTGCTTCTTGAATTAACTCAGCCAAGTAAAGGGCAGAAAGAGGAGTGTCTTCAGCTGTTTTTAAGACAACAACATTTCCTGTCGCAAGCGCTGCTCCCAATTTCCAAGAAGCCATGAGTAATGGAAAATTCCAAGGAATAATTTGACCACAAACTCCAATAGGCTCGCGACGTGTATAAGTAAATATATTAGGATATAACGAATTATTGATGACTTCTCCACTAAATTTGTTTACCCATCCCGCATAGTAACGGAAATGATCGATGACTAAAGGTACGTCTGCATTTTTTGTTTCTCTAATCGGTTTGCCATTATCAAGTGTTTCTAATTGAGCCAAAGGTTCAAGATTTTCTTCCACTAAATCGGCTAATTTCCAGAGCAGACGGCTTCTTTCGCTAGCTGACATCTTGGACCAAGGTCCATGAAAGGCTTTTTCTGCTGCCTCAACAGCACGATCAATGTCTTTTTCATCAGCTTCATATACTTCGCAAAGATCATCTCCAGTAGCTGGGTTCACGCTTTTAAATGTTTTACCGGAAATGGACTCGACGAACTCGCCGCCAATGAAAAGTTTTTTCGGTCCTTTATTTAAAAATTCTTGTACTTTTGGATGGATTTTTTCTGTGGTATTACTCAATACATTCCACTCCTTACACTAATTTTTTTACCACTACTATATGTTTTGAATAAAAGGTATGAAATATTCCATCTGAATCTTGATTTAAACAAGTCAAATAATAAAGTTGAGTTTTTGGTGATTTTTCAACCGTAGTGGAATAAATTTTATTGAAATATCTGGCTACTGCAGGAAAGCATCTGTTTTGTTTTTTGGGCCAGATAATAGAAGGAGTATGAAGATAGAAAATAGAAAATAGAAATTAGAAAAGCGAATTGGGCATAGATGATTTCAATATGAATAACCCAATTTGTGAGACAATAAAAAGGGGGATCTGAATGAGGAGAGTTGAAGTGAAGCCATATGATGAGCAATGGACATCGAAGTTTGTAGACGAAGCCAATAAATTACATGATATATTCGGAACTGAAATCATTGAAATTCATCATATCGGCAGTACCTCTGTAAACGGTCTTAAGGCAAAGCCTATTATTGACATAATGCCTGTAGTGAGAGACATAAATCTGATCGATGAGTTTAACATAGCCATGATCTCCATTGGTTATGAAGCAAAGGGGGAAAACGGGATAACTGGACGTCGATTCTTCCAAAAAGGAGGAGATAACCGTACTCATCATATCCACTTTTTTGAATTAGGCAATCCTGAGATTGAACGTCATCTGGCTTTTCGAGATTATTTACGATCCCATTCAGATGTTGCGAAAAAGTATGGAGATTTAAAAGAGGAATTGTCAAAACGTTTTCCTTACGATATTGAATCGTATATCAAAGGGAAGGAACAGCTAGTATAGAAATCGAACGAAAAGCAGTAGCTTGGTATAAACGTTTTTAACAACTAACCTAGGAATGAAAATAGGACTTATATGACTGCTTAAGAAAGATTCACTGATGTACTACATGCTCTGATTTCAAATTGCATTTGTAATTATGGGAGTAAGTAATCTGAAAGAGGCTATTTCATACATCTTCATAAGTTATTCACAAATTCTACATCAGTTTTTCATAATTGGTGTTTACGATGATTGTATGAAGGCAAATAAAAAGGAGATGTTAATCATGAAAAAGCTTATAAGTGGAATCTTTGCTGCTACGTTAGTATTATAAATAGGTATAGGGTATTTTTGTATCGTAACGGCTAGGAAAGACACCTTGAATTTCATTTAGATGATTCCATTAATGAAGGAATGCACACCTAGTTTATCTGAATACGAGCTAAAAGACATGTAACATTCATGTCATGGCACAAATGGAACTTCATGTAATAAATATGAACAACTTTTAGATTATGTATGAGGTGACGATCATGATGGGTGGTATGATGAGTGGTTGGGGAATGATGGGATTTGGATTCTTCGGCTGGGTCCTTAATCTGTTCATCATTGGATTAGTTGTCTATTTTGCCGTAAAACTAGCATTACGCAATAAAGACTAAAACAACTTTATATGGCTAATTAAATGGGAGAGGGGAAATAACCCTTCTCCTTTTACAACAACGCACGTGCATTTCAGCATATGCGGCAGTTCTGTTAAGTTTCACGAAAATATTGTATCGTTGCTAAAGACTTTCTAGCCTTCGTTCTCTAAAGGATTTTATGGAGTTTAGCACTTCAGGAAATTTGTCAATATTTCTTCCGTGTTTTCCCCATTTCGGAATGCCTCTAATTTTTGGGCACATCTAACTTCATTTTGTTATTCATAAATTTCTCGTTTATTCCGACAAGTAAGAGAAAATCTCTCCTTCCTTATACTAGAACTTCTTTCATCATCCTTATTTCTATCGAGAATAGTCCATCCGTAAATTTCCGTAAATAGAAAAAACAGCAGTTTTTTAAACTCCACCTGCTGTTTATTTATCTTTACACTCATTATCTGTAAAATAATAATTTTTCGTTTCTTGTTATTTGCTTTGCGCCTTTCTAGTTGCGGGCAGTTTATATTCACTCTCCCCTGAAGCAGTAAATAATCCTGCTGTTTACTAAACTGAAAGGAATGATAGTAACAAAATATTTATTCGCTATGACGAATTTTAATTGTTTCATTTATTAAAATCCATAGTTTCTGCAAATTTTTCGTGTAAAATAATGCATATTTTAATTCTGGAATTATTGTTCAACGGGAAGGAGAAACGGTCATGGGGACTAACTTCGTAAGGATGATTCAAGAGTATCGATCTGACATGGAATCAGTCTATCAAACTTGGTTAATAGATAATGACCAAAGATTAAAAGCATTCCGTACTATTCGAAACGGTGTTATAGAGGTAATTAACGATATAGGAAACAATACATTTGGAAACGACTTTAAGGGGTCCTCATTAGAAATTGTAGTGACAGCCATTGCAGAACAAAAACAAATTTTTGAAGGAGCCGCCCATGCATTTTATTGGAAGCCAAAACTACGAATACCCGATATTTATGAAAATGAACTTAATAAAAAGGCTTTTGGCAGATTTTTGAAATCATGTCTACAAGCGACAACAGAAAAGCAACTGGTAGAAGAAATAGTAAAACTAGACCAATTACAAATTAAAGGGCTTGGACCTGCTATAGCTAATATTCTCTATTTTCTTCATCCTACTTTTTTCCTACCTTTTAATACTGCTATTGTAAAAGGGGTTAATCTTCTATTTGATCAAAAAATTAAGCTTGGTTCATGGCAAGAATATTTAAAAATGAGAGGAATCATTTTAGATTTTAATGAAAAATATAGAAAGTACTATCCAAGGACCTTGGTGCAGTGGGAGGACTTTGTTGGAAATTGGAACAGGGAGATTAGTAATGAATGAAAACTATGAAATCACATTAAAAAATATGGAAAAACAAACAAAAGCAAAAATGAAACGTCATACTGAAGTGATAAATGATGCGATCGAGGAAAATGCCCATTCGAAAATGCAATATCATTTAGCTAGGTTAGGAAAATCACTTGGTTATAATGCATGGATTGCCCAAAATGATCATAAGAGAGAATGGAATAACCAAAAGTTAGGAAAATTTTCCTTAAAACGCTTAAATCTTCCAAATATCCTTCAGTCTGTAAAGGAAACCGTCGCACTAATTGATGTTATTTAGTTAGACAAAGAAAAAAGAATTGTAGGTGCATTTGAGGTTGAAAAAAGTACATCCATTTATACAGGGATTTTAAGACTCTATGATTTGGCTTTAACTATGAATGGAAACGAAACGAAGTTTTATTTAGTTGCTCCAGATAAACGCGAGAAAGAGATAAAAGCACAACTTTTAAGGCCTTCTATTCGGCATTCGAATGCTTGCTAAATTTCTTACATATTATTCTCTGACATTCGATGTGATTGTGATGCGATGTGCAAATTTGGTAATGACATGGGTGTTTTAAACAAAGTTTCGAGAAATGTTGGATAAGTTCTATACGTTTCATTCCGATGGAAAATTGGGAAATAATACATAAAAGTACTCCATGAATAAGGGAGAGGAACAGATAAAGAATAAACTTCAACCAATGAATCTCCTATCAGTTTCTTCTCCAATTTATAAGGACCCGAAATAGCTATGAGCTGAATGGGAAGGGAAAAAAGTGAGAAAAATTTCGTTTAAATTAGGACTATTATTTTTTGTATTCGTATTAGGAGTAGAGACGGTTTTATTTGCGTCTTTATATGTTACTTTGGTTCATTCGAGAATTAATGAGGAATTTGAGCAGCTATTAGCAAGAGGGAACAGCCACCGCGATGTGTTAGAAAAAAATTATAATCCTTCTACGTTAGAACATGTCACATTGATGGAGTCTGAAGCGGAGACAGACGTCGTGATTACCAATGACAATGGCAAAATATTATATTTTTCCAATCATATTTTGCCGGTTGCTAAAAGAATCATTAAAAAAACAAATAAAAACATTCCGTATGGTGGAATGATTGTGCAAAAAAACTGGCAAAAGGAGTCGCATATTGCAACAGTAAGCCCGATTCGGATTAACGGAAAGATAAAAGGATATGTCTATATGTTTCAAAATACCGATTCTATTCAAAATATGATTTATAAGTTAAAGCACCATTTTATGATGGTTGGAATTCTTTCTGTTTTTTTAACCATTATTACCATTGCTTTCTTATCAAGAGTCATTACCATTCCACTCATTCGAATGAAACAGATGACCGAAAAATTGAGTAAAGGTGATTTTTCTGTTCGATTGCAAGTAAAAGGGGAGGACGAATTGGCGGAATTAGGGAAAGCCATTCAAACATTGGCACTGGATTTAGAATTCTTAAAAAAAGAAAGAAAAGAATTTCTCGCCAGCATTTCTCATGAGGTTCGTACCCCACTGACTTATGTAAAAGGATATGCTGATATCGCGAGAAGACCTAACATTAAGGAAGAAGAGAGAAATCGATATTTGTCCATCATCTATGAAGAAGCTGAGCATATGGAAAAATTGGTAAAAGATCTCTTTGAGTTAGCGCAGATGGATCAGCATACCTTTGAAATTCGTAAGGAACCTACAAACTTATGTTCTTTCTTAAAGAAATTATATGACAAAATGTTTCCTGCTTTTCAAGCGAAAAACATGTCTCTTGTCTATTATTGTGATGGGAACATTACTGTCCACATAGACCAAAAACGTTTTGAGCAAGTGATGATGAATCTGTTAGACAATGCTTTAAAATATTCCGATCAAGGTTCTACTGTCACTATTGATGTAAGGGAGGAGAAAAAGAACATTGTAATGATTGTTTCGGACGAAGGAGCGGGAATTCCGGAAAAGGATTTGCCGCATATTTTTGAACGGCTATACCGAGTGGAAAAATCAAGATCAAGAACGAACGGCGGAACGGGATTAGGCTTAGCGATAGTAAAAGAAATTATTGAAGCTCATGGAGGTTCTATTTATGCGGATAGCATCTACGGAAAAGGAACGAAAGTAATGATTACATTACAGGGGGGATGAGCATGTATACGATTTTACTAGTGGACGATGAAAAACGAATGTTAGATTTGCTTGATCTTTATCTTACACCTCAAGAGTATCATTGTGTAAAATGTGAGTCCGGTTTGTCAGCGATACAGTATTTAGAAAAGAACGAAGCTGATTTAGTCTTGCTCGATATTATGATGCCGGAACTGGATGGTTGGGAAACTTGCAAACAAATTAGAGAATTTTCCAATATCCCTATTATCATGGTGACAGCAAGAGATCAAACGTTGGATAAAGTAAAAGGGCTTAAAATGGGGGCGGATGATTATATCACAAAACCATTCGACGAATCCGAGTTGTTGGCTCGAATAGAGGCTGTACTGCGCCGTTCGGCAGGAAAACATTCGAAACTCGAGTTTCAAGGTTTAGTGTGGGATGAAGACCAACATAAAGTTCAGTATAATAATCAGCCCATTTATTTAACACCTAAAGAGTTTGCTGTATTAGGGCTTTTTCTGAAAAATCCTAGCAGAGTGTTTAGCAGAGAACAAATCATCGTGTCATTATGGGGCTATGACGCCATCACAGAAGAACGTACAATCGATTCTCATATAAAAAATATTAGAGAAAAACTTAGACAAGCTGGTTTTCCGATAGATCAATTTCTCCAAACTGTTTGGGGGGTAGGATATAAATGGGACACATAAGGTGAGTAGAGTGAGAAGACATATTATTTCTTTTGAAAGTCTAGTGCAGTGTCCTTTGTTGCAATAAGACAAAACATCCTTACTTTTTGATATTTATAATTATTGATAGGTGAATAGGGAAGAAGAATTTCATTCCGCTTAGAAGCCAATTGATTATCAAACCTTTGTCTGTTTTTATATATACTTAAAAGAAATCAAACAGTAACAAAGAAGTTGTTTATATATAAAGTTATTAAGAGGTGACCAGGATGAAAATAAAAGGAATCATAGTTTTACTATTACTCACTTTGATCCTATCGGCGTGCGGTTCCAATCATGTACAATCACATCAAGAGCGTTCTTCCAATGGAGATTTGCTGGAAAAAACGGCTTCTGCCGATGTTTTGCCAACCTTTTTAAAAGGTCAACAGAAAGATATACGCATAGTGTATCAAGCTGCTGGCAAGTCAACTGAGTTGTTGCAATGGATTCCTTGTTATTGCGGTTGTGGCGAGAGTGCTGGGCATAAGAGCAACATGAATTGCTTTGTCAAAAAAATCAACCAAGATGGTTCTGTTGTCTGGGATGACCACGGCACTCGTTGCGGTGTTTGCTTACAAATCGCAGATGAATCCATCAAAATGAAACAAGAAGGCAAATCTATAAAGGAAATTCGCCGTTACATAGATGAAAAGTACAAAGAAGGCTACGCCAAACCAACGAAAACTCCAATGCCTTTGTAAAAAGGAGTTGAAAATATCTGTTAATTGTGGTTGAACGGTGCTCAAAACAGATTTAGCAGGAGATTATATCCATATAAACAGACCATCTCTTGTAAGGGATACTCTCGAGAATTTCTAAAAATAACTTCTTACAAAAAACCCTTGGTAATTCCTTTTTTAAATACCAAGGGTTGAAAAATATGGAGAAGTGTCATGATTGAAAAAACAACAGTGCATAATATGGTAACGGTTGCGGGTTCATCAACCAAGTTAAAGTTTCCATTGTCATTTTGAAAATGGACATCGATTCCTAAACGTTTGACACTTTTTCAATTTTTTATTCGCCTTTATTGGTTGTATCATTCGGGTTTGGTTTATAGTCAGATTTGTAATCTTTATATTTGACTTCTGTGATCATTCCAGCTGAGGCATGGTGTAAATCATGGCAATGGAACATCCAATTTCCCGGATTATTTGCTCTGAATGCGACAACATATTCTTCACCCGGTTTTACATTCAACGTATCCTTAATCAATGGAGAGCCCTTAATGGGCTTACCATTTTTGCTTAACACTTGGAAGAAGTGTCCGTGTAAATGCATTGGATGTAAATCTGTTGGTGAATTGTTCACTAATGTTACTTTTACGAGATCTCCTTTTTTCACCTTGATAGGTGCTGTTTCAGGATACGTTTTCCCATTAATTGTGTAGACCATGCCATCTTTGCCCATGGCAGTTCCTAAATTCATCGTATACTCTACATCATATTTTTGATCTAACGTAAATGAACCTAATTCATGTTTTCCGTAATTTGTCAAATCAACGGTAGGAAGGTCCTCTTTTGCATTTGCTTTGTCCGTATTTCTTTTTGCACCTTCGTATTGAATTTTCACTTTCATACCATCGGTACCTTTCATATCGCCATGACATTCTAATAACCATTCTCCTGGATGATTCGCTATAAATTCAATATCATAACGTTCACCCGGAGCAATATTCAAAAGTTCATCTTTGATTGGCTGCGGATCTTTTATCGGCTGCCCATCTGCAGCAACGATTTTAAACTTGTGACCATGCAGATGAAGTTTATGAGACATGTACCCTGCGTTCACAAGGCGAAGTCGTACTTTTTCACCTTTCTTTACTTTTAAAGGTTTCACAGCGGAACCACTTTTCCCATTAATTGTGAAAATATCATACATACTCATATCATGGCCCATACTGCTCATATCCATTTGACCATTTCCCATATTACTATGATCCATACCGCTCATATTTATATTGCTTTCTGCATTCGGGTTGCTTATCCATTCATCTAACACAAGCGTATAATCTCGATCTACTTTTTCCTCATTTTTAGGCTCTACGATGAAAGTACCATATAGCCCCTTGTCCACTTGTTTCGCGCTATCTTGATGGGAATGATACCAATACGTTCCCGGTACGGTTGCAGTAAATTCATACGTATAGGTTTCACCTGGTTTGACTGCATTCATAGTGACCCCCGGAACTCCATCTTGGCTATTCGGGACAGGGTAGCCGTGCCAATGAATTGTAGTTGGTTCCGGTAATTCATTTTTGAAATTGATTTTAACTCTGTCCCCCTGCTTAATACGGATTTGCGCTCCGGGAACTGATCCATTGTACGTGTAGACCGGAAGTTTTACTTGATCATTGATTTGTAATAATGCTTCCTTAGCAGTAAGATTAATCTCTTTACCGGTTAAAACTTCTGTATTTGTTGCCAAAGGAAGTTGTTTACTGGAGTCCTTGGCGGTGTTTTCCTCCTTCATATTCATGTACGACATATCGTGTCCTTGCATGGAACTGTCCGAAGCATTATTTGAGCAGGCTGCACCAACAGCGACAACTCCCGCCAATAAAGCTCCTAGCAATAATTTTTTCATGTCTTTCCCCCTTTAACATGTGGTGTCCATCATCATAGAAAATAAATGTGCAAAATTTATGGAGAAAAGAGTTCTATAAGAAAAGCATTTTTATTCTAAGTTACGATTTGAAAGATAGATATGATATAAAAAAGACAAGCCACTGCCAATAACCGATTCAAGTGTTATAGATAGCGGCTTATTGATCTATTGAAATTAAATTTATTTCTCATTGTATCCAGTGATCAGTATGGAATGACTAAATTATTCGGTTTTTAATACTTTGAATGCTTGTCGGATTTTTCTAGCAAAATCCAGTGGCGGTTCCATAGATTCAAAATGCATATACATGGCTCTTGGTTGTTCAAATAACCAGTGATTATGAAGTGCTGTAACAGTAATCTCTCTTTCTTTTAAATCAGTTAATAAAGGATTAACCTCTTCTTGAAGTAATACAGTTTCCCCTAAATTCAGGCATTTCCATGACTGTCTAAATTTTCAAAAGAAAAAAATGGAGGGTTTACTAACGGTGAATTTGTTCTTCTTCCGAGTATGGTAAAAGGAATGTCTCTGTATTTTTGAACAAGACATACTCCATTCGTCACACTCCCAGTTCCGTCGAGAATTCTTGCAAATTCTCTACAGAAGTCTTTTGTTGAACCCAACTCATCATATTCAGCCCTTTCAAGAATGATCAAAGATTCCCTTAATATCCATATTTTATTGTATGGTTTTGGATAATTTATGAATGAGACAAGAGTGGATTTTAAGTGATCAAATAAAATTTCATTTCAATTAGTAAAAGCATCCATATGGTTCGAATAGAAGATCTGAATCAATAGATTGTAATTGATTGCTTAGATCTAAATAATCCGTCCCTATTTTACCGTGATCGGAGGACGGGAGAATATGTTTATCTTCTCGATCAGTACTTAGGTTTTAAGGGAGTTAAAGGATTCATCCATTCGTTGAAACAGCCATTGAACTAGAAGTGGCGGGTTCATCTTATCGCAAAGCAGCGAAACTCACTTAGGCCCCTTGCGCCTAGAGCATGTCTTGATAGAGAAAATAGCTTATTTTTTCAAGTTGCATTCATGACACGGTTTGAATTTAGAAAATGAAGCGAATAAAATACATTTAATAAAAATATACATTGCATTATTAGGTACTTTCGTTTAAACTGTTTTTAGATGAAGATTTTCATTATAAGGGGGGATAGTATTGGAAATTGATAAAGAGTTACTGAAGGGACATATTGATACGATTATACTATCCCTCATCAGTAAAAGAGATATGTATGGATATGAAATTGCAAAGATGGTTCGTAATGGATCGAATGGAGTATTTGAATTAAAGGAAGGGACTTTATATCTTTCTTTAAAAAGAATGGAAAAGCGAAAATGGATCACTTCTTATTGGAGCGATGAGCAGGGAGCGGGGGGACGCAGGAAATATTATCGAATGACTGATGAAGGACGATACCATTTCAAGCTGAAAATAGAAGAATGGAATTTTGTCAAAAAATTGATCGATACCTTTTTGGATGAAAGGAAAGGTGGATAAAAATGAGGGTGGTTGATGAATATGTTGAACAATTATACAAACAGGCAAATCCAAAGCACCCCGACACAAGGGAATTGAAAGAAGAAACCCGTATTCATCTCAATGAATCTGTAAAAGAATTAATGATGGATGGTTATACAGAGAATGAAGCGTTTAGAATGGCAGTAGAACGTTTTGGTGGATTGGAGCAGGCAGAAAAATTAATTGCATTGATGCAAATTCGTCAGAAATCGTTTGCCAATGGGCTACTAACAATCGGAATTTCGTGTTTACTCATAGTTAGTATTCTATTCATATTTCTACTATACTTGGGGAACGTTCATGACGCTCATTTTGCGAAAATTGGATATGAGGTTGGAGAAAATTTTTCATCCATGAACTCAAAGGAGAGAAATTCTTTATTTGTTTCAGAACCGTTTGTTCTCAAAGCTTCATTATACAACGCAGATTCAAGGGAATCAGACTTTACTTTTGAAGACAAAAAGCGGTGGATACCTGCTCTATTCAAAAGGGAGTTGTACTACGGAACAGATCAATCTTTTGTCTCGATTGAAGTATTGGATGTTCGTACCATTGGATTTTTCTTATTTACGATAGGTTTTACAGTTTACTATGTTTTATTTACCGTATGGGGATTCATTCAATTGTACCATGCTGGACAATTAAAATTAGCTTGGATACTAAGTTTAATAATGTTAAATGTTTTTGGTTATGGATTATTTTTGCTGATAAGAAAGAAGGATAATCTTGTTAAGATACATAGATAGGGGAAAAGGGAGAAAGCATGGATATTAAATTTAATGCAAGTAGGGCTTATTATATTCAGATTGTTCTGGTGATTCGAAATTCAAACAATAAATGGGAATTTTGATTCTGAGGAAGAGTTGATATCTAGAAGAATGTTTGCTTTTAAACGCAAAAAACCGTTCAAAGAGCGTTAAGTGAATTAGAACGATTAAAAATAGTAGTTGTCACTGATCTCGCTAAACGAAGTTATATACTAAGTAATTTATCACAAATGAATGACATTCTTAAAAGTTTTATTCATCATTTATTGGATAGTTTTTTTGAAAAATCAGACCATTAAATGTGGATTTTCATGAACTGGTTACGATTATTAAAGAAAAGAATATGATCAAAAAAAATTATTAGAGGTGAAAATAGATGCTATCTAATCAGTTAGTAGTTGAATTGAAAAGAGCGTGTACGGTAAAGAATTTATTATTCTGGATAGCTATTATTGTGTTTTTACCAACCATAAGGTTTTATACAATAAGAAACGGATACCAGTTTTATAAACCAATTGAAGTGTTTCAAGAGACGGTATCAACGATTATTCCGTTCCTTTTTCCTGCTATTGCTATTAGCATTTATTTGCCATCCTTTTTGCAAGAGAAAAAAATAATTTTATTTCTTACACTCGTACTAGAATTCCATTGAGTACTTATTTACTTAGTAAAGGACTTATAAACGCTTGTTTAACAGGATTAGTTACATTTTTGCTAATTTTTATTCCATTTGTTTTTGTAGTGTATCTGGAACTGAATATAGGAATTATTCATTATACCCCTATAGATAAGAATGCGATTGTACCTGACTATACTTTTTCGCAGCTTTTGTCACATGGGGATTTGATATATGGGTTAGTGTATTCCTTGTGGGTTTCTATAAATGCAGTGGTTTACGCTACTATTGCCTTCATGTTATTACTCACATCAAATAATCCTTTTGTTGCTTTATCGATTCCTTTTCTCAGCCATTCACTAACGGGAAAATTGTAAACGGAGATGTTCCGTTAAATGCTATAGTTATAATTCTTACCTTAATATGTGATCCATTAGATTGAATGAAATAAAAAAAGGAGTTTGTATGAAGAAATGAAAGTCCTTATCGCAGGTGCAAATGGTCATACTGGCAGATTGATTGTAGAACTTCTTGGAAAAAGTCATCATGAAGCGTATGCGATGATTCGAGATGAATCTCAAGCAGAAAAATGAAAACAACTTGGTGCGAAGGAAGCCATTTTAGCTGATTTGGAAAAAGATGTGACTCATGCTGTGAAAGGGATGGATGCTGTAATATTCGCAGCTAGTTCCGGCTCCAAAACAGGTCCGGATAAAACCATCGGGAAAAGTCGAAATAGCTGATCATTTTGAAAGTGTGGAAGGACAGAATATTCCACGAGGAGACGTAGCTAAAGTGATTGTCACTTGTCTTGATTTGGAAAATGCCAAAAATAAAACGTTCGAACTACTGACTGGTCAACAATCTATAGAGGATGCACTTCGAACATTCTAGGGAGATTTTGAAAATCCAGAACAAGATTGAACAATATGAAATTGCCGGAGGATATGGTCAAATCCAAACGACGGAGATAATATCTTTTATTCGTAAGGCTTTCGTGAGGGGAAAGTCGATTCAACACTCACAAGGTTGTCTTGTTGTGAGAGATCGGATGTGTCAAGGAGTTTTCGCGGTATACTATATTACGCGGTTTGGATTCCGCGGTCTCCTTGACATGATCCCATGTTTTTTCGTTCTTCAACGCATGATCATCCAGAATCTCCAATTTACATTCAAAATAGTTGACATTCTCCATCATAATCCCTCATCTTATTTCCTATCACTCCGGTTGAATTTAGATTCACAGATTCCGATTTGACTCACAAACCTCAACTTTACCACGCCTTTGGCAAAAGAATGAGGAAAATGACATGTCTCAAATAGAGTTTGAGTTGAATTTATCTTCGAGAAAGTTCCTGCGCGTCACAATGTGTTTCGTACGTTTCCTACGAAATAAATCCAAAAATAGCCATCAAAACCGTATAATTAACTGTATATTCTGAAAATAAAAAATTTTAAAATAAATTTATGAACCTATACTTGATTTAGAAAAGGAGTGATTGGAATGGCTATTATGCGGATAGGTCGTGCTGAATTAAGAGTCTTAGATCTGGAAGAATCCGTCAAGTATTACACGGATGTGATTGGACTTGATGAAGTAGGCAGAAGTGAAGGAAAAGTCTACTTAAAAGCATGGGATGAATTTGATCACCATAGTATCATTCTTCAAGAAGCCGATTCTCCTGGCCTTGATCACTTAGCTTTTAAGGTAGAAAGGGAAGAAGATTTAGCCAAGTACGAAAAAAAGATTGAGCAATTTGGGTGTACGTTAAAAAGGATTTCCAAAAGAACAAGACTTGCAGAAGGGGAAGCGATTCGTTTCGAACTTCCAACAGGACATCATGTAGAATTGTACCATGATATTTTGCGCGTTGGAACGAAGACAGGGGGGATCAATCCTCATCCATGGCCGGATGGGCTAAGGGGAATCGCACCTCATCGGTTGGATCACCTAGCCTTAACTGGTGAAGACATTAATACGGTGACAAGATTTTTTACGGAAGTCTTAGATATGTTTGTGAGCGAAAAAATCACAACAGTAGACGGGGAAGAAATGGTAGGAAGCTTTATATTTGCTCGTAATGGAAAGCCACATGATGTTGCCTTTATCAAAGGGCCTGATAAGAAACTGCATCATGCCGGATTCTATGTTGACAATTGGTATGATGTGTTAAAGGCTGCAGACATCTTGTCAAAAAATAATGTCCCATTTGATGTGACACCGACTCGCCACGGTATTACTCGCGGGCAGACCACTTATTTCTTTGATCCTTCAGGTAATCGCAATGAAGCGTTTGCGAGCGGTTACATTACGTATCCTGATTTTCCTACTATTACATGGACGGAAGACAAAATTGGTCAAGGCATTTTTTATCATAGAAGAGAACTGACGGAGTCATTCGTCAAAGCACTTACTTGATGAAGAGGTTTAAAGAATCGAAAGAAATTCGCTAATTGATCAAGTGTAGTAGTTGTGGCATGAAATTTCTGCATCCAGCGCAAAAATTTTTAGAAGCACTATGATGGGTAATGATGAAAGCGCTATCTTTAAACGGTGTCCATTCTTGAATGACAGAAATTCAATACTCTTATTTCATATAGAGGGAAGGCAGACTCCGACTGAGCCCTTCCTTCCATGCCAATTATAGGGAGAATGAAAACTCTCCCTTATCAATATTAGAGGAGGAAAAGAAATGGTAGAAAAGAAAATATTCATAAAAGAGAAGCCGGATACTGCTACTTTGATTGCAAGAGCGGAGGCAATTGGGCGTCTTGCCGAGCAAGAAGCGAAAGAAGCGGATCGAAATGCCCGTTTTTCTGATCAGGTGCCAAAGGCCATTAAAGAAGCTGAGTTTCACAAACTTTTGCGTCCGAAGCGGTATGGAGGGCTTCAAGTAGACTTATGGACTTATGCAGATATTGTCCGAACGGTATCTAGGTACAGTGTTGCTGCGGGTTGGTTGACATACTTTTACTCTATGCATGAGGTATGGGTTGCCTATCTTCCTCCTCAAGGCAGGAATGAAATCTTCAAACAAGGTGGGTTATTGGCGGACGTCGTTGCACCAGTGGGACGAGTGGAGAAGGATGGTGAGGGGTACCGGCTTTACGGGCAATGGAATTTTTGCAGTGGTGTGTTGCATAGCGATTGGATTGGGCTCGGTGCCATGATGGAGCTGCCTGACAGCGAGGGTCCTGAGTACTGTTTATTGGCTGTGCCTAAGTCTGATGTAAAAATCGTGGAAAATTGGGATACCATTGGTCTGCGAGGTTCAGGAAGCAATGGGGTACTGGTTGAAGGAGCTTATGTACCATTACACCACATCATGCCAGCTGGTCGAGTGATGGCATCAGGGAAACCAGCGGGTGGGGATTATGACGCGGACGATCCAGTGTATCGTATGCCGTTTATGCCTCTTTTTTTACTAGGCTTTCCTTTAGTTTCTTGGGGCGGTGCAGAACGAATGATTTCTCTTTTTCAAGAGCGTACCGAAAAACGTGTCCGGGTCTATAAAGCAGGTGTGAAGGAAAAGGAATCAGCTGGGAGCCAACGGTTATTAGCTGAGTTGAAAACAGAGTTAAATACGATCGAAGGCACTGTCGAACATTATATTCGCAAGCTAAATACTTGCATTAAAGAAGGAAAGGCTGTTATAAGCGATGAGGAGCGCGAGCAGTTATTCGCATGGCGTGGATATGTGTCGAGAACGTCCGTTGATATCGCTGTGAGAACTCTATTGACTCTTGGAGGCAATGCCATTTTTAAGGGAGATCCAGTAGAGTTATTCACAAGAGATTTAATGGCCGTTGCTGCGCATCCAAACTCTTTGTGGGAAGATGCTATGGCCGCATATGGCAGGACATTATTTGGTCTGCCGGGCGATCCGGTCTGGTAAGGAAGAGGCAGAAGTGCAGCAGGGCGCTATTGCTTTCGTAGGCTTATTCAAGTTCATTTGAGAATAACGAAAAGACCATTGCCCTATTTGTCGAAAAAATTGTCCTTCTTTGAATAAACTGAAATTTCCAGTGCTTGAGAGATCATAGTACAATGGAATAAATTGTATAAGATGAAGAAATGTAAAAGCGTACTGAACATTTTGACAGGATCTAAGAAGAAAGGGGATGAATCATGTTTACCATAAAAGTCTTGGACAGCAGTGAAAGTCACATTGGTTTGTCATGCCATGAAAATGAAAGTCTTTTGGAGGCTGTCAATAAGCACGGGAAGAAAATTCCTTATGCTTGTAAAGGTGGAGGGTGTGGATTGTGTAAAATTAAAGTGGAAGAAGGGGAATTTAAAAGAGGCCGCAGTTCTAAAGCAGTTCTGCCTGATCATGAGAGAGTGATGAATTATACATTGGCATGCAAGACATATCCGATTTCTGATATGGAGATCTTAATTGATCTATCGAAACTCACTCATTCTTCTTAGGTGGTGAAAATATGAAAGCGGACGAACTGGACTTAACACAAATTTATAAAATCTCTACTCTTCACAATCAAGACAATCCACAAGAACGAATGGTGACGATCCCTACAGCTGCGATAGGCATGCTGCGCCAAGAGCTTATTGAGACATTGGGTCCGGAACGGACAAAAGGATTCCTGCTGCGTCATGGTTGGCATTGCGGGGTGAATGACGCACAAAAAGCATTAGAAATGGATTGGGATAGCAAAAAGGAACTTTTATATGTCGGTCCGAAAATGCATACGCTGCACGGTTATCTAGAGGAAGTAGAGTTGCTCATTGCCGAAGCAGATTTTTCAAATGGATCGATGCATCATGAAGCGATCTGGAAAAATTCTTATGAGGCTGAAGAACATCTAAAAAGGTTCGGTCCAAGTGACCATCCTGTTTGTCACACGTTGGTCGGCTACGCAAGCGGGTATTTGTCCACCATTCTTGGGAAAAAAGTCATTGCCAAAGAGATTGAGTGTAAAGCGATGGGGCACGAACATTGCCACGCCGTCTGCCGGACTGTGGAAGAATGGAATGGCGAAGTAGAAAACGAACTGAAATATTATAAGGCTGATAATATTATTGGTGTGCTGGATCAAACATTTGAAAAACTAAAAATAGAAAGAGATAATCTCAGTAAAGCCTATGTGGTGCATCAAAAACTGATGGAAGAGGTTTTGAAGGAACATAATTTGTCTTCCATAGCCAATACCCTTCATCAAATCTCAACATTGCCCGTTCTCATAGAAGATGTAAATTTACAAACGATTGCTGTATCAGGTTTTTCGGAGCAAAAGGCGATTCTCTTTTCTGGAAAGCTAAAAAAATGGATTCATAAAAATAGACAAAAATATTCAAATGATTTAAAATATTCAAAACAAACGTTATTTTTAAACTGTTCTCCTGATCATAAAAGACTTTTGACACCCATTTACCTGAATCGAAAAATTGTCGGCTATTGTTCTTTTCTTTATCGAGAAACCATGCCGCAGGAAGTCGATAAGCTAATTTTAGAACATGGAGCACTAGCTTGTTCGCTTTATTTATTGAATGAACGCACCCGTTTTAATACAGAACAACGAATTAAAGGCCATTTTTTAGATGATATTTTATCTAAGCGGATTACATTGGAAGAATTGACCGAACGGGCTTATTATATAGGATTTCCATTAAATGATCCATACTTTATGATCGCGATTCATAGTTTGCTTCAAAAGCCATCTGTTAAAGAAGAATTGGAGTTTAACGACGAATTGATTAATGAGCTTTCGACATTTGTTAAGGATCAAAGAATCCAAGCCTTGTTCGGTCAAAAATCAGGTAAAGTCATTATTCTTTTATCGGAAGGTCTGTTATTAAAAAACAAAATGAAAAAGGAAAATTTTTGTCAAACATTGATGGACCATTGCTCGAAAAAATTTCCTTCCTATTTATTCAAACTAGGGATTAGCTCGACCTCCCAGTCGATTGATGAGGCCCCTCAATTATATGAAGAGTGCCTATCAGCGTTGATGGTTGCGAACCGTCATCAAAAGATCATCTTCTTTGACTCCTTAGGAATTGAAGGAGTCATGTTTCAAATGAAAAATATTAGCCTGATCCAAAAATTCATTCAAAAAATGCTAGGAAAGTTAATTGAACAAGATAAAAGCAGAGACATGGAATTGACGAAAACGCTTTATTATTATTTAAGCAACGGCTGCAATGTACACAAAACAGCCCGAGTGATGAATTTTTCCATTAGCGGTTTACGGTATCGACTGCAAAAGATCAACGAAATTTTACAAACGGATATCAACGTTCCGAGCACCGGTTATCAGTTGTATGTATCTCTTCAGTTTTTAATTTATTGGGGGGAACTTGATATCGATTTAAATTCTTATTTAGAGGAGGAAGAAACCGTCAGCGAATGAAACTTTATGTTAAATATTTCAACAAAAAATCAAATAAGAAGCAGGAAGGAAAAGTAAAATATAAATACCATGAATAGATTTGCACACTCGATTTTTATAAAAAATCTACGACAGAATTATAATGTTTAAGATTGTGATTCCATTATTGAAAACGAATAGTCTTCTTTATCTGATGCCATTCCTTTCTACTCGATTGGAGTGCCAAAGCAAAGCTTGGCCAAAACTGCCATTATTGAATAGCTATTGGTTTATTCGCCTTATTTCGAAAATCTGACATCCATATTCGATATTTCTCCCCAAAAATGCCATTTTAAGGAGGTATCCTACAATGAGTACTGCCTATTTCTATAAGATTCATCTTCCTTCTCATGTGGAGAATGAAAAGAAATATCCAGTCGTTATTGCACTTCACGGCATTGGATATAACGAACAACACATGCTTCAGTTAATGGAGGATATAAAAGAAGAATTTATTTTAATAGGCATTCGCGGCGATCTTCCTTATAAAGACGGATATGCCTATTATTATTTAAAAGAATACGGAAATCCAGAACGTAAATTGTTCGATGATAGTATAGAAAAATTAAAAGAGTTTATCGAATATGCGTTCCGTCAATATCCCATTAATTCTAATAAAGTGTATTTGATAGGTTTTAGTCAAGGCGCTATTTTAAGCATGAGCCTTGCGTTAATACTAGGGGATACCGTTAAAGGAATAGTCGCTATGAATGGATATATACCATCCTTTGTAAAGGAAGAATATCCATTAAAGTCTATCTCTCATTTGTCTGTGTTTCTAACCCAAGGAGAATCTGATCCTATCTTTCCATTACAGGTGGGGCAAGAAAACTATGATTACTTGCGTAAACATGCAGGGTCTGTAAAATATACGATTTATCCAGCGGGACATGAAATGTCACAAGACAATCAACGAGACATAGTATCATGGTTGCGTTACGATTGTTTAAACTCCAGTCAAAATCACACATCCAGCAGTATCGTTTCGCAAGATCGTTAAATCTTAGTTTGTCTGAAAATTTCATTGACTAACAGAATGGAGGGAATTTCCACAATGATAGAAAAGGGACAATATGTGGATGTTCAAGGAATTCAAACACATTACCACGAAGAAGGAAACGGAGAACCGCTTCTTCTCATTCATGGTTCTGGTCCCGGAGTATCTGCCTGGGCCAATTGGAGATTAGTATTTCCAATCCTATCCCAGCATTATCATTTATATGCTCCTGATGTCGTAGGGTTTGGGTATACAGAAAGACCAAAAAATATTCAATATTCCGTAAATATGTGGGTTGAACACATGATCGCTTTTATCGAAACGATGAATCTTCCCAAGGTTTCGATTATCGGTAATTCCATGGGTGGAGCTTTAGCGCTGCATATTGCCAATCGACGTCCTGATCTCGTCAAAAAGATCATTTTGATGGGCAGTGCTGGCATCGAATTTCCGATCACGGCGGAATTGGACGCGGTGTGGGGCTATACGCCTAGCATGGAAAATATGAAAAAGCTCATTTCTATTTTTTCCAATGATCAAAGCATGGCGGAAAATGACAATTTGGTAAAAATGCGTTATGAATCTAGCATAGAACCTGGCTTTCAAGAAGCGTTTTCTGCTATGTTTCCGGCACCTAGACAAAGACATGTAAATGCTTTAGCCCTTGAGGAAGACCAATTAAGAAAAATAGAAATTCCGGTTTTACTCATTCACGGAAGAGAAGATCGGGTCATCCCGTTGGAAAAAACAAGCTGGAGATTATCCCAAATCATTCCGAATGCTGAACTCCATGTTTTTCCCAATTGCGGACATTGGGTACAAATCGAGAAAACTGAACCTTTTACAGGTCAGGTGATAGAATTTTTAAAAAATAAGCGGACTTCAATTTGATTTGCCATAGGAGAATCAATGAGACTATTATCAGCGAAGGAATATGATTAGATGAAACGTTTTGCAATTATAGTAGATAAAAACACAATTATAAGAAATGGACTTGCCGCCCGTTGATAAACGGGCGTTTTTTTTTTTTTTGGACGAAATGATTCAGTATCTGATTTTTGAAAATGGGTTCTATATTAAATGTTGGGGTCAGAGACTTTTCAGGCAAAATAAAAGCACTTACGAAGATCTCCCTTTAAATGATAGTTGTCCGACTACATCGAAAAGGAGATTTCGTAAATGCATTCTCATTTTATCACAAAACTACTTGGGTTAGAAGACGTTGAAATCACTCATGTGGAGGAGAAAACAACTCACTTTGAAATTCATATTCATACGTCTGTAAAAGTCCAAAAATGCCCCTGCTGTCAGGAGGAAACTTCCTCTGTCCATGACGATTGGATTCAAAAGATTCGTGATGTAAAGGTCTTTGAAAAATATTGCTTTCTCATCTTAAGAAAACGCCATACAGATGCAAGTCCTGTGGAAAACGGTTTGATGAAACCTATTCTTTTCTAGAGCGTTACCAGCGCCACACGAAACGGCTCCTCCAAGCTCTTTTGGTCAAAGTCAGGGATTATAACTGTAAGCAGGTGGCCAAAGAAACGGGCCTTGGGCATTCCACCGTCATTCGACTCTTTGACAAGCACTATTCCTATGACAATCAGGCCCTCCCGCAAGTTCTGGCCATTGATGAATTGAAAGGGACTTCTGAAACGGGCAAGTACCAATGTATCATCGGCCATCCTGTAAATCGAAATGTTTACGACATTATTCCTAACCGAAATTTATCCACTCTAAAGGAATACTTCCGTACACTTCCAAGGGAGAAAGTACAGATGGTGGTCATGGATATGTGGCAGCCCTACAAGACGCTCGCTTTGAAAAGCTTTGGTAAACCGATTCTGGTAATCGATCGATTCCATTATGTTCGGCATAATGTATGGGCGTTAGAACGGGTAAGGAAGAGAGTCCAGAAAAACTTTCAAGAGAAGGATCGCAAATCCATGAAGAAGCTGCACTATCTGTTTCATAAGCTACATGCCCAGTTGAATGCAGATGAAACAGAACAGCCTCGTGAAGCGTATGGATTTGCGTTCAGTTCTGGAATGGCGGCCATTACGGCTGCCATACAATTGTTTTCTGCAGGCGACCATGTGATCGCGACAGATGATGTGTACGGCGGAACGTTCCGCGTCATGACGAAAGTGTTAAATCGTTTCAACATCGATGTTACTTTTGTGGATACAAGTAATCTGGATGCAGTGAAAGAAGCGATGCAACCGAATACAAAAGCGATTTATGTAGAAACGCCAACCAATCCGCTTTTGAAAATCACCGATTTGAAGCGTGGTGGACGGATTGAAACTTCCAAGCAAGGGGCTTATTCACGGTGAGCAAACGTTTCATTATGAGCGGCCTCTTCTCGTTGAAGAAGAAATTTACTGTTACTCGAAAGTGGAAAAGTACTATGAGAAAAAAGGAAGCAACGATCAGTTAGGATTTTTGGTTATAAAAGGCTACGGAGAAGAACCGTCCGGTGAAATCATTTTTACTACCACACAAACTATCATCATAACCGAAACAGTCAGAAAGGCGATGATCGAATGAAAGAGCTCATAAAATTGCAGGTGGGAGATTCACTGGAAGAGGTACAGCTTCATCCTGTTACACGACTGGACATAATTAAATATGCCGGGGCTTCCGGAGATTACAATCCTATTCATACCATTGATGAAGAAGCGGAAAAAGCCGGTTTGCCGGGAATTATCGCACACGGTATGTGGACAATGGGAAATCTTACAAAGCTTTTTACTCCTTATTATGAAGAAGGGTTCATACAAGATTATTCGGTCCGGTTTAAAAGAATGGTCTTTCTTAACGATGGCCTCACATTAAAAGCTACTTTAAAAGAAAAAAATGAGAATCAATTGCGTTTCCATGTACTGGCTATCAATCAAATCGGACAGGAAGTGGTAAAAGGAGAAGTTGTATTTTCTCCGTATTCAACATACTAAAGGGCGGATATTTAAGAGTTTTAAACTGCGAAGAGATTTCGAGACAAAGCAGGCTCTTTTTTCACTGAGATTCATTTTTGAGAGCTGAGAAGGAACGTGAAGAGAGATGCTGAAATGGGGGGACAGGCAGAGAATTCATGACGTGATCATAAAGTACACTTGCAACAAAAAATACGAATTTTCACATTATCATTTCTATTTTTATGTTAAAATGTTAGAAAATTTTATTTTGAACCAGATGATTAGCAGATAAATAGTGGGGGACGTTCATGCTTAGACTTCCAATTGACGATCAAACTTATCTCAAATTACTCGAAGAACAGGATGCTGAACCATTATTTAACCTCACGGATTCTTGCAGAACATACCTTAGAGAATGGCTTCCTTGGGTTGACTCGACCAAAGCGGTAGAAGATACGATTTCTTTCATTGAGTCGTCAAAGAAAAAATTTGCCTCAAAAAATGGAATGGATGCAGGTATTTGGTACAACGGTCAGTTGGCGGGGATAATCGGATTACATTTTATTGATTGGACCAACAAGAAAACAAGCATAGGATATTGGTTAGGAGAACCATTTCAAGGCCGTGGTTTGATGACCAAAGCATGTATAGCCATGATCCATCATATTTTCAACGACTTACAATTAAACAGAGTAGAAATAAGATGTGCAGTTTTGAATTCCAAAAGTCGAGCCATCTCAGAAAGATTAGGTTTTTCTAAGGAAGGGACGATCAGGGAAGCTGAATGGCTTTATGACCATTTTGTTGACCACATCGTTTATAGCCTATTAGCTAGAGAATGGAAAACGCAAGAGAAAGATCCGTTTAAACAGTCGATTATCTAACTCTTGAAAAGTCTAAACTTTCCCGAAACTATCAATTGTGATGGGATCGACATTGATAATCTAAAGGATGAGAATTTTCTTACTGTGAATCCACAGGAACCTTTAAAAATTTGGTTGCGCTTCTTAAGAAAGGTAGATTGTCGTGAAGATTAGAAAATTGAATTCAAACGAAGCCCCTCCAATGGATTTACTATTGTTAGCAGATCCTTCCAAAGAATTTGTCGAGGGATATATAAAAAGAGGGCAATGCTTTATAGCAGAAGATAATGGACAAATCATCGGAGTCTATATATTATTGCCTACAAGACTAGGAACAGTTGAGTTAGTCAATATTGCCGTTAAAAAAGAGAACCAAGGGAATGGGATTGGAAAACAGTTAGTCCAGCACGCTGAACAAAATGCGAAAAATCAAGGGTACAAAACTATGGAAATAGGTACCGGAAATTCAAGTATAGCACCACTTATCCTTTATCAAAAATGTGGCTTTAGAATAACGGGAATAGATAGGGATTTCTTCATTCGACATTATTCTGAGGAAATATTTGAAAACGGTATACAATGCAGAGATATGATACGTTTATCAAAAGATCTGTAAAGAATTTTTTAGAAAACGAAAGTGGAGGCTGTGCGGGCTGTTAGGAATAGAAAAAAATGTAAAGGTTAGGATGATTTTTAACAATAGCCAGTATAAAATGAAAGTATTGATTAGAGAAAATGAATCATTACAGAAAAATAGCTGAATTTAAGCAGCTACTTTTCTGATCTATACGTGTTCATTTTTTGAATAAACAGTTTGGTTTCATGTAAATATTCAAAAGCAAAAGTTAAGACTAGACGACGGCTTGTTCATCGAACAACATGATGCGCATCCAGAAGTGTAATCAACGGTGATAAAATCCCCAATAACAACGGTTTAAAATTCCCCAATAATAACAGATAATCGTTTCGAAACAACGTCTTAGATGGAGTGGAGAAACGATGCTGAAGATTGGGGAGTTTTTTATGATTCGAGAGTTGTATCAGAAAGGCTGGACGCAAACGGCAATTGTCGAAGAAACAGGATTTGATCGGAAAACCATCCATAAGTATCTCAAGGAGGACAAGCTTCCAGAGCGCAAAGTCAATAAGAAAAAGAAAGAAAGTAAACTCGATCCTTATAAAAACTATCTTCTTCAACGAATACAAGAAGGGACCACAAATTGTGTCGTTCTCTTAGAGGAAATACAAGCGATGGGATACACCGGCAAGATTACGATATTAAGAGATTTTGTTCGACCTTATCGAGAACAGCCAAAGAAACAAGCTACCTTACGGTATGAAACACCACCAGGTAAACAAGCCCAAATGGACTGGGCCTACGTAGGAAAGTATATGGTGGCCAATCAATACCAAGATATTTATGCGTTCGTTATGGTACTTGGTTATTCTCGGATGAAATATGTGGAGTTTACCACCAATATGAATATGGAAACCTTAATGAAATGCCATATGAACGCATTTGCTTATTTTAACGGTATTCCTGAACAAATTCTCTATGACAACATGAAAACCGTTGTTCTCAAACATACTCCAGTGGAAATTCGATTTAACCGAAAGTTTGAGGATTTTCTAGCCTACTACGGTATTATTCCAAAAGCATGTCGACCGAAACGTCCCCAAACAAAGGGAAAAGTAGAAAGAGTAGTCAAGTATTTAAAAGAGAATTTTTTTCAACGAAAGCATGAATCTACTCTTCAAGCCTTAAACGAAGACATTCGAACTTGGCTGGATCAAGTAGCCAATCGAAAACCGAATCAAACAACGAAAGAACCGCCGATTCAACGTTTTGAGAAGGAACAGAAGTTCCTTCAATCATGGGGAGTCAAACCGTTATTCCCTACGAATCGTTGGGAAACACGAGAGGTCAGTCGAGATTGTTTTGTTTCATACAGAGGAAAAAAATATTCTGTTCCCTATCGCTTCGCAGGACAAACGGTCAAAATAAAAGAAACGCTAAACCATCATATGAGATTTATGATGAACAGGAATGTATCGCGAGACATCCGATATGGATTGGGCAGGCATCCGCACAGATCCAAATGGAACATTGTGAAGGGATCTATTCAAACGAAAAAGGACAGAAAATAAAAGGCGTTCAAGGTTTGGCGACCAACGACCTTTCATCTTCTGCCCCATCTCCAAAAGTAGAACAACGTCTTCTCGCTGCTTACGCAGCATTGGAAGAAGGTGAAACTGTATGATGAAGGACATGTTAATCGAACGATTACAAAAACTCGGTTGGCATCACACAGCCCACCAACTGGATCATTTATTAGAAGACGCTTCTAGAGATAATATATCATATTCTGAATTTCTAAACACTATTGTTTTACAAGAGATGGAATATCAAGAGTCTCAGCAACTAGAAAAGCGAATGAAACGAGCAAAACTACCTTATATCAAAACGATTCATGATTTTGACTTTTCTTTTCAACCGAGTATCAGTGAAAAGAGAGTAAAAGAAACGCTTACCTGTCGGTTTATTGCCAATGGGGAAAATCGAATTTTACTAGGTCCACCGGGTGTTGGGAAAACACATTTAGCCATTTCTTTTGCGATCGAAGCTATTACTCAAGGATATACCGCTTTATTTGTAACCGCAGGCGATTTAGTGGCAGAATGCCGAAAGGCAAACGAAAAAGGGACTCTCCAACGTTTAGTCAATCGTTGGAGTCGCCCAGACGTACTCATTATAGATGAGGTAGGATATTTTCCTTTTGATGAACTAACGGCGAATGTGTTTTTTCAAGTCATATCGAAACGATCGAAACGATATGAACAAGGAGCGATGATTCTTACATCGAATAAATCCTATCTCGAATGGGGAAAAGTATTCGGCGATGATGTATTAGCTACAGCCATTTTAGATCGTCTTTTACATCACGCCATTACCTTTAACATTAAAGGAGATTCTTACCGCCTCCGAGAAAAGAAAAAAGCAGGTCTTTATCCTGCCCAGTTATCGAATTAATCGTTCAAAATGGGGAATTTCATTTCGTTGAAATTGGGGAATTTTCAATCGGTGTTGACAAGAAGTTACAATCCGCACCATAATTTAAAATAATTTTTTTAAAAAAAGCGGAATTCGTCGTCTTATGTCGAATTTCATTAGTATGAAAACAACCACTCTAACGCCCCCTCACAACAGAAGAATTGAAAATCCGTTTGGCATTGCTTGAATGAATAGCAAAATAAGGAATTTAAGGCGAAATTGAAATGGTTTGAAGTATAATTCCGACTGAGTAAACAAAGCCAATTTCGGGGCTTTAAGCGAAAAAACGAATCATGATCAGCTATCCCCTTTTTAATGAAGCAGATATGACTGCTGATCCCAAAATCAAGGACCTAATATTGAAATCATTACATATCTTCGTAAAAAGAAGAAGGGTCAGCATGAATCCAAATTTGAAAATCTACATGTAGAAACGATTGAATACCGCCTGGCTCATGAAGACCAGGTTAGTTCGTATTGCGGTGGCCCTTTGCATGAAATTAGTTTGGAAGTACGTAAGGAAAGTGATCCCTGCACAAGTCAAAGTTGTATAACATATAAAACATATATACAGCTGCCGACATTACGAATAACATGAATTCAAGGCACCAATTGTCACAGCAAAAGCTCCAGCTTCCGTTTATCCGGGGAGCATCGCATCCCCTTCGGCGATGGTCTATATTATGAAAAAGAAATATGCAGGAAGTATGCCATTATATCACCAAGAGAAAAAGTTTGCCCGATTTGGTGTTAAATTATCACGCCAAATAATGGCCAATTGGATGATTTATTGTGCAGAGACATGGCTCCGACTGATCTACGACCGTATGTATGCCTATCTTTTAAATCAGAATATCCTTTGCGCGGATGAGATAACATTACAAGTTCTCAAGGAGCGCCAGGACGTTCTGCGACATCCTCTTCATACGAATGGTTGTACCACACAGGATGATAGGGTCCGGTCTATATTCTTTAGGATTATCAGCGGATACGCGCAAGCAAGAATCCCTGGGAATTTTTTGAAGGGTACCTTCACGTGGGTGGCTAGCGGGCTATAACAGCCTTCCGGATATTAAACTGGTTGTCTGTTGGGCGAATGGCATGGCGCAAATTTTCAAAAGACCTGATAGCTCTTCCGGAGTCAGCGAAGTCCTCCACTCTTACGGCAAAAGAAGGACTCAATTTTTGTAACAGGCTCTTTGAGATTGAACGTGACTAAACAGATAAAACGGCAGAAGAACAATATCAAGACTGCTTAGAGCGCAGTCAACCCATGTTGAATACTTTTTTAAACATGGCTTCTTGAACTAACAGAAGGTGTTGCCAAAAAGTGCATATGGCCAGGCGATCAAATATTGTCGTAACCAATTGGAACGTTTTGTGGCTTTCTTAGAGGATTGATGTTTAAAAAATTGATAATAATCGGAGTGAGCGCTCCAGTTCGTAATTGGCAGGAAAAACTTTTTATTTGCAACACTGCACAAGGAGCTCACTCAAGTGCCATTATTTTAAGGATAGCAGAAACGGCAAAGGAAATCAGATTACAACCGATTTACTACCTTACCTATCTAATCGAAAAGAGTCCCAGAATGGATACGAAAGATAACGATCAGCTGGACCATCTATTGCATTGGTCAGCAATTCTTTCGGATATTTTTCATGTACCCAGAAAAAATCTTAATCAAAGTATAAAGCATCCTCATCTATGTTTGTAGGTGTGGATTTTTTTACGCTTACTTTTCAGCTTCCCTTTATTAACGATCTTAAAAATTTTTAAATTTTCTTTACTTTTTATGAAAACATGGTATTATAGGTTTATAAGTTTAAACTTACTTACGAAGGGACAGACACAAGTGAGCCATTCATCGGACCAAGAATCTTTAATTACTTCTTTCAGAAAAAACATTCCATTATTTCAAGCGTTAGGGGATCCTGTTAGACAAGACATAATCCAAATTCTGATTAAAAATGGAACACTAAATGTCAATCGGATCACAGCTTTAACCAACATTTCAAGACCGGCTATTTCTCATCACCTTAAAATATTGAAAGATGCTAAAATAGTTGAAATGAGAAAAGAAGGCAACCAAAATATGTATACATTACAAGCTACAGAAACACTACAAAATTTAAAAACGTTAATCAAAATTGTAGAAAAGGAATGTGGGATCAGTAGGTAAGGAGCAGTAGGTAATACCTATTTTGAATATATAAGAACAAACCATGTAGAAAAGAGAGGGATAACATGATAAAATTCTGTAATAGCTTAACGATTTTATCAGATGCCAAAAAAGTTTTTTCTTATTTGAGTAAACTTGAGAATTTTTCCAAGTGGAATTATGCCATTAAATCAGTTACTAAGTTAGAACCAGAAATTTCCGACAAAAATTCTTTGTATCAATTATGTAGAGAAGTAAACGGAAAAGAAATGTTTGAAAATGTATCAATTACTGAATACGTTCAAGATCAGAAAATTTCAATGAGTGTTTCTGGGGGATGGTTTCCTTACTCAATGTGTTATGAAATAAGTCCTTTGGAAAACAGTGGAGGTGTTTTATTGAAAAATCACGCAAAGATTGAGCCGACAGGAATATTCCATATTTTTTTACGTTCGAAGTTCATTCAAAATAATCTCAAAAATGCTGTGAATCAAAATTTACAGGTGCTAAAACAACAACTTGAGGAATAATGTCTTAATTGAAATATAAGAGAAAATATTTTGATAATTTGTTGACTTTTGTACCTTTTTATGTTTATATTAAATATGGGTGACCGGTCACCTCTAAGAAAGGGAAATTAAATTGGATGATCCAAAGAAACTAAAGCGACAGAAGATAATTGAGATTGCAGCCAAAGAATTTGCTGAAAAGGGCTATGATGCTGCAAATATAAATGAAATAGCAGCACTTTCTGGAATTGGCAAGGGATCCATTTACCTTTACTTTAAAACAAAAAAAGAGTTATTTTTAGCCACAATGGAAACAGTAGTGGAAAAATTCAACGAAACATCAGATGCCATAATGAGTCTTGATTGCTCTATAATGGACAAATTAAAACTTTGCTTAGAATCTTTGATTATATTTGATGATGATTATATTCCATTTGTAATTTTGTGGTCCAGGTATCAATTTCAAAACCACCCTGATTTTCAAGATGAGGTGTTTGAGATATTTAAAGACCTCAGACAGCCGTTCTGTGAATTATTAAAAGAAGGTGCGGAACAAGGAATCTTTAAAACCCCGTTTCCTGAAGTAACGGGTTATTTAATCCTTTCAATGGTTTGCATGTTGATTCCTTCTTTGCAGCCAAAGAATTTGATATTCGATTTACCTGTGGAAAAAAAAATTGAATTTTTAATCAACTTCGTGCTAAATGGATTGGGGTGTAATAATAAAAATTAGGGAAATAAGTTTTCCCTTTTTTAAAACAATATTTTTGGGTGACTGGTCACCCGATTTAGGAGGAAGAAGAATGTTGAATAAATTTGATTCTGTTGAAACGGCATTAGAAGTGTTATCTAAAGGTGGATTGATCCTTGTTTCCGATGACGAATGTAGAGAAAACGAAGGAGACTTAATGGGAATTGCTGAATTAATTACACCACAATCTATAAATTTTATGATTACTCATGGTAAAGGTATTGTTTGTTTTTCAATTGTTGAGTCCATTGCAAAGCGTCTAAACTTACCTCAAATGGTAGAAAACAACACAGAAAAAATGCGAACAGCATTCACAGTATCAATAGATGCTCATCCTCGTTTTGGTGTCACTACAGGTGTTTCAGCTTATGACCGAGCAAAAACCATCCAGGTCGCTTTGGATAATAACACCAAACCAGAAGACCTATTAAGACCAGGTCATGTATTCCCGTTAGTGTCAAGAGAGGGTGGAGTTTTAACAAGGAACGGCCATACAGAAGCCTCTACGGATTTAGCTAGACTTGCTGGATTTAAACCATCAGGAGTTATAATTGAAACAATTCTTGCGAATGGAAGAATGGCTAGACAGAAAGATTTATTTGAATTTAAAGAATTGTATAGACTTCCTTACATTACAATTGAAGCTTTGAAAGAATATCGTTTAAAATATGACATTCAAGAAATAAAAGCTATTTAAGGTGATGAATGGCATGTTGGAGAAAATATCAGATTTCTTTATTAGAAAAATGACAAAGTTTTATATAAAAGAAGTAAATGGGCTTCAAAATATACCAGAAAAAGGTCCATTTCTTATAGTAGCTAATCACGCTAGTTATTTTGATCATTTTATCATCCACACTATATTAAAAGACTATAAAAACCAAAAAGTTCACTTTTTAACCAAAAAAGAGGCTTTTGATTCCTATTTGTCACGGAAATGGCACCTTGCAATGGGTGCCATTCCGTTAAACAGGGATGCCGCGGATACTTCGGCTTTCAGAACAGTTATAAGGACACTGAAGAAAGAAAAAATTGTTTGCATTTATCCTGAAGGAACAAGAAGTCCAACTGGAAAGATGTATATGGGGAAATTAGGAGCTGTTTGGATTGCTATGACAGCAAAGGTTCCTATTATCCCAATTGGGATCGAAAGTTCTTTTGATATTTTACCTAGAAAAAGGTTTTGGCCAAAGTTTCATAAAACCAAAGTTAATATTGGTAAGAGTATTTTCATTTACTCCATCCGAGACAAAACGCAGATGAAAAAGATACACGAACAATTAATGAAAAACATTCAGGTATTAAGTGGAAATACTCAATATGAACTATATCCATTACCGGTAGAAAAAGAGGATTATATAAAAGAATTAATGAAGTTTGCATATACCTGGAATGAAAGGGGAATCCGTAATTATCCAAATGATTTCCTGGAACCAAATGCTTTTCACCAAAGAGCCAAATATATTTGTGAAGAGCATTCCTGTTAGAAGTTTTTTCGGGGACTTGAATAAAAAAAGCCCTCTTGGT
>JADBKC010000177.1 GCA_014896555.1 Caryophanales bacterium | reverse complement strand
GATACCGATGATCGAAGCCAGCTTTCTCGCTAACGGCTCATATTCATCGGCTGTCGCTGTTCGATTTAAAGGAACAATCACCCGCAAACGGGGTCTAGCTTCCTCATGTTTGCGGGTGCTATAAACGGCATAGGCACATCCGAGACCTTCTAAACGACGTAATACATCAGCTGTTCCGCCAGCAGGAATGTTGTCCATGTCTAGTGTGATGAGGTCCCTGCCGATGACATTGTTCGCTTTTCGGCGGTTGTCGGCAAGCTTTCCACCCACAAAACCGCCAACGTCTTTCAGTTCGTCTTGTTCTCGTTTAGGTAGTTTCAAATATTCAGCTAGTGTTTCGGTTCCCCGGACCGCCGTTCTCAACTTTTCCACCATTTCAGACCAGTAAAGAGTCTGCGCTGGCCATAAGGTTGCCTTACGGCTTCCAGCTGCGGAGATGGTTATTTTTCTGTCATATTGCATATAAGATCACCTAATCTTTCGGAGACTATTTTGCGAAGGTAATAAGTAAATTTCTCCGCATGACGGTTTATCACGATGATTCCACTTCCATCACTTGTTCAGCAATGGCCAAGGAAACAGCAGCCGTCTGAATCAATTCTTCGTAAAGGTTGCCGGCATCTGATTCTTTTGCCCAGTTTTCACCCACTTGCATGGCTTGAGCAACTTCCCCGACTTCTTCTATTAGGATTTTGAGCCAATCCCCATAAGAGTGGCGTTGCAATCCCCATTTTTGGATTTGACGACGACGTTCGTCCGCCACATCAGCTAATACGCGTATCGTTAAATTATTCTTAGCCAACAAGATCACGCTCCTTTAAATAAAGCTTTTCGTATTCCTCTGCAAACATGAAAATGTATCCACCACTTGTCCTACTTTTGTGATTACAGTTATCCAAAACAGCTTGATAGGATAGGTAACATTGTCTGCCAGCTTCACGCGCCGATCGGTATTCATTGATGACTTCCATTGTGTCTTTGTTCAATTGGACAACAGGCTTGCTTTTGGCCATTCCTCCAGTTTTCTTGCCCAATTTCTGTCTCGAGATGTACTCAAGATTGCCTGCAAAGTTGTCTGTTTTGATTAGATTTTTGTGGTGCAGCACTTCCCCAGGCTTCGGTAAACCGATATAATGATAGGCGACAAGGTTAGCAATGGGATATTGTCCGTACCGACCGTTAAATTGCACTTTTATCATGAGTTTTCCAGTTCTTTTGTGGAAAAAAGGCATCAGGAAATACGTTTTCTCTTTACGGACGCGTTTAAAGCGTCCGTAATTGGATATTAAAAACTTTCCGTCAGATCCATGAACAACCTTCCATGCTTCGTCTTCGTAGGTTTCCGATTCATACCAAATTCTGCGCTGTTCTAGGGAAACATTTTCATCTGTTAAGTAGCAATTGATGTCCTTGATTTTTCGCTTTTGCTTTTTATGCGCGTATAAATTACTCTTAGATCTACCCGTTAACTCCATTAAATACGGAATCGAAGTTTCAGATAAAATATTGGTTCTAGGATCATAAAGACAATGCATTTATGAAACGACCTCCCAACCATTATTCAAGTGACTCAACCTCAATCAGCTTGTCCAAATAAAACCTAGCTTTCTTTAAATCTTCTATACCGCCTTTATCCCGGTATCGAATGAGATATTTCAAAACGTTCCCGCGATGAAACCCAATCAATTGCTCTTTAGGAAATTTCATTTCCATATAAGCAATTACATCGATCCCACCTTGATGATAATAAGTCTGTTTATAGATAAGATCATCGGCAGGTTTAGTTGTTGATCCGTCTTCTTTCTTTGGTGATTGGGGTTTAGGATTACCCGACCACTGTTTCTTGTGTTTATAGATTTGATAGAGTTTAATACCTAGTTTCTCTGCAATCTGTTTGTTAGATAAACCTTTTTGTCGAAGTTCATTGTAGATTTCTTCCGTCAATTCTTTTGGAACAGAGGGAGGAAGGGATGCTGAGGATTTCTCTTCTTGATTCAAAGTGCGCACCTTCTTTCTCCATAATTTTTCACCGGACATGTATTTTTCTAATTTATTCTTGATTCTCGGCATGTAAGTACGTACATAGCTTTTAGAAAAACCTAACCGTTTCCCTATTTCAGTGGTGCCGTAACCAGCTAATGCTAGCTCAGCTATTTCCCGCTCTTTTGCTTTAAGTGTGTCTAAAAAGTCATTGACGAATATGCTTGAAAAGTCCTGAGAAAATCCAATTAAATCATGATATGAACTGTCTTCCTCATACTTTCTGGTATTTACAGCTGTGTCGTCCAATCGTAAGTCGCTATTATGAAGATAATCTAAAGCTAGATTTACCCGGTTCGTAGACGTTTCAAGTTTGGTAGCGATCCTCTCGATCGGTTCGTTTTCCATCCCCGCTTCTGAAATCATCCTCGCACACTCTTTAACATTTACCGGATACCGAACAGCGCTATCAGCACTATATAGAATGGCTTGATTGATAGCACCTCTTATTTTTGGAATTGCATAAGAGGAAAACTGAAAACCTTTACTATCATCAAAACCGTCAAAAGCTTTCATTAAACCAATAGCGCCGATGCTTTCCAAGTCCTCAAAATCTAATCCTGCTTTTTTAGCTTTTCTTTTGTATTTTTGGGCCACCATCCGAACAAGCCCCATGTTTTCCAGGACCGCTTGATCACGAGTTGTGAGGACCCCTCTGATGATTTTGGTATCTGACAAATTATTTCACCTGCCTCCATCCATCTCGTAGCCTGCGATTGAGATCGCATTTCCTCAAAGGCTCATAAAGGTATACAGCTTGTCCTTCTTCCAGGCGCTTCAACAACACCCATTTAGCTTGACGTTTACGATTCCGAGCCATCTTTAATCACCGCAACGGGTATATTTTGAAATTTAGCGAAATGAGGGGATAAATCGTAAAATTCGATGTACCCTTGTGACTGAAAACCAGATCTATATCGAATATGCAGGCTATCAGCTAACACCATTACCCCAGTAGAAAATCCTTTGATCTTTTTCATGAAAGATTGATAGATTTTCGAGTCAATAATCAAATCCGTACTTTCAATTCGAACTGGCAACACCTTTGACGGCGTATAAAGTCGAAATAATTTCTCCAATTCTTGCAATCTTTTTTGTTCAGATTCTGTCAAATATTTTTTCTGCTTACGTTCTTTCTCAAGTTCTTTGATTTTTCTTTTCACGATATCCTGGTTTTGCTTCATTTCGGCTTTGAGTTGTTCAAAGCTGCCATTCACTATTCTCAACAAGGTGGATACCTCCTTAATATTTCCGAACAGGAAGAACGAGAGCTGTTAAATCTTCCGATTCATCTGTTAACACTAAAGGTCTTAATCTGCCAAAATACTTAATCCGTAAGTATTCACATTTTGCTGCCTTAAAAAGTTTTAAAGTTTCTAATAGATAAAGAGCGTTCAACGAAATGGGTTCTTCGAATTTTACAGGCAGGATGTAAAAACCTTTCATCTCGATTGATGTAAAACGGGCTTCATCATCCTTAAAGTCGATAATCACTTGACCTGTTGCCAAAGATCCTGCGCTATATAAAATATCCGTAGCTTGTAACAACTCACCTACTTCTATAGTCAACTCTTGTAAAGGAACTTGAGTAGGTATCAGTCGGTCTACATTTGGGTATGCGGCGTCAATCTTTTTTCCTTTTGGCGTAATGATTGAACCGTAATCTTTTCCGTGATCGATGCCGAACACCTTATATAAGCGAATGGCATCTGTAACAACTAAAGAGCCATCGGGGTGATGATATACACCGTGTATTTCGGACTTATCCGGCTTTCTGTCTCTTGCTGTTTTAGTCACTTTTTCCGCATGTCTCATGAACGTTTTATAATCCATCTTTATTCCCCACATTCTTTTTATCCAAAATCCCTAATCTATAGGCAATTTTGGCCGTTTCATGATCCACTAATTTTCCATTTACCGTATTGGCATAAGGAGAAACAGGTTTATCGGGTTCATACCATCCTGTTTCAAGTTCCTTTGAGGTAAACGGATGATTAGGTTTTAACACTGGCGAGCCACTTAATCGTAGCTTCTTTTTAGCCCACGAATAATATTTTCGTTTTCCCATTAGATAGAGAGTATTTCCATCTCTGTCTTTGTAATACCAATCATGTAATTCTGGGCCGATTTCACTTGCGCCGCAATTTTCACAGTAGTAGGGGCCACATTGTATAAATCTTACTTCGACATCGACCCAATCACATTCTGTTTCTGTTCCACAATATGGAGTTTCAATCCCTCATAGGT
>JADBKC010000176.1 GCA_014896555.1 Caryophanales bacterium | reverse complement strand
GGTTTTTTGACGATCACTCGTTTTCCGTCAACAATTTGTGAAATTTTATCATTCAGTATCGTAGACATTCCGATGCCTCCTTTTAAAATATAGACAAGGACCTATAATCTGCCCCTCTAAATCTTCATAGGGCTGGATTAATCAAGCATTCTCAAATGGATCCCGGAATCTTCTCATTAATAAACGGTTTCCTTAAAGAAAAAGCCCGTATCCAATGGACGATTCTCCGGCTGGATCGCCACTATTTGTTCATATAACTGGTCTTTCACATCTTCATAGGCATCCCGATCTTCTGCACATAAATCGATCGCTTTGCGGTACAGCTTTGTCACCTCGATGATATAGTCCGGTTCCTTTAACACTCCGTCAATTTTGAAGCTATCAACACCTGCTTCTACCATTTCGGTAAGTTCATCAATTATACAAATATCATTTGGACTCATTATATGAGTACCGTTTTCGTCTTCAAAAATCGGATATTTATTATCCCGTTCTTTATCATAAAGAAACATATTTTTCTGGTTTTTATTCTTTATTTCCAACACTTTCCCTTGATATTCAAAGTAATTCTCAAGCAAAGCTCGCTTCGACTGGAACATGCAAGTCATACCATGTATTTGGACTTCAATCTCCACTTCCGCATGTTCTTTCGTTTCAATGACGGCATCCATGCTCAATTCTCGGGCCAAAACGGCACGTTTTGATCCAAGGCGTCCCCAATAATTGCAAGTATACCAATTGGTTCCAGTCGTTTCTGTACTCCAATGCAATTTCATGTTTGGTGCAATTTCCCGGATTGTCATTAACACCGCAGGGTCCCCAAAAACGATCGCATCACATTGAATGTCCCTTAAAAACAGAATATAATCTTTTAATTCCTCAACTTTTTCGTTATGAAAAATGGCGTTCATTGCCACATATACTTTCTTTCCTCGCGAATGAGCAAGTTCAACCGCTCTTCTAACGTCTTCACGAGAAAATTCGCCCGCCAGTCTAAGCCCATATCGCTGCTCCCCTATTATAAATGCATCCGCTCCCGCATTGCACAAAGGCAAGATATCTTGAACACTGGTCGGAGTAACGAGTAACTCTGGTTTATTTGCCATCTTTTTCACCTCGATAAATACTGATTGCCAGCCCATCGCCTACAGGAATGATCATCGTCGAAAAAGACGGATGATTCATCAGCCATTGATTATATTGACGGATTTTGGATGCTAATTGGCGAATTCGTTTCTTTGCTATATCCGTTTCAGCTACATGCCCTTTAAAAAGAACATTATCCGTGTATACAACGCCGTTTTCCGCTAAAAATGGCGTGTACATTACAAAGAACTTTTGATACTGCCCTTTTGCAGCGTCAATAAAAATGGCATCAAAAGGACCCATCTTGCCTGCTTCCGCCGCTAATTCCAATGCGTCGCCCAAAATCACGGAAATGCGGTTTTCTAAGCCTGCCCTACGGATAAATTGAACCGCTTGATGATAGCGAGTTTCATCACGCTCGATCGTGACAATTTCTGAACCAATGTTTGCTTTTGCGATTCGAATCGCTGAATATCCAATCGCCGTGCCGATTTCGAGAATTTTTTTAGGCTTTTGGATTCTCATAAATTGCAGCATCGTCTCGATGCCGGCTGATTCCATTATAGGAACATGTTCTTCTTTCGCCAATTGTTCCATTTCCTGAATGATGTGCGGTTTTTCAGGGAGGAGAGACTGCCAGTATTGTGCTATCTTTTCTTCCATCTTTTTTCCCCATTCCTGCTAAGTAAATTGAAAAGAAGCGAAAATCGGTTGACAAGAAAAAGCAGAAAGCCCGAAAGCTTTCCACTTATCTTTCATTTCGTCTTCTAACAACGCTAAGCCTTTCCTCGACCAAAGAAACCAAACTGGCGGCCAAGGAATGCAATTGGCGGAAGTTTAACTTTGTTTAGTTTACCATACTTTTATCGTTAATGCTAATAGCTCTTATTTCTTTTCAGCATCATAATAATTGGTAATAAATTTTTGTTTTAATCGATTATGCTCTTCTAATGTTTTGGCATAGTAAACATCCCCGCTAGGTGCCGCAAGAAAATAAAGGTAGTCTGTTTTTTCCGGATTTAAAGCTGCTTCTAGAGAAGAAATACCGGAATTTGAGATGGGACCAGGGGGCAATCCTTTATATTTATACGTATTGTATGGCGAATTCACTTGCAAGTCTTTATATACGACACGGCTTTTATGCTTATTGAGTGCATAAAGCACAGTCGGATCTGTTTGCAGCGGCATTTTTTTGGCCAGCCGGTTATAGAAAATACTAGAAATTTTACGTCTATCCGCTTTCTTCGTCGCTTCTTCTTCAATAAGAGAAGCCATTGTAAGCAATTGATGAGGGGTCAAATGTTTGACCTTCATGGCTTTTTGATATTGAGATAGGACTCGATCTGTTTTGGCGATCATATCTTCAACGATTGTATCCAGTGGAGTTTTCGGATCATAATAAGCGTAAACAGCAGGGTACAGATACCCTTCTAATGGATATTTTACTTTTGGATTCAAAATTTCCTTCGTCAGCAAATCCGGATAATTTTTGATCAATTGCTGAATAAAGGCACGGTCATTCAACCGTTTCCATACGGTATTGAAATCGTAAGGCGAATGTTTGCTAATCGTTTTGGCAATGTCGCGCAATTGACGCCCCTCTGGTATCGTGAATACGATTTTGGCCAATTCATAAGAATTTCCTTTCTGCAAATCACGAATGATTTCATCAAGAGGCATGGAGGGCGAAAAATAATAGGTTCCAGCTTGGAATCCTGTTTTCCTCTTCCATTTTATGTAATATTTAAAAGCTTGTTGATTACGGATTACCCCTTTTCTTTCTAGGATTTCTCCGATTTTTGCGGCGCTTGACCCTTGCGGAATAATCACTTTGACTGGTGTACGATTTCCCTTATCTACTGGCTGCAGCGACTGGTAGATATAGAAAAAGACTACTGCTGCACAGGCAACGATGACAGCGAATATTGATAAAAAAAAGGTTCTTTTTCTTTTTTTTCTTCTATAGTCAGTTGAATTCCAATGAAAATTCGACATTCTCTTTCCCCTTCCGACACAAAACGGGATCAATCGATCATTTTTTCCATTCATCATTATACTACAGAACGTGGAAAAGGGCCGTTCTAAATTTTAGAACGGCCTGAAAAATTCTCCTATGATTATTTTTCGTGTTCATGCTTATGTTCGTGTTCTTCTTCTTGATCAAGAAACGTATTCAGCATTTCTTCAATAAGATCCCATTCTTCTTCGGTTTCTACCGGTTCGAGATCACCGGAATTTCCTTCGCTAGGATGAAAAGAAGCAGCAAAAATTTCAATTTCTTCATCATCGGTTGTTTCCGCTGGATAATAGAGCACATAAGATTTGTCAAACTGCTCGGAATCAAATGTAAAAAGCACTTCACATAGTATCTCATTTCCCTCTTCATCTACTACAGTAATACGTTGATCTCCGTGTTCCATCTCTTCACCTCATTATTTATTGAACGGCAGCCACATTTTTTCCAACAGTTATTTCAAACTATCCAAATAACCTTGTAGAATCATGACAGCAGCCATTTTGTCAATGACTTTTTTTCTTTTTTTGCGGCTCACGTCCGCCTCCAACAGAACTCTTTCGGCAGCCATCGTACTCAGCCTTTCATCCCAGAGCACAACGGGGAGAGAAAACTCCTTCTCCAGTTTTTTTGCATATCTTTGAGAAGCTTCTCCTCTCGGACCGATCGTGTTATTCATGTTTTTAGGCAGCCCGACTACAATCTTATCGACTTGATAATCTTCGATTAGTTCCTTTAAACGGCCAAAACCAAGATCGCCTTTCTCTTCATCCACTTTAATCGTTTCAATTCCTTGGGCTGTCCAGCCTAATTCGTCGCTGATTGCAACACCGACTGTTTTGGAGCCTACGTCTAACCCCATTGTTCTCATATGATTATTCCTCTCGCTGCTTCAAATACGTCTTCACCAATTCTTCAATAATTTCGTCCCGTTCCAATTTTCGAACCAAGTTCCTGGCATCTTTATGCCGAGGAATATAAGCTGGGTCTCCTGAAAGCAAATAGCCAACAATTTGATTAATGGGATTGTATCCCTTTTCTTGGAGAGCGTCATAAACTTGGAAAAGAATTTCTTTCACATCATGATCAAAAGGCTCATCTGAAAAATGGAATTTCATCGTCTGATCAAAAGAGCTCATTCCCTCGCACCTCGTTTCGGCTTCACGCCTTCAGTCCATTTACCCATATTGTACACTATCTTTTATTCGATGGAAACGGA
>JADBKC010000175.1 GCA_014896555.1 Caryophanales bacterium | reverse complement strand
ATAAACCGGCATCCGGACCTGTTAGATCGTATTTTTGAATAGCTGAATTCAGCAATAAATTACTGTATGACTGATTTTGTTCGACTGCTTCCAACAGTTCAAGCGCAGCCTCGCGAACATTTTTCTTTTTTTTCTCCATTTCAATCTCCCAATTTCATTCCAATTTGCAGAGATCCGGCTCCTCTTAAAAACTGTTCCGCTTTCATCCGTTTTTTTCCAGCTGGCTGGAGCTCCGTAATCTTGATGCCTGTTTCATTTCCGGAAGCGACGAGAATTCCGTCATTTTCTATCGCCACGATGGTTCCGGGTTCTTGTTTTTCAGGGATCGTTTGTTTTTCTCCCCACCAAATTTTCACTATATTCCCATCAAGTGTAGTATAGGCAACCGGCCAAGGATGCAAACCACGTATATGATTGTAAATATCCTCACCCGGCTTGGTCCAATCAATTTTTTCCTGCTCTCGCTTAATATTGTGGGCAAATGTCGCTCGACTTTCGTCTTGCTTAATCGGCGTGATTTCGCCATTTATCATTTTTGGAAGCGTTTTGGAAAGCAATTCGGCCCCTTCCCTGCTTAATTTGTCATGCAAGATGCCGACATGATCTGTTTCTTCGATCGGCACTTCCACTTGGCTGATAATATCTCCGGCATCCAATTTTTCTGCCATATACATGATGGTGACGCCCGTTTTCTTTTTGCCTTGCATGATCGCGTAGTGGATCGGCGCTCCGCCGCGAAGTTCCGGCAAAAGAGAAGCATGAACATTTATACAGCCGTATTTGGGCGCTTCAAGCAGTGACTTCGGCAAAATTTGTCCGTAGGCTGCCGTCACAACGATATCCGGGTTCAAATTCAATATCGTTCGCAATTCTTCTGAGTTTCTCAATTTTTCCGGCTGGAGAACGGGAATGCCATGTTTTTCTGCTTCTACTTTAACAGGAGGCGGAGTCAGTATTTTTTTGCGACCAACAGGGCGGTCAGGCTGTGTCACAACCGCTTGAATTTCATAGCCGTCTTCTAGCAGCTTTCTTAGAATAGGGACAGAAAAATCGGGTGTTCCCATAAATACAATCTTGATCATTCAGACTCATACCCTTCCAACGATTCTTCTTCTACATATTTATCCACTTTCGTAGTAAACAAAATACCATGAAGATGATCAATTTCATGCTGAATCGCCCTTGCCAAAAAACCATTGGCTTCGATGATGAAAGTTCGACCTTTCCAATCTTTTGCCTTTACCTTCACGTAATAAGGCCTTGTCACTTCTCCATATAGTCCAGGAAAACTTAAACATCCTTCTATTTCTGTTTGGGTTCCTTTTGTTTCCAAAATTTCCGGATTGACAAGCGGGATCATTCCATTTTCGTCTCCGATATCCACAACCGCTACTTGGAGATCGATCCCGACTTGAGGAGCAGCTAGACCAACCCCATCCGCTTCTAACATCGTTTCGTGCATATCTTTCATCAATTTTTTTAAATGTTTATCAAAAGATGTCACTCGCTTGCATTCTGTTTCTAATATTTCTGCAGGGTAAGTGACAATCGGTAATATCGCCAAAACTTTTCCTCCTAACTTACATCATCACAAACGGATTGATATCCACTGCTATTTGCAAATGGGAATATTGTCCTTGTCCATTATACTGTTCCAATATCAATTTCAGCGTATCGGCTAGCATTGGTTCATGCTTGTATTTTATCAAACATCGATAGCGATATCTATCATTGATCCGAGGAATGGGAGAAGCAGTCGGTCCGAGAACAATCGTATTATTGGAAAGACGGCTGCGAATGAATTTCGTAATTTTTTCTGTAACGGAGGATGCAATGAGCGGATCCTCATGGCTGACATTGACAAGGGCCAAATAATAAAAGGGGGGATAGCCTCCCAATTTTCTCACGATCATTTCCCGCTGGTAAAAACGCTCAAAATTTTGTTGGCCAGCAAGTTGAATGCTGTAATGCTCCGGTGTATAGGTCTGAACAACCACTTCTCCTTGCAGTTCATGCCTGCCGGCGCGCCCGCTCACCTGCGTTAATAGTTGAAACGTCTTTTCTGACGAGCGGAAATCAGGAAGATGAAGCATCGTATCCGCACTTAACACACCGACAAGCGTAATATTCGGAAAATCGAGCCCTTTTGCGATCATTTGCGTTCCTAGTAAAATATCGGCTTTCCCTTCCGAAAATCGTCGCAGAAGAGTTTCGTGAGCGCCTTTTTTTCGTGTCGTATCCACATCCATTCTGATGACTCGGGCTTCTGGCAAAAGCTTCCCCAATTCTTCCTCTACTTTTTGTGTTCCGGTGCCAAAGTAGCGAATATATTGGCTGCCGCATTCTGGGCAAACGGATGGAGCCATTGTTTCATAGCCGCAATAATGGCATTTCATTTCGTTTGAATAATGGTGGTATGTCAACGAAATATCGCAATGCGGACATTGGACAACGTAGCCGCAGTCTCGGCACATGACAAAAGAGGAATGTCCTCTTCTGTTCAAAAACAGCACGGTTTGCTCGCCTTTTTCCACTCTATCTTTTAGCTTTTCAAACAGCGACCTTGAAAATATCGAACGGTTGCCAGCCCGCAGCTCTTCTCTCATATCAACGATTTCCACTTCAGGAAGATTGCGGTGATTCATTCGGTTTTTCAGCGTCAATAAATGATATACACCTTTATGGGCCCGTGCGTAACTTTCCAATGAAGGGGTAGCACTTCCTAATATGACCGGACAAGCAAAATGCTGGGCTCTTTTGATCGCGATATCCCTTGCATGGTAACGGGGGGATTCTTCTTGTTTATAGCTTGTCTCATGTTCCTCATCAATGATGATGATCCCGATGTTTTCAAACGGCGCAAAAATAGCCGAACGTGCGCCCACCACTACTTTCGCTTCTTTTTTTAAAATTTTCCGCCATTCATCATACTTTTCGCCAATGGACAACCCGCTGTGCAAAACAGCTACATCATCACCAAATCGGCTTTTAAAGCGATGAACCATTTGCGGTGTCAGAGAAATTTCCGGTACGAGCACAATGGCTTCTTTTCCTTTTTCCAGTACCTTTTGGATCGATTGCAAATAAATCTCTGTTTTTCCGCTGCCAGTCACTCCGTATAATAAAAAAGTTTCATGCCTTTCTTCTTCCAAAGCTTCAATAATAGGGGAAATGGCTTCTCTTTGCTCATCTGTCAAAGGAAAGGGAGTTGTTTTTTCAAAATAGGTTTGCTCATAAGGATCGCGATATACTTCTTTTTGCTCTTCATACAAAATTCCTTTTTGGATCAGCGCCTGCAAACTGGATGATGTACTTTTAGCATTCTCCAGCAGTTCTTTTGCAGATATCATTTCTTCCGGATGTTGTTTAAAGACTTCGATCAGCCGTTTTTGTTTGACGGCATTCCCTTTTAAACGAGAAGCGGCTTCTGACAGCTCATTAGCCGATAACCTCGTGCCAATCATCCGGACTGTCTTTTTGGTTCCTTTGCTTTTCACCTTATAAATCAATTCAACCGTTCCATCTTTCACCTCTTTTTGCATAGAGGTTAAAAGTCCCGCCTTTTCCCCTTCTTCCCAAGTGATTTCCTTTTTATTCTTAAACAGCTCGGCTACCTTCTCATCCGCTATCTTCTCTTCGTTGACTGCCGCGAATCGCTTTTCGTATTTTGCTTTCATGGCAGCTGGAAGCATCGCTTGATAGGCCGAAACTTTAAAACAAAGCGTTGTTTTCGTCAACCAGTCGGCAAGATCCATCAGCTCTTGATTCAGTACCGGAACAACGTCCATTGGCTCTCGAATAGCTTTTAACTGAGGAAAAGACGAATGATCTTTTACTTTCACTACATACCCTTGCACATTTCTTGACCCGAAAGGCACGATCACTCTCATTCCTGGCTGGATCATTTGACTCCATTGTTCAGGAATCAAGTAATCAAACGGCCGGTCGGTTTGCATGGTTGGTACATCCACAATCACGCTTGCTACGTTCATTTTGATCTTTCCTCTTGAAGCGTTTTGACAATTTCACGAAAAATTTCTTTTGCCAATTCTTTTTTAGACATAAGCCCTAATTGTTTTTTTGTGCCGTCTTTTTTATAGATCGTCACAATATTGGTGTCTTCCTCAAAGCCGGCACCTTTTTCGTTCACATTATTGGCAATGATCATATCTGCGTTTTTCCGCTTCAATTTACTCATTGCATATTCATCGAGATTGGAAGTCTCAGCGGCAAAACCAACGAGAAACTGATGATCTTTTCTTTCGCCGAGCGTTTTTAAAATATCTTTCGTCCGCTCCATTTGAATGATCAAATCTCCATCCTGTTTTTTCATCTTTTCATTGGATACTTGTTTTGGCCGATAATCGGCAACAGCCGCACTT
>JADBKC010000174.1 GCA_014896555.1 Caryophanales bacterium | reverse complement strand
TAGAGGAACTATTTGAGTGGATGAGAACGAACCAACTCATCTGCAATATTGAGCTTAAGAACAATCTTTTTCCTTATGAAGGAATGGAAGAGAAAGTAATTGATCTAGTGAGAAAATTTCATCTTTCGAATCGGATTATTATTTCTTCATTCAATCATTATAGCATCGTTTACAGTCACAGGCTTGCTCCGGAAATTGAAATTGCGCCTCTTTTTTCGCAAAGTTTATATATGCCGTGGGTGTACGCTCAGTCAATCCGGGCGAAAGGAATCCATCCAAAACTCATGACAGTAACAGATGAAGTGATTCGCGCAAGTATTGAAAATGGAACACAGGTAAGACCATACACAGTGAATAAAGAAGCTGATATGACACGGCTATTCTCAATTGGATGTTCGGCACTAATTACCGATGAACCGGAAAAGGCATTGGAAATTCGACGGCAAATCCAATCCGCTACATGAGTCTGTGCTAAAAACGAAAAAAAGGGACGGAACCGACAACGGATCGTCCCTTTATTTTTTCGTGTCAGAAGCAGGTTGCCTCTGAAATCTTTTCTGTACTTTATTTCTTTTCCTGTCCCGGTGCAAAATAAAACCTCCCACAAACCCTAAACCTGCCAAAAAAAGAAGCAGTCCGACTAAAAATTGCAGCCATAGAAACGGAAAGGGAGCCTGCAAAATACCAAATACCATATCTCTCATCAATTTTATCCCGATTACAGCGAAAATGCCAGGAATCAGCAATATAAGTAACGCTATTATTCTGCTCATAAAAAATCCCTTCACTCTTTGTCTCCTCACAAAAATGATAAATCATCCATGAAATTTGTCAAGGAAGATAAATAGCTTTAAAATGAAATTGAAAATTATTGCACAACAATCTTACGCAAATATGAAAATTATTTCGTATGTGGTATGGGGTGAAATCATATGCAAACCGCGATGATCGTTGGAGCTGGTAAAGGAGGGACGGCCATTTTAAAAATATTAAAAGAAACGGCCATTCTCGATGTGAAAGTGGTTGTGGACATCAATCCCGATGCACCCGGAATCTTATTTGCAAAACAGGAAGGGATTAAAACAGAGTTGGATTGGCGTCACCATCTTTCTGATAAGATCGATGTCATTTTTGATGTTACCGGAAATAAAGAAGTATTCACAGCTCTAAGGAATGCAAAAAGCAAAGATACAGTGCTTATACCGGGAAGCGTTGCTTTTTTAATTGCAAAACTTTTTGAAGAAAAGGAAGAATATATTGAAAAATTCCGTAATGAAACGTATAAACGTGATTTGATTTTTCATTCAACCGATGATGGTATGATCGGAATTGATAACCGATGCAGGATTATTTTATACAACAAAAGTGCGGAAAAAATCATTGGATTTCCGCTAGAGGAAGCAAGAGGAAAACATATTTATGAGGTCATTCCTAAAAGCCGGCTACCAAGAGTGCTAGAAACAAGAAGAGCGGAAGCGAATCAAGAACAGCTGTTGGATAATGGTCTGAAAATTATTACAACCCGAATACCGATGATTGATGAAAATGATCAATTGATCGGTGCGTTTGCAGTTTTTAAAGATATTACAGAAGTGGTCAATCTCGCAGAAGAAGTGACAAATCTAAAAGAAATTCAAACGATGCTTGAAGCGATTATACATTCAAGTGATGATGCCATCTCTGTTGTTGATGAAAAAGGCCGGGGAATCTTAATAAATCCTGCTTACACAAGAATAACCGGCTTAACGGAAGAGCAGGTGATCGGAAAACCTGCAACTGCAGATATTTCTGAGGGAGAAAGTATACATATGAAAGTCTTGCAAACGAGAAGAGCCGTTCGCGGAGCTGCCATGCGCGTTGGTCCGAAGAAAAAAGAAGTTGTTGTCAATGTTGCACCGATCATTGTAGAAGGAAAGCTTAAAGGCAGTGTCGGCGTCATTCATGATATGTCTGAAATACAAAACTTAACTAGGGAGCTGAACCGGGCCCGGCAAATCATCCGAACGTTAGAAGCGAAATACTCATTTGAAGATATTATTGGGCAATCGGAGGAAATGAAAATTGCGATTGAACAGGCAAAATTGGGGGCAAAAACACCGGCTACCGTGCTTTTAAGAGGGGAGTCAGGGACGGGAAAAGAATTGTTTGCCCATGCGATCCATAATGCAAGTGACCGAAAATACAATAAATTTATTCGTGTCAATTGTGCTGCTTTATCAGAGTCATTGCTGGAAAGTGAATTATTCGGCTATGAAGAAGGAGCTTTTTCCGGAGCAAAGCGCGGCGGAAAAAGAGGTCTTTTTGAAGAAGCGAACAACGGCAGTATTTTTCTTGATGAAGTCGGGGAATTAAGTGCAAATACACAGGCAAAGCTTTTAAGGGTGTTGCAGGAAAATGAAATCGTTCGCGTCGGCGGTACAAAATCAATCCCTATTAATGTGCGTGTTATCGCAGCCACGAATGTAAATTTAGAAAAAGCCATTGCGAATGGAACGTTTAGGGAAGACTTATACTACCGTCTAAATCGGATGCCAATTCATATTCCTCCGCTCAGAAGGCGCAAAGAAGATATCCCGCTTTTATGTGAACGGCTCATTCAGAAAATCAATCAGGATTATGGGCGCAATGTAGAAAGTATTTCGAAACAAGCGATGAAACAATTGATGGCTTACGATTGGCCTGGAAATGTGAGGGAACTGGAAAATATTTTGGGAAGAGCAATGATCTTTCTTCATCACAATGAAACGGAAATTGATTTCATGCATCTTCCGGAGCTGAATAATAAACAGCCAAACGAAATAAGCCAGATCGAAGAAGAGATGCTAGAGCCATTTGAGGCGACTTTGAATGAACAGCTGGAGCAATATGAAGAAAGAATCATCAGGCAAACGCTGTTTAAGTGTAATGGCAATAAGACAAAAACTGCAAAAGCGCTCGGGATTTCCGTTCGGAATTTATATTACAAGCTGGAGAAGTATGGAATTGAAAATAATAGCATGCAATAAATTTCATGGTATGAAAAAAAATTCATGTTAAATTACTGGAAGTAAAGCGCTTTCAACACAAAAAAGTTGGCATGCTTCTTGCAACAAATTAAAATGAGTGCTGCATCATCATGAAAGGGGTTGAACGCATAATGAAATTGGTTACGCTTATTGAAAAAGCAACCCAATCAGAGAAACAAACGGTAGCAGTTGCTGCAGCAGAAGACGAAGAAGTCATCGAAGCTGTCTATCTGGCACTCGAGAAAAACATGGCGAACTTTATGTTGTTTGGACAAAAAGAAGAAATCCTTAGGATGATGAATGAAAAATATCCTGGGATGGAAAATAATGAAAACATCAAATTGATCCATACCGATACGAACATCATTGCAGCTGAACAAGCCGTAAAAGCTGTAACACGAAATGAAGCAAACGTGTTAATGAAAGGCAATATCCCGACGGCAACGATATTAAAAGCAGTATTAAACAAGGATTATGGTTTAAGAACAGGCCATGTGCTTTCACATGTAGCAGTTTTTGAAATACCGGGATATGAGCGCTATACAATTGTCACAGATGCAGCCATGAACATTGCACCAGATTTGGAGCAAAAAGTACAAATTGTCAATCATGCTGTGAAGGTGGCAAAAGGGGTCGGAATTGAGATGCCAAAAGTTGCACCGCTTGCAGCTGTCGAGGTGGTAAATCCAGCAATGCAAGCAACGCTTGATGCTGCTTTGCTGACCCAAATGAACCGAAGGGGGCAAATAAGCGGCTGCATCATTGACGGACCGCTCGCACTGGACAATGCAGTTTCAACATTAGCGGCCAAACAGAAAGGAATTGGCGGGGACGTTGCAGGACATGCTGATATATTGCTAGTTCCGACAATTGAAGTTGGAAATGTACTCTATAAATCTTTAATTTATTTTGCAAATGCAAAAGTCGGTGCTGTTATTGCAGGTGCAAAGACCCCGATTGTTTTAACTTCAAGAGCAGATAGCGCCGAAAGCAAACTGTATTCACTTGCACTGGCTCTATGTACAGCAAATTCGATTTTTTAAGAACGAAGGGGAGGCATTTTTCATGAAAATCTTCGAATATTTAGAGAAATATGATTATGAACAGCTTGTGTTTTGCCAAGATGAACAATCAGGTTTAAAAGCAATTATTGCGATCCATGATACGACGCTCGGACCGGCTTTAGGCGGAACTCGCATGTGGACATATGAGTCAGAAGAAGCAGCGATTGAAGATGCACTTCGTTTAGCACGAGGCATGACATACAAAAACGCGGCAGCAGGCTTGAATCTTGGCGGAGGAAAAACAGTAATAATCGGCGATCCGCGAAAAGACAAAAATGAAGAAATGTTCCGTGCATTTGGCCGTTATATCCAAGGGTTGAATGGACGCTA
>JADBKC010000173.1 GCA_014896555.1 Caryophanales bacterium | reverse complement strand
CCTCTATATCAAGACCAAATTCTTCATCATAACAAACGGGGATACACACTTTTCTTTCTGGTATCTTATATTGTAATCCTTGATTCAATCGTTCCTTCAGCTGTTGGCAAACTCGCTCATACGGATCATCCCCGCCCACTTCAATCGGATTATAAAAAACCGTTAAAGTCGTGTATGCAGGAACAACCTCTAAAAATCCACGAAACGGATTCTTATTGATAGCCCTTGCTAGATTCAAAATGTTTCTGTTTTTCTCTAATGAGATCCCTTCTCCAAAATCAATCGTCACTGCTGAATCTCCAAGCGGAGTAAAAACTGCATCCATCAACGCTGCACCCTTCATTTGAAAATTAGTAATTTGACATTACCATTGAAATCATGAACAAACAGCCTTGGGACATTATGTCTTTATTATTTCATTATACTAAACAAAAAATATTTCTAAATATCTACGAAATTTATTAGATAATTTATATGAGCATCAATCTGCAATTCAAACATTTGTTCACTTCTGCAACTGCAAAAATGGATATCACTGGCCGTTTTTTTTCATCATAACAAAATGGAAGTCTGCGTGTTTATCCCCTCTTCTAGATTCGAATAAATTTCAACAACATTTTATCCTTTTTCATTAAAATAGCTCATGGTTCGATTGAAAACGAAACCTCCCCTTACGATTTCTGCACTTCTAAATTATAAAAAGCTTTTTAAAACATCCATGCTATTCAAAAAGCAATGCCCACCCCACTAAACACTATATGGGGAGTTTCATCCCATTTCTACATCAAAACAAGTCCCCCCTCCCAGTCATTCCCCGCCTTCTTATTCTCCACTTTGCAAAATGGGCAGCTTCCATTCTATATCAGGTTTCGGCTTCACTTCTGAAATCACGATATGGGAAACGGTTTTAGCAAAAGTACATACTTCATTAATAAAATCCTCGATTTCCTTTAAACTCACGACAGATAGCTTCACCATATAACAAGATTCCCCGGTAATTCGGTAGCAAAACACCCCCCGAGGATGACTCTCGATATATTTCTGAAAACGATGATATTCGCCATTTTTAATCGATACTTCCATCAAACAATCAATCTCAAACCCCAATTTTTTTCGGTTAATGGAAATCGTATACCCTTCAATGACACCTTGATCTTCCAATCGTTTTACCCGCTCCGATACAGACGGAGGGGAAAGGTTGATCTTTTTGCCTAGTTCTCTCATCGACAACCGTGCATTTTTCTTTAATTCCTGCAAAATTCGTATATCGGTTTCGTCGATTTTCATTTTTAAACCATCCTTTTTAAATTTATTTCATATAAAACATATTATTTTTATTTTCATTATATTTGAAATGGTAATTAAATATCCACATTTTATAATAAAAGAAAAGGAGAAGGAGTGAGAATATGGAAGCTAGAATTTCATTTTCAAAAAATGGGGAAACCCCCTTTCAACAGCTGTTAGGACACAATAAGGAAATATTAGAAAAATGGAATGAATTAAGCAGCTTGCTTTCGGAAGATTCATTACTTTCAGCTGATTTAAAGGAACAAATCAGAAGATCATTGGCGCAGCAAAACCAATGCAAATATTGCAAAGCGAAAGGAAAGCCCGATTTATCGAAGTTGGATGAATCTACAAGTCTTGCAGCCGCTTTCGCGGAAGTCATGTTGAAAACGAACGGTTCGCCCGGAAATTCAACTGTTCAATTGTTGAAAACTACTTTTACAGAGCAACAAATCAGTGAACTATGCGCATTCATTTGCTTTACGATTGCTTCTCAATGGTTTGGAGCTGCTCTAGGATTAAAACCGTAATCAGCCAAATGGATCAACAACTGCTATTTTGTTTGACAGATAACAAAATAGCAGTCGATCCTCTTACAATCATTCTCTGATAAACCCCGCCATAAAATAGTGAAAACCTTTCACTGACATGATGTTTCCACGATTTGTTTTATCTTTCCTGACTTCTCAAATCCCTAAACCAATTGGTCTTTCGTTTAATAATCAACCATCGAGAAAATCGAATGATACTATATTTCCAAAATCTCCAATTCATTAAATATTGTGTATTACATATAAAAATTTAAATTTTCAAATAAAAAAGATTCATACAATTTCGTGGTATAATCAACAAAAATCATCTTTAAAATACATTTGTCCTTGCGTGGTGAACATCGTGGAAAATACTCAATTAAAAAGAAATATCGGTTTTGTGGTTGCAACGTCTATTGTAATTGGAACAGTGATTGGTTCAGGAATTTTTATGAAGCCAGGAATTGTCCTTGCCTCTTCCGGCGGATCTACGATGGCGCTTTGGGCTTGGATCATCGGCGGAATCATTACATTGGCCAGTGGATTGACGATTGCTGAAGTCAGTGTAAACATTCCGAAGACCGGCGGCTTATACGCCTATTTGGAAGAAGTGTACGGAAAATTTTGGGGATTTTTATGCGGTTGGATGCAAACCATTATTTATGGGCCGGCGGTTATTGGAGCTCTCGGATTATATTTCGGTTCACTAGTGGCAGATCTAGTCGGCTTGTCGGAAACCGGCAAACTTTTCGTTGGCGTTTCTTCCGTTCTATTTTTATTTATCCTTAACGTAATAGGAACGAATCTAGGCGGCTTTATTCAAAGTCTCCTTACAGTAGCAAAGCTTGTTCCTATTGCGTTGATTGCCGTTTTTGGAATTTGGCATGGAGACACTCATATTACAGGGATGAGCAGCGGAAACAGCCAGTCGATCAGTATGGGGGCAGCTGTTTTAGCTACACTTTGGGCGTATGACGGCTGGATGAACGTCGGTTTTATGGCCGGCGAAATGAAAAATCCATCCAAAACGCTTCCAAAAGCAATTATTACGGGAATCGCTGTCGTGATGATTGCCTATCTTGCTGTTAATATCGCTCTCCTTCACGTTCTCCCGGCAAGCAAAATCGTCGAGTTAGGGCCGAACGCTGCCCATACTGCCGCTTCGATTTTGTTCGGAGATATTGGCGGTAAATTCATTGCCATCGGGATTTTGATATCCATTTTTGGCTGCCTAAACGGAAAAATCATGACTTTTCCACGCATCCCTTTTGCAATGGCGGAAGATCAATTACTTCCAGGCTCAAAATGGCTATCCAAAGTACATCCCAAATTTCAAACACCATTATATGCTTCCCTGTTTGAAACGGTCCTGGCCATTCTGCTGATGCTGGTAGGTAATCCAGACAGGCTGTCCGATATCGCCATATTCGTTGTCTTTTTGTTTTATGGATTAGCTTTTTACGCTGTATTTCTGATTCGGAAAAAAGAAGGCGGACAACAAAACAGCTTGTATAAAGTGCCATTATACCCGCTGACGCCTATCGTAGCGATTGTTGGAACCCTTTATATTGTTGTCAGTACACTAGTCGACAAACCGGTAGATTCATTTCTGTCTATTCTCGTCGCTTTAGCGGGAGTTCCACTGTATAAATTTTTAACAAGACGTCCACAGCTATAAACACTTTTTTATACTTTAAATGATAAGGGTCTAGTCACTGTCTTCCGTAAAAAGGAAACTGGCATAGATCCTTTTCTTTTTGTACTCAATGCTTGTTTTGCTGGAAAAAAGCGCCTTTGATCGAACAGAAAAAGCCAACAGAAGATCCACTTACACACGCCGCTTTCGTTTAGAACGCTTATACCTTTCAAAATCAAAAAAGTCCGATGGCGCAAAAAAATGTTATTAGGCAAAACGTTCTCATGAAACAGGAATCCGCTTCCTCTCATCATTCGAAAAGTCATAAAAAAGATGTCATTTAATGTTGAAAAGTATTTTTACAGAGATTCATTTTTTGTTTTTTCTTAGAAGGAATCGTGACAAAGCATGTAGAATTCGAAAAATATATAATTCCTGTATTTTCCTATATTAATCAGACATTTCATTTTCTAATGGTTCCATTTAGGAAAATAGATGGACCTTTTTAGGAGTGTTGCTTCGTATATGAATAATTTAATCCAAAAATGGCTGAAAAAAAAGAACTCTCCCATTCCTGTTGAGGTCGAAAAAGATCCTATGGAATCAAAAGAAGAAGAAGATAAGAAATCAAAGAATGATCATGCAACGATTGCACGTATGGCGGCTTTCTTTGCTCATGAAATCCGCAATCCGCTGACATCGATTATTGGTTTTGCCCAGTTTTTAGAAGAAAACCCGATCATCCAGTCAGATCCGTACGCAGCTCAATATACATCGATTATTAAAGAAGAAGCGCTTCGAATGGAGTCTCTTATTCAAGAGCTTCTTAGCCTGTCAAAGTCTTATTTGCACCAAGACAATCTTTCCATCATCGATGTCAAACATAGCATGGAAAAAATAGTCCATATTTTTTCCATGCAGACCGCCCCTATAAACATCCAGTTTCATTCTCATTTAGAAGATGACGCA
>JADBKC010000172.1 GCA_014896555.1 Caryophanales bacterium | reverse complement strand
ATCTTGATCATGGCTCCAGCTTTGAAACGTGCGCAAAAGCAATTCATGCTGGTTTCACTTCTGTTATGTTTGACGGCTCCCACTACCCTCTTGAGGAAAACATTGCATTAACGAAAAAAGTAGTGGAACTTGCCCACCTTTTTGGCGTATCCGTTGAAGCGGAACTGGGTCGCATTGGTGGACAAGAAGATGATCTTGTTGTGGAAGATGCGGAAGCAATGTACGCCATACCTTCTGAATGTGATCGTCTTGTGAAAGAAACGGGTGTAGATTGCTTTGCTCCTGCGCTAGGTTCTGTTCATGGTCCGTACAAAGGGGAGCCAAAACTAGGGTTTGACCGGATGAAAGAAATAAGAGACTTAACAGGAGTTCCACTCGTACTTCATGGTGGTACAGGAATTCCGACAAAAGATATTCAAAAAGCCATTTCTCTTGGCACTGCCAAAATTAACGTAAATACAGAAAACCAAATCGCGTCTGCAAAAACTGTTCGCCAAGTTCTTGCGGAAAAACCAGACTTGTACGATCCACGCAAATACTTAGGACCGGCACGCGATACTATTAAAGAAACGGTTATCGGCAAAATCCGCGAATTTGGTTCTTCAGGAAAAGCATTATAAAAAATCAATAACCAGTTTGAAACCGCCTTATCATCATAAGGCGGTTTCCGTACATTATCCCAATTGAAAAATAATGGAAGAGGTGTGAATCATCATGCAATTTTTTATTGATACAGCCAATATAGAAGAGATTAGAGAAGCCCATTCTTGGGGGATTCTATCAGGTGTAACAACAAACCCTTCTTTAGTGGCGAAAGAAAATGTTTCCTTTCAAGACCGTCTGCGTGAGATTACGTCACTTGTTGATGGATCTGTCAGTGCAGAAGTGATTGCTACGGATGCAGAAGGAATGATTCGAGAAGGACGGGAATTGGCTCAAATTTCTCCTAATATTACAATTAAAGTACCGATGACTCCCGATGGATTAAAAGCCGTTTCCACTTTTAAAAAAGAAGGCATTAAAACAAACGTAACCCTAATTTTTAGCGCTAACCAAGCACTTTTAGCCGCCCGCGCCGGGGCCTCCTATGTTTCTCCATTTTTGGGACGGCTGGACGATATTGGACATAATGGTTTGGAATTAGTCGAAAAAATTGCCAATATTTTTGCGATCCATGATATTGAAACCGAAATCATTGCTGCTTCTATCCGCCATCCTCAGCATGTCACCGAAGCTGCCTTAAAAGGAGCTCATATTGCCACTGTCCCATTTAAAGTATTGAAGCAAATGTTCCAACATCCGCTTACTGACAAAGGCATCGATGCTTTTCTTGCCGATTGGGGCGGAAGATCGCTGAAATAAAGCAAATTTTTATCAGCGGGGGCTTTTCCTCGCTGATGTAAGAGTTTTGTGAGACTGACATTCACTTTTTTGCTTGGCAAGAGCGCCCGCAATCGAAAAAAACGAATGTCCCAATGAACGCATCAGAAGCCACAAGCTCCTTTGACTGTTTGATAAGGAAGAAGACAAACGATTTGAAAAAAATTCCAATATTTTATACATGAAAAGGCATATTTTGTTTAAAATAAAAAGGAATAAAGTGGAGTCTCTATTTGACATGACTTAAATAAGTTCTTAAAGGCAGCGGAATCGTAATTTTTTGTTTTAGCTGGAAGGCGGCGAATGCGGCATCGAAACAGACGTGTTGCAAGATGAATAGAGCCGTCCTTTTGAAAGAAAAACCCCGATGAGTCGCACTTGCCATCACTGAATGAAGAACGATAAAGCGATGGAAGTTTCGTTTAATTTTTTTTAACAAGGTAATCGGAAGGGAGTCTATCATGGAAAAGCTAAAAATCGCAGGAGGATATCCACTAAAGGGAACGGTAAAAATCGATGGAGCAAAAAACAGCGCTGTGGCTCTTATACCGGCAACGATTTTAGCAGAGTCTCCGGTAACCATTGAAGGCTTGCCTGATATTTCTGATGTCCAAATTTTAAAACATTTATTGATGGAAATTGGCGGCAAGGTTACCTTTGAAAAAAATGAGATGACGGTCGATCCGGCGAATATGATTTCCATGCCGCTTCCCAACGGCAGGGTGAAAAAGCTGCGTGCTTCCTACTATTTAATGGGGGCGATGCTAGGCAGGTTTAAAAAAGCAGTAGTCGGACTCCCTGGAGGCTGTCATCTCGGACCACGCCCTATCGACCAGCATATTAAAGGTTTTGAAGCACTCGGAGCTGAGGTAACGAACGAGCAAGGAGCCATTTACTTACGTGCGAAAGAATTGCGGGGAGCGAGGGTGTATTTGGATGTGGTCAGTGTGGGCGCCACGATTAATATCATGCTGGCAGCTGTGAAAGCAAAAGGAAGGACAGTGATTGAGAATGCGGCGAAAGAGCCGGAAATTATTGATGTTGCCACTTTGCTGAATAACATGGGCGCCAAAATTAAAGGAGCAGGAACAGATGTGATTCGAATCGACGGGGTGGAACACTTGCACGGATGCCGGCATACTATTATTCCCGATCGAATTGAAGCAGGCACATACATGATTTTGGCTGCGGCGATTGGAGAAGGAATTCTCATCGACAATGTCATTCCCCCTCATTTAGAGTCCGTCACAGCCAAACTCCGAGAAATGAATGTACCCATTGATATTGGAGATGATCAAATATTTGTCGGAAAATGCAATGAAATCAAAGCAGTAGATATTAAAACTCTTGTTTATCCAGGATTTCCTACAGATCTGCAGCAGCCATTTACCACTCTTCTTACTCAAGCAAAGGGTACATCGATTGTAACAGATACCATCTATTCTGCACGCCTCAAACATATAGACGAACTGCGAAGAATGAACGCCAAAATAAAAGTTGAGGGCAGTTCTGCCATTATCGACGGTCCGGTTCAGCTTCAAGGAGCGAAAGTAAAAGCTAGCGATTTGCGCGCTGGTGCTGCTCTCGTGATCGCAGGCTTGCTTGCGGAAGGAATTACGGAAGTGACAGGTGTCGAACATATTGATAGAGGATATAGCCATATAGTGGAAAAATTAAACGGTCTTGGTGCGACAATTTGGCGCGAAAAATTATCGGAAGAAGAACTAGAACAAATAAAAAGTTCCTGATTAACTCTATTTCCCTCCCAAATGTGCTACAATATATATGTTATTATGTTATACAAATTCCATTTGTGTGTAATACAGGAGGAACCTATTATGGAGAGAAGTTTATCAATGGAACTTGTCCGCGTGACGGAAGCAGCTGCTCTTGCTTCAGCACGGTGGATGGGACGGGGAAAAAAGGACGAAGCTGATGACGCTGCCACAACCGCAATGAGAAATGTGTTCGATACGGTTCCCATGAAAGGCACTGTCGTGATTGGCGAAGGTGAAATGGATGAAGCACCGATGCTTTATATAGGAGAAAAATTAGGGACAGGCTATGGCCCGCGAGTGGATGTGGCAGTAGATCCGCTGGAAGGAACGAATATTGTCGCATCCGGCGGCTGGAACGCTTTAGCTGTCATTGCCGTTGCGGATCATGGAAACCTTTTGCATGCTCCCGATATGTATATGGATAAAATTGCGGTCGGTCCAGAAGCTGTTGGTCAAATTGATATCAACGCTCCGATCATCGACAATTTAAAAGCAGTAGCGAAAGCAAAAAACAAAGATATTGAAGATATTGTGGCAACCGTTTTGAACCGCCCGCGCCATGAGCATATCATCGCTGAGCTGCGTGAAGCAGGCGCCCGCATCAAATTAATCAACGATGGAGATGTAGCAGCAGCAATTAATACCGCTTTTGACCATACAGGCGTTGATATTCTTTTTGGCATCGGCGGGGCGCCTGAAGGAGTGCTTGCCGCAGTAGCCTTAAAGTGTTTGGGTGGAGAAATTCAAGGAAAACTGATGCCGCAAAATGATCAGGAATTGAATCGGTGCAAAAGCATGGGAGTAGATGTCAATCAAGTTCTCCGCATGGAAGATTTGGTGCGGGGCGATGACGCCATATTTGCTGCTACCGGCGTCACGGATGGAGAATTATTACGAGGAGTTCAATTTAAAGGCGCTTATGGTTCAACACATTCTGTGGTCATGAGAGCAAAATCAGGCACGGTTCGTTTTATTGATGGCCGCCATAGCTTAAACAAGAAGCCGGATCTCGTCATAAAACCTTAAGGAACAGCCAAAAGAATTGAACAGTTCTTCCTTTTGATCGTACAGGCTCCTAGCCTGTACGATTTATTCCTTCCTTTTTTGTTCTATTATTGATACATCCCTATGAACCAGTTACAATAGATATGGCTTTCGCATTTTTTCCTTTTCTACTCCTTCCTCATAATATGCACTGAAACGATGGCCAATTGTTGATGAATTCGTCTTGAGCATTGCAATCACGTGGAATCCCTTTTTCAGACAAGCTTCCACGA
>JADBKC010000171.1 GCA_014896555.1 Caryophanales bacterium | reverse complement strand
CTTACATCTATTTTCAGCGAACCAAAAAAATTCCCACAAAGTCTTGACTGACTCGTTTTTCCTTATTTTTTTGGTGTTGTGACGGGTCATCTTGTATACTATAATTAAGAACGTTTAAGACTGAGCGTAGAGGTGACATGAATGTTTGATCGTTTGCAGGCAGTGGAAGACAGGTACGAGAAATTAAATGAACTGCTGAGTGATCCCGATATTGTGAACGACCCGAAAAAGCTTCGGGATTATTCAAAAGAGCAGTCGGATATAGCCGAAACCGTGCAAACGTACCGTAAATATAAAAAGAAAAAGCAGCAATATCAAGAAGCGAAAGAGATGCTGGAAGAAAAACTTGATCCGGAAATGCGCGAAATGGTAAAAGAAGAACTCCATGATCTCGAGAGTCAACTGGGGGATTTAGAAGAGCAATTAAAAATACTATTGCTCCCGAAAGATCCGAATGATGATAAAAACGTTATCATGGAAATCCGCGGAGCGGCAGGGGGCGAAGAGGCAGCCCTTTTTGCGGGGGATCTGTACCGCATGTATAGCCGCTATGCTGAGTCCAAAGGTTGGAAAACAGAAGTAATCGATGCGAATCCGACAGGACTTGGAGGATATAAAGAAATCATTTTTATGATTCAAGGTAAAGGAGCCTATTCGCGGTTGAAATTTGAAAATGGCGCTCACCGTGTTCAGCGTGTTCCAGAAACAGAGTCGGGCGGCCGCATTCATACATCCACTGCGACGGTTGCTTGTTTGCCGGAAGCGGAAGAAGTAGAAGTGGAAATCAATGAAAAAGATATCCGCGTCGATACGTTTGCTTCCAGCGGTCCGGGCGGGCAAAGCGTAAACACAACCATGTCAGCGGTCCGTTTAACTCATATCCCAACCGGAATTGTTGTGTCTTGCCAAGACGAAAAGTCGCAAATCAAAAACAAAGAAAAAGCAATGAAAGTACTGCGCGCCCGTATTTATGACAAATATCAGCAGGAAGCACAAGCGGATTACGATGAAAAACGAAAATCCGCTGTCGGAACAGGAGATCGCTCTGAGCGCATTCGTACGTATAACTTTCCGCAAAATCGCGTAACAGATCACCGAATCGGTTTGACGATCCAAAAGCTTGATCAAGTGCTGGAAGGAAAACTCGATGAGGTGATTGATGCTCTCATCTTAGAAGAACAATCTAAAAAACTGGAAAATTTACAGGACTAGACATGACGGGATGGAGAATATACGAAGCCCTAAATTGGGCTTCTTCTTTTTTAAAAGAGCATAAACGCGATCAAAATGCGGGAGAAATTCTACTTATGAATGTCGTAAAGATGGATCGGGCCAAACTATTGGCCAATTTGAAAACAGATTTAAGCCGAAAAGAACAAGAGCAGTTTGTGGATTGGGTGCTCCGGCATAGCGAAGGGGTCCCCGTCCAATATTTAGTCGGTTCAGAAGAATTTTTCGGCCGAACTTTTGCAGTGAATGAAAACGTGCTGATTCCGAGGCCGGAAACGGAAGAGTTGGTCTATCATGCTTTAAAAAGAATGGCTGTTTTGTTTGATGACCAAAAAGGATTGACGATTGCAGATATCGGCACCGGGAGCGGAGCCATCGCTATTACCGTCAAATTGGAAATGCCGGACTGCACTGTTTATGGTGTGGATATTTCCCGGCCGGCACTGAATGTAGCTGCACAAAATGGAGCCCATTTAGGAGCCGATGTTCATTGGTTGGAAGGAGATTTGTTAACGCCATTCATCGACAAGGGAGTCAAACTTGACGTCATTCTTTCCAATCCTCCTTATATTCCGCTAGTCGAAAAGGACTTATTAGCGGATGTCGTAAAAGATCATGAGCCGGAATTGGCTTTATTTGGAGGGCAAGACGGATTGGATGTATACCGCCGCTTTTGCACCCAGCTTCCGCTTGTATTGAAAGAACGGGCTCTTGTCGGCTTTGAAGTTGGGGCTGGTCAAGGAAAAGCAGTTGCGGACATGCTTAAAAAAGTATTTCCCGAGGGGGACGTACAGGTAGTTTTTGATATAAACGGAAAAGATCGCATGGTTTTTATGGAGCTGCTTCATTTGTGATGGACGTGGAGCAAAAATGCAAGCAATTCCTTGAGAAAAATAGGGCGTTTACATGCAAGAAGGTTGGCTGAAACAAGGGCACGCTTTTTGCTTATCTATTCATTTCTAACCATCCTTAAAAATCGCCGCGCGTGACGAAAAAGTGATAAACTTATTAATACGAAGCCACTTAGGTATAATCTGGGTGGCATTTTTGTTTGTCTGTACAGGCTATTTCTCAAAATAGGTTTCTATGAAATTGAATTTTTGGTGTTTAATTGCTGGCCATTTTGTCCACACTGCCTTTTAGAGGGAGAGGTGGACGAAAGTGAAAAAATATACGGCGGTATTCTATTTATTGATTCTTTCAATGGGGACCATTTTCAGTTTATATATACCGAAGCAGGAAACAGCGGCTGAGGAAACAGTGGTGATCCCGGATCAGGCGATTCGATTAAGAATTTTGGCCAATAGCGATAAACCAGAGGACCAAGCAGTGAAAAGAAAAATACGCGATGAAGTGAACGCTCATATCAATTTGTGGGTGAAGGATCTTACTTCTATTAGCCAGGCAAGGAAAGTGATAAAAAGCAAACTTCCAGAAATACAAAATATTGCTTCCCGTGTTATGGAAGAGGAAGGAATTCATCAATCGGTGAAAGTAGAATATGGAAAGCATATTTCATTTCCAACCAAACTGTACGGTCAATATTTATATCCGGCGGGAGAATATGAAGCGATTTTAATTACATTAGGAGAAGGGAAAGGAGCAAACTGGTGGTGTGTTCTCTATCCTCCGCTCTGCTTTCTTGACTTTTCTAACAGCGTGGCCGTCCGCAATGAAGCGGAGGCAAATGCGGGTGTGAATGAGAAAAAAGAAAAGGCTGAAAAAAGAGAAACGGAGAAAAAGAAAGAAGACGCTGAGGCGCCGCCAACAACAGTGGACCAAGAGGACGATTTAACGTCGGCTGAAAAGGATAAAATCGAAGCCGCTGGAAGCAAAGAGGAAACAGTTGAATCAGGATCACGTTCAACAGGAGAAGATCGAAAGCAGCCTTCCTCCCTATCCTCCACCTACGCAGCTGGCCAAACCGAGATCAAAAGCGAATTAACTAAGCACAATTCCACCGAAGTAAAGGAAACAAAAAAGAAACAGGAAGAAAAGCCTATCAAGAAAAGCGGTGCCAGTAAGAAAAAAACAAGTGCAGCCCCTGTTTATGCAGGCGATGAAGAGAAAGAGAAAGTAAAGGTTCATTTCTTAATCGTTGATGTTATTAAAAAGTTCTTTTAACTCAAAATACCTCGAATTTGTTTGCCGAGGTGTTTTTACATGGGCCATTTAGGCAGTCTTAAAAAAGATAAAAAATTAAGAATTATAAAAAAATAAGAAACTTATTCTTGGTTAAATCGTAAAAGTGGTGAGGAAGTTTTTCTCAGTCAGGTTCTTCTTCTGTGAAAGGGGAGTTGAAACTAGCTTGACCTTTATGGCTGCTGTACTCAGCAAAGCGTTCTATACTCTTCTTCATTTAGGGAAGGATCCTAATAGACGCTGTTTATCATGAAAAGGGGTGGTTTCATGTCTTTGATACTGGAAAATGTGACAAAACGGTTTGGCGCTTTTACAGCAGTGAATCATTTATCTTTAGAAATTCCGTCCAATGACCTTTATGGATTCCTGGGCGCGAATGGAGCAGGGAAGACGACCACATTTCGAATGATTTTAGGGCTTTTAGATCTGTCGGATGGATCTATTCTATGGGAAGGGCGGCCGATCCATTATGAAACAAGCCCTTATATTGGGTATTTGCCTGAAGAGCGGGGGCTGTATCCAAAATTAAAGGTGAAAGACCAAGTGGTGTACTTGGCGCGATTAAGAGGCATGGACAAAAAGAACGCTGAGAAGGAATTAAAAAAATGGCTGGACCGCTTTCAAGTGCTTCAATATGAAATGAAAAAAGTGGAAGAACTTTCGAAAGGGAATCAGCAAAAAATCCAATTTATCACAGCCGTCCTTCATAAACCGAAACTATTAATTCTTGATGAACCGTTCAGCGGTCTTGATCCGGTCAATGTCGAACTATTAAAAGAAGCCGTTCTTGATTTAAAAAACAGCGGGACGACCATTGTATTTTCCAGCCATCGTATGGAACATGTGGAAGAACTGTGCGAACATGTATGCATTATGCAAAAAGGCAGTCCGGTTCTATCGGGGTCTCTTCGTGAAATCAAGCGCTCATTTAGGAAGAAGAATATTTCCATCGCAGCCGATTTTTCGCTTGATTATTTGAAAGAGTTTCCGGGGGTGTTGAAATGGAAAAAAACAAGCGAAGGAGCTCTTCTCCAAGTGGAAGAGGAAGAAGCTGGACAGCCGATTTTGGAAAGTTTGATCGGAAAGGGTTTTGTCCGTAAGTTTTCAATAGAGGAGCCTTCTTTGAATGATATTTTTATAGAGAAAGTGGGGCTTTCCTATGAATAAATTTTGGATCATGCTCGTACATACTTATGGGTCTAAATTGAAAACAAAATCGTTTATCGTGACGACGATCATGATGGTGGCGGGCA
>JADBKC010000170.1 GCA_014896555.1 Caryophanales bacterium | reverse complement strand
CCTAGCGCCTCGTGTGGTATTGGCAAACAGCCAATTTTTCCGGCCAATGACAAATGGCTTGATCGAACGTTCGCTGCGGTTATTATCGATTTCTAACCGACCATCTTTTAAAAAGACCACTAATTTATCCCATTGGTTCAGGCAATATTGGATTGCCTGTCCAAGTGCACTTTTTGGGAGGACTTTTGGTTTTTGAGTTTCAAGCCATGCTGAAAAAGCCTCCAGCACTGGCTGGCTGCGTTCCAAACGACTGTGATAGCGTTCTTCAGGAGTTGAATCCTTTAAGTCACGCTCAATCGCAAAAAGTCGGTTACAAAACTCGAGTCCTTCCTTGGCAGCTACCGGAGCTGATTGCTTTGAAGCCGGCAGAGCCTTTAAGGCTTCATCAAACTTGCGCCTTGCATGCGCCCAACAACCGACCAGGGTTACATGAGGCAGCCCTTGATAACCGGAGTAGCCGTCCACATGAAGGTAGCCCTTGAAATCATTCAGAAACTTGCGGGGATGTTCCTTTCCCCGAGTCTGTTGGTATTCATAAAGAGTAATCGGCGGACCCTCTCTTCCTGTGCGATAAAGCCACATATACGAGGTGGATGTGGCCTTTCGGCCCGGTTCATGGAGCACCTGTAAAGTGGTTTCATCCGCATGAAGAATCTCCTGTTTGAGTAAATGATCCTTCATCCGATCATAAATCAAACGCAGCCACTGATCTGCGCCATAGATCATCCAGTTCGCCATTGTCTGCCGGGATAAAGTAAACCCAAGCCGCTCAAACTGCTTTTCTTGGCGATAAAGCGGTAGCCCTTCCACATATTTTTGGCTCATGTTTAACACGATACCCTACGATATAGCTTGAAAATACTACGTTTTCAAGCTATATCCACATGACGTAACACTACATTTCTTAGTGGCACGGGGAATCTACCAGTATCCGTGGCGGTGCCTGCGTCCCGATGGCCACAAATGCTTGGTTCGCCTCTCCATGCAACTCCGTTCGAATGATCTGCTCTTGTCCGTCTACACTGATTAACGATGCCTTCATCCGGGAAACATCATGCAATATGTCTTTTACACTTGTTTCACATCCAATTTCTTTCAGTTTGTATGCAAGGAAGGACTCCAACACCAACGCTAAGAAACAGATCATGATATGTCCTCTTATACGCTCTTCTTTCCTATGGAACATCGGGCGAAGATCAAGCCCGGTTTTCAAATTGCGGAAGGCTTGTTCTACTCTCCATAGCTCCTTGTAGACCAAAGCAGCCTCATCATCAGCAAGAGAAGAGTTCGTTCGAATGGCATATTTCCCGTCGAATTTCTCATCCGCCTTCACTTTGGCCTCATCAATTTTCGCTGAGGCCTTATCAATTGTGAGGAATTTCGAGTATGCTCGATTCTTCACGAATCCTGAAGGTCCAAGCTCGTCTATCTTTTTCTGTCATTTTTCAAGCACGTTTTCCCTTGTTAAACGATCCCTTTCCTCTGCATCAGGGTTAAAACAGAGAACGTACGTATCCCCATCAATTTGTTTGGATTTTACCTTAAGATTCTTTCTTACTTGTTTATACGGCCCTCGGATCGAGAGGAGTTCTTGGGCTTTCTTAGATTTTCTGAGTTTCACCCCGACAATATACTCCATACCAAGCTCCTTGATTTGATCAAGGTTTTCCTCACTCACCATTCCACGGTCGCCAACGAGAATCACTTTGTCGATCGGGTAACGCTTTTTCATGTCCTCAATGACGATCCCGAACGTTTTTGTATCGTGCATATTGCCAGGGAAGACTTGGTGACCAATCGGAATGCCTTGTTTGGTCATAAGCAGTCCAATCAATACTTGTTTCCGATCGGGACGGTGGTCTTTGGAGAAACCCCGTTTGGCAATCTCCTCATCAGCCTCTTCCCCTTCGAAGTAGCTGCTTGTTGTATCATAAAACACGATATCCACGTCAAGAGAAATCAAATCCGTTAAATTCCCATACAACTGCATTTCAATTTGCTCTTTTCTTTCCTCCAAGAAGTCCAAGGCACGGTAGTAGTGTTGAAGCTGGACTTCAGAAAGTCCTTCTGCGTAAATGGTGTCAACCCACTGCTTAAAAATCCGATATTTACTTCCCGGATCCATCAGGCGATTTAATACCATGGCAAAAATAGCTTCATCATATTGTGAAGCTATTTCCGCGTCATCCATCAACTTCTTCAGAAGACGACCTAAACCGAGCTTGTCCCAAATTTTACGGAACAGATAGACCGGACCGAATTCCTTCGTCCATTTGACGGTGACAGAAGTTTTAGCTTGGTTATGAATTCGCTCAAAATAGCGCTCTGAAAATTTGGCCAGCCCTTCAATCAGCGTATCAAGAGAGCCATCTTCCAATAAATGTTCCAACCTCCCCAAGTGATAGAGCGTCTCTTGGCGAACCTTATTCCCAACCCGATAAGTTCTGCAAATTTGCAAATATTGGCGTATGGAACCATCCTTGTTCTTTTGCTTATTCACTCGAATATACATAGCACTATGATTATAGCATAAATTGCCACGGAATTTATCCACAGATTTCATAACGTAACACTACATATTTGCCAAAAATAGCTGTGGATAAGTCGGTTTAGCCTTGATTTTTCCACAATTAAGTTTTTGTGTTGTAGTGGGGTGGTGTCAAACTAAAGTTAAAGTTCCCACTAACATTTTTTTAGTGGGAACAAAAAGTTAATATTTTATTGTACATTAAGTCTTTTTAAAATACTTAGAGCTTTCTGATTGCTGTGATACCCAAGTATATTGCCAAATTTCAAATCTTGCTTTGCCCTTTCTTCATACTCAGCAATCCAATCTCTTTTCCCTTCACTATTGGCAGGTGTAAGATTTAAATCTGACTTAACTGGAATTTGGAGATTTTGACGAAAATATTCGACTCCTCTATTCCAATCAAAAGTTAAAGTAGCATGATCTTTGAAAGAAATTTCTCCAGCCTCGTATAATTGAAGAGTTATATCACTTATTTCATCGAAAGTGGCGTTTCGTACATCATAGTCATTAGAAAGATCTTCCCAAACATTAATAGAATCTTTTTGTTTTTGTTTCAAATTTACAATCTGTTCCTGTGTTGTATTTGTTTTTTTTGGAGTGATGAAAGAATTAACCACTTCTGAATCTGGATTTACATTCAATTTATGCGTTTTTCCATACAATGACGGTTGAAATGCAACAGTACTATTTACATTCATACAATCAACTCCTACCGAATATATCCTTAAAGTAATTTATTTGAATAATAAATTATTTAACATTCATAAAATCTGTCATTGTATTCCATGGATAGGTTGCTGATGTATTCTGATAAGTAAATGCCCCATTCTCATTACCACTAGCATCCCACCAAGTATACCAGCCGTCAATTATACTGTCTCCATTTAGATCAATATATTGACTTTGAACTTCTGATAAGGTTAATTCGTTCATTTCTGCTGACTGCTGATATCCATAACCAAGTTCAGCCGTTACAATATACATTTCCGTTCCACCGTGGTCTTCAGTTGAATACCTCTGATCTTGACTAAAATATTCGTAGGTTGGATAATTTGAAGATATTGCAGCATAAACTTCTAAATAAGTTAAAGGAGGTGCTGAACCCATTATACCAACGTCTCCATTTGCTTCTAAATTTTTTACGTCCTTTTGTTTTTTTAATTTTTCATTCTCTTCATCAGTTGAATCAATAAATTGTTCATTCTCTTGTGCAAGTTTCTTTGTTTCAAGCGGTGTTGATTCCACCCCTGGGATCATTTCGTCATATTTACCTTCTTTGTATTCTTTAACCCATCGATTCACCATGTTTGGATTTATCTCATATCGACGAGCAACCAATGCTGCATTACCAGTATCTATTGCTTCTTTTGAAACCTGAATTTTGAATTCTTTGGGATGTATTGTACGTTTCATGTTGTCAGCTCTCCTTTGATAATTTAAGTATAAAGTATCTAATTAGAGCTGTCCAAGTTCATTTAGGGGCTTAAGACTGATGAAGAAGTATTACTTCATCCCAAGTGGAGTTTTCCAATTGGAAAGTATTCATTTTTTTCTGGAAAAGAAGAATACAAGGCAATATCTACAAAAGAGAACTTAATACACAACGCCTTTGTTGTGTTTCATCCAGAAGGGAACGAAATCGTACGAGTCAAAGATGTATCACTTCATAAGAAAAAATCAATAATTAAAGAACTTCACATGAGTTATCAACAGAACTGCTATCATATAAAGTCTCACTAGCGTTGCATTAAATAAAATTTAATTTGTCAAGGCTTTTCCCATAAAAATTTTATTGAATCATTTGTGATTAATGGTATTTTTTGTTCAAAAGTACATAAAAAAACCTTATAATTAGGTGGAAGGTAGGTAGTCCTGTCCAAATCCCAATTATAAGGAGAATCTATGGACAAGAATACCATAAAAACAGTATTTAAGGAATACATCCAACCAATAGACGAAAAAGTTTTTTTAAAAATGATTGATCAGATGAAGCTTGATCAATATGTGAAAAAGCTGGATAGCTTAACATTTACGAAACTTTTTATATATGCCCAATTGAAGCAGCTTGATAGCTTAAAAAAAATCAGTTTTAAGGTGAAAAACAAAAAGAAAT
>JADBKC010000169.1 GCA_014896555.1 Caryophanales bacterium | reverse complement strand
ATTTCATTGTCCATTGTTCCAATGGTGAACCCAGATGGAGTCGATTTAGTATTAAATGGTCCTCCAGAAACGAAGCGTGAAGAATTGATAAAAATGAATGGCGGCAACAAAGAATTTTTGAATTGGAAAGCGAATATTCGAGGTGTGGATCTAAACAATCAGTTTCCAGCGAATTGGGAGATTGAAAAAAAACGCAAAAAGCCACAATCTCCTGCACCGCGGGATTTTCCAGGAAATAAGCCATTATCAGAACCGGAAGCATTAGCAATGTCTGAACTGGCGAAAAAAGAAACGTTTGACAGGGTGATTGCTTTGCATACTCAAGGAAAAGAGATATATTGGGGGTATGAAGGAAAAGAACCGGAAGAAGCAGAAGTTTTGGCAAAATGGTTTTCCAGAATGAGCGGCTATAAGTCCGTGAGATATGTGGACAGTCATGCCGGGTTTAAAGATTGGTTTATTCAAGAATTTGGAAAATCGGGGTTTACGATCGAACTGGGTAAAGGCTTAAACCCGTTGCCTCTTTCTCAATGGAAGGAAATTTATCGAGACGTTTCAGGAATATTGTTGTGTGCACTGCTTGGATGATAGGAGATTATGGGACAGTGCATCGATTGCATCATTTTGAACAGGCGTTTTGATTATCTGTCGCTTGTATCCGGAGAAAGTAAAAAAGAAAAAGAACAAAAAACCTCGCTTAACAACAGCGAGGTCCACTTTTATACCCCGGGATAACCGCTGTGAAGAACCGTCATAACCGTAAACCAGCCAAATACGCCTAAAGTCGCCAGCCCAAACACAATTCCCAGAATGTTTTTGTTTTTGAGAGCGCTCACAGTTCCGAATAACGCAAGCAAGGTAATAAGAGAGAAGATAATGACCAGACCCATGATTGAATCTCCTTTCCTGTTTATATATGGTATATCTTTCAAAACCAGGAAGCAAATTGTATTTTACCATCATTTTATAGTGTTTTCATCTCTTTGTCGAGTTGAAATAAAATGTTTTGTCACAGAGGTGCACTCTCGTTATTTGTGATACGATTACTATGGAAAAGTGAAAAGGAGGAAAGAAAAATGAAATGGAGTAGAATGCCTCTTGGACCCCTGCAAACGAATTGCTATATTTTATGGAACGATGGCAAAGAATGTATCATTTTCGACCCTGGTGATGAAGGGGATAAGCTGTGCCGTTGGATGGATCAGCAGGAGTTGAAGCCGCTGGCAATATTATTGACGCATGCTCATTTTGATCATATTGGCGCGGTTGATCAAGTAAGAGAAACGTATCGGATTCCTGTATATGTCCATGAGAATGAAGCTAAATGGCTTTTGGATCCGACATTGAACGGCTCGCAGCTTTTTTTAAGGGATAAGGCTATTCGGGTGAAGCCTGCCGATATGATTCTGACGGTGGAAAAAGAACTGGCAATTGGATCTTTCCAATTTCAGCTTTTGGAAACCCCCGGCCACTCACCGGGAAGCGTATCTTATTATTCGCAGGAATTGGAAGCTGTTTTTTGTGGAGATACGCTGTTCAATGGCAGCATCGGACGGACAGACCTCCCCGGCGGAAACCATGAAGATCTTTTAAAAAGCATCCATGAACGTCTCCTTACTCTTCCTGAAGAAACCGTTGTATTACCTGGACACGGGCCGGAAACCTCCATCGAAAACGAAATGGATATGAATCCTTTTTTAAATGGATTTTGATTCCATCAGTCCCTCAATAAAAGCAAAAAACCCTTCTCAGTTCCGAGAAGGGTTTTAGTGGGATGTTCTTTTCGCAATGGGAGGGGATTTTTATTACTTTTTACGATAAATCAAGATTTTTATTGTGTCAATAGAAGTGGTAGTGAGGTATTTAAGGTAAACGGTTCTTCATTATTTTTGAAAGAGCGTTCCTATGCATTGACTGATATCCGCAGCCATCGTAAAAATTCAAAAAGGTGTCAATAACAAATCTCAAAAGATGAACGGGAGAAGCAGCGGAAGCCGGTTTAAAAAAGGGGTTTGCGAGAGACGGCGTCCCTTTAAGATAAGAAAATAAAGGGCAAAAAGCTCTTGCTTTCCAGGAAGGGAAACAAGAGCTTTAGCCGATTTTATTGAAAAGCTGATTTCTTTCGTATGACAAGGATGGATCACATCTGAATGGGTTTGATTACTGCCCGCCGCCTAATGGCATCATGAAGTTCGTCCAATACGTGAAACCTGCAAAGAAAATCGTCAAATAAGCTCCAAAGACATACATATACATACGTTCTGACAGTTTCAAATAGCCCAATAGATAAAAAAACCCTGTCTGCGCCAAGAAAATGAGCGCGGTGATTTTCATGTCTCCTAAATAAAACATGATTGTAAAGATGGCGGTCCAAAAACCAAGTACACGAAACATTCGATCCACAATGCATCCCTCCTTTGGCCCTCTCATTATTAAAAACATTATAATGGAAAGGACATCCAAATGTAAATAACGCTTTCATTACCAAATATGCCAAATTTCGTAGGGGCTTTTTTCGCCTTATGGGACTTCCTTTTGATATTTTTATTTTCTCTATTGCGCTCTTCTTTAGTTTTTTGCGATTCATTTTCGAATATTCCTTTAAACATCCCTTTATTTTTTGATCCATCCTCATCCAATTCTTAACCATTTATTCATAATATATTAACAAAATATTTGTAATATTCAATTATAATTTCCTATATTAACGAGAAAAAAAGGACGATACTAACAATTATAGGAATGGCATTATTCTACAAATCATACAAAATTGTGTCGTTTCACCAATCATTTGGGAGGGTGCATATGAAAAACATACGAAGGTTATTTTTGAAAATATTTCTTGCCGTTTTGTTCATTGGAACTGGCTTCCCGATTGCTGGCTTGAACCAGGTTAAAGCCGAGGGACCATTAGATCCGGCTCCTCAAATATACCCGACTGCGCCAAATGGCAAGAAAGTATTATTCGATAACACTCATGGACAAACAGCAGGTGCTGCAGATTGGGTGATTGATGGAGCATTTTCTGATTTTGCCAATGCGATTGCAAAAGAAGGTTATTTTGTTCAAGAACTTCGAAAAACAACTCCCATTACCTATGATGATTTAAAAAACTTCGATGTGTTTGTCGTTCCGGAAGCGAACATACCGTATAAAACATCCGAACAAGATGCCATGATCCAGTATGTTCAAAATGGCGGAAGCATTTTCTTTATTTCCGATCATTACAATGCGGATCGAAACAAAAACCGCTGGGACGCTTCAGAAGTATTCAATGGCTACCGCCGTGGTGCATTTGATAATCCTAAGAAAGGAATGTCTGCAGAGGAAGCTGCATCTCTGGCAATGAAAGATGTTCAATGCTCTGATTGGTTAGCGGAACATTTCGGAGTGCGTTTCCGTTACAATGCGATAGGTGATGTGAATGCTACAACGGTTGTGGATCCAAGTGATTCTTTCGGAATTACCGAAGGGGTCCACTCCCTTGCTGTCCATGCCGGGTCTACATTAGCCATTCTCGATCCTGAAAAAGCAAAAGGTTTAGTATACCTTCCTAAATTAACGTCAAATGATAAGTGGAATTATGCTGTAGATCAAGGTGTTTATTTTGGAGGCGGTATCGAAGAAGGTCCATTTGTAGCCATATCGAAAGTGGGAAAAGGGAAAGCTGCATTTATCGGGGATTCTTCATCAGCAGAGGATGCGTCGCCAAAATATTTAAATGAAGAAACTGGGGCAACGAAAAAGACGTATGACGGTTTTAAAGAACAAGATGATTCCAAAATTTTAACCCATTTAGTGAATTGGCTATCGGTGAAAGAATCTTATCCGTCATTCAAGGATCAAGGAATCACGTTAGACAAACCCTCACCTATTTTAAACATAGAAATACCGAGTCAATCTACCGAACCACAGCCCGAACCATGGGCACCTCCTGCTACTGATTATAAATGGTATAATCCTAGCACATTTAAAGAAGGTTCCTACGGTTCCGCAAAAACACCAGATATAAAACCGGCCTATTCTTTTCTGCATCAAGACGTTCTGCCAAATGCAGAGGAATTCCAAATTCGTGTCTCTATAGACCATCTTTTACCCGGACAAACGGTTAGTGGATTGAACGCTGGTATTTTTCTTGTTGGCGGGGAGCAAGTGGCTCAGTTTCAAAATCAAGACGGCACTTGGCCGGGCATATATGGCTATAGTTCTTCGTTCAGTGTTACTGCAGATGTGTCAGGACATGCGGCAAAAGTGTTAACGGTAAAAATAAAACCAGGTACTGAAGGGTCAGCTAAACTTCGTTTGCGAAATGGAAAAACAAATTTGATAACGCAAGATGTCACCATTGGGAATGTTGAAAGTATTCCACTATCAGAAAATAGGTCTGACCTTCCTGGAAAAAATTCAATAGAAGAGACCCGTAATACAGAGAAAGGAATGGCTGTAAAACCAAGAGGAATTGTAACAACTGAGCCCATGTGTTTCTGGTTGAATAGAATTCAGCAGAAATTAAGTGTTCCAAAGGAAAGACCATATTTTCCTTGGAAATAAGGTGAAAAGGACCGCACCTACAACGTTTTTTCAATACTGAATTTCAATTCGCGACCCCGATTGAATGTGAGAAAATCAGATAGTCAAATGCAGAAGATGCTACAAGCAATGGAATGATCTCGGTTTCCATT
>JADBKC010000168.1 GCA_014896555.1 Caryophanales bacterium | reverse complement strand
GAAAAACTTTCGCTTGATCAATATTTAATTGGCGTCGTTGCTGCAGAGATGCCGGCTGATTTTGAAAAGGAAGCTTTAAAAGCCCAAAGTTTGGCTGCCAGAACATATATCGTCAGCCAATTGCTAAACAAAGAAAAAATCGGTATGCCTGAAGGAGAGGCCGATGTAACAGATACTGAAATTCATCAAGTATATAAAAATAATGAAGAATTGAAAAGTCTTTGGGGAAAGGACTACAAATGGAAAATAACGAAAATAGCCGAAGCAGTGAAGGAAACGAGCGGCCAAATCTTAACCTATGAAGGAAATCCAATTACTCCGACGTTTTTCTCGACAAGCAATGGCTACACAGAGAATTCAGAAGATTACTGGTCTAATTCATATCCTTATTTAAGAAGCGTCGAAAGCCCATGGGATAAAAATTCACCAAAATTCAACGATCAAAAAATCATGACCGTTAATGAGTTTGAAACAAAGTTGGGCGTTAAATTATCTGACCGTAATAATGTAGGAAAAATCATCGAAAGAACAGCAGGAAAACGAGTAGGAAAAGTAGAGATCAACGGCAAAGTATTAACCGGAAGAGAAATCCGTGATAAACTGGACTTAAAATCCTCTGATTTTTCCTGGGTTTTAAAAGGAGACAACATAATCATTACAACGAAAGGATACGGTCATGGTGTTGGGATGAGCCAGTACGGGGCAAATGGAATGGCGTCTGAAGGAAAAGACTACAAAGAGATTGTGAAGCACTACTACCAAGGTGTCGAAATCTCAAAGTCAGATGCATTGCTGACGAAAGTAACAGCAAAGAAATAAGCGGCCTATTGATTGGCCGCTTTTCACTTTGTTAAAGCAGAAAAGCATTGTTCGTTTTTGTCGATTCAGCGAAAATTTGAATGAATTCCGTTACGTTTTTTCATAATTCCGTGGAAAATCCAATGAATCCCGCCGAAATCGTCAATCATTCCGCCGACATTACCAATAATCCCGCCGAAATTGTCAATAATCCCGCCGAAATTATCAATAATCCCGCCGAAATTATCAATAATTCCGCGCAAAACAAAAGGAAGCTTCAGCTTTAAAAAACGCCTTCAAAATTTTCTAAACCTACTATCAAATGCATCCGGCATGCTTGAAATGGTCCAAATAAGAACCATGTAGGCGAGCGGAAGAAGTCGGATCAGACATTTTACAATTTTCATGACGCCTCAACCCCTTCTTGAAAAATTTTTTCAAAAAATACATAAAAGCATCGTACTTGTCGAAAATTAAGTAGAAAAAATTTTTTTCCAAACGTATATATTTATTCGGATCTGTTCAGAATGATAGCTGAGGTGATGAAAATGAGAGAGGAAGAAAAGAAACGATCTTCTCAAGATTCCAGTATAAAGCGCTTCTTTAGAAAGCGTTGGGTATTTCCAGCCATTTATATTGCAAGTGCAGCAATCATTCTAACAGCGGTCCTTTGGTATCAAAATGCAGGCAACAACGCGGATTCTGACAAATTTCTTTACAATTCAAAAGATATCGCAGGCAGAAAGCACAATGATCCGCCGGCAATTGAAGTTAACCGCTCATTGGAAAATTTCGTGATGCCGGTAAAGGATCCCGATTCTGCTGTCATTCAAAAACAATTCTATGATTATGATGGCAAAGCAGAAGAACAGGAAGCCGCTCTTGTATTCTACAACAATGAGTATCATCCGAACACAGGTATTGACATTACCATGAACAACGGTGAAACATTTGATGTTATTGCATCATTAAGCGGAATCGTGACGAAAGTTGAAGAAGATGCATTATTGGGAAATGTCATCGAAATTGAGCATGACAAAGGAATTGTGACACAATATCAATCTGTTAAGGACATGAATGTCGAGGTTGGCGACAAAGTAGAACAAGGACAAACTCTTGCAAAGGCTGGACAAAGCTTGTTTAACCAAGAAGCGGGAGTGCATGTTCACTTTGAAATTCGCAAAGATAATGTAGCAGTGAATCCACTAGACTATTTTGATCAGCCGTTAAGTGCATTACAGGAAGAAAAATCTGCTGAAGACAGTGAAGTTTCAGAAGAGAATCCTGCTGATGAACAAGGCGCAGCTGAGGAAAGCGAAGCTGGAGAAGACGGCGATGCTTCCAACAATAATGGTCCCGAATCTGATAAAGACGATTCCGGACAAAAGGAAGATGGCAGCACGCAAGATGAAACCGGCAAAGAGAAATCCGGCGGCCAAGATCAAGGAAACGGTCAATCATCTGAATCTAATTCTGGATCATCCGATGCCTCCTTAAATAGCGTAAACTCATAATCAAATAACCCGCCACGGCGGGTTTTTTTCTATGAAAAGAAATTGTTTATAGGTAAACGAAAAAACATAAATAAACCTGAATCGACAAATTTCTCGGGAAATAATTAAATCTATGTCGATTTAGAGATGGGAGCTTGCCGCACTAAAGCTTTTAATAGAGCAAGGGATAATACATCGTTTCTTTAAAGCATTAAAGCGATGAGGAACAGAACCTTTTTCACAAAAACTTGCTTCATTCCTTGTCCCGATTGAGTTTTTCGTGCATATTCCCGTATCCAAGCTAATAAACTGTTACAAACCTTACAAAGAGAGTGTTTGAGGTGAGGAGTCGTTTGGAAACAACAGGGATATTGTTGAGGACTTGTTTAATCACTGCAAGATCAGAAAGTACATACTTTCTGCCGCGCGGGTGGTGCTTAAAGGATCTGCTTGTACGTGCGGAACAGCCGTAGTTCAACGAAGCGAAGCGAGTCTCATTTCACACTTCTCACATCCAATTTAGGGAGGGCGAGTGGTGTGCACGATTACATCAAAGAGAGAACCATCAAGATAGGGAAGTATATCGTGGAGACGAGAAAAACAGTTCGCGTAATCGCGAAGGAGTTTGGCGTATCCAAAAGTACAGTCCATAAGGATTTAACCGAGAGGCTTCCAGAAATTAATCCGGAACTAGCAAATGAAGTAAAAGAAATATTAGATTACCATAAATCGATCCGCCATTTACGGGGTGGAGAAGCAACGAAACTAAAGTACAAAAAAGAAGAAAGAGAAGAAGAACCGGTTCAATAAACGATCAAGCTCGACAGGCGAAATTTCGGAACATGAAGACGTGCCTTTCGAGGACAGCCCCTCTGCAAGGCGCGTCTTTTTCTTGCCATGAAATTTTCGCAATTTAAGATATTTTTTCCTTGAAGGAAAGGAAATCCAAGTCCAACAATAGCCAAGCACGCTTTCCCTGCAAAAAATCCAATCGAAACCTTAAGAATATCTTCATCCCCAATGCCATACTCAAATTTTGCTTTAAACTTCCCAAAAACGTCATTTTAGTAAAATTTCCTCTGTTTTTTGATAACAAGCTACTTTTTTCTCCCTTATTGTGATAAAATAAACAATTAGGGAAAGAACTTGTTCGTTTGATATGAGCGAAGGCGGGCGCTTAAGGAGCGGATACATCACTATTACATCTTGCAAAGGACTTGGCATCAGCTAAGGAGAGGTCTAAGGACGACGTGTTCTTATAAAAGCCAAGCCGCAGCTGAACAAGAGCAAAGAGCGAAAAAGCGTACTTTTACGCTGTGCCTTCGTTTTAAGGAGGAAAGGAATAGGAATGTTTGCTAGGGATATAGGAATTGATTTAGGAACGGCCAATGTGCTGATTCATGTAAAAGGGCGCGGAATTGTTCTGAATGAGCCATCCGTTGTGGCGATTGATAAAAATACAAACAAAGTACTTGCGGTCGGGGAAGAAGCACGCAGAATGGTTGGACGTACGCCTGGGAATATCGTTGCGATCCGGCCGTTAAAAGATGGCGTCATTGCTGATTTTGATGTAACGGAAGCAATGCTGAAACATTTTATTAATAAACTCAATGTAAAAGGATTTTTATCAAAACCGCGCATTCTTATTTGCTGCCCAACAAATATTACAAGTGTTGAACAAAAAGCGATTCGAGAGGCAGCTGAAAAAAGCGGCGGCAAAAAAATTTACATGGAAGAAGAGCCGAAAGTAGCTGCAATTGGTGCCGGCATGGATATTTTTCAGCCAAGCGGAAACATGGTTGTCGATATCGGAGGAGGAACGACGGATATTGCTGTTTTATCGATGGGCGATATTGTCACTTCTTCCTCGATCAAAATGGCAGGAGACAAGTTTGACGCAGAAATATTACATTATATAAAAAGAGAATATAAACTTCTTATCGGAGAACGGACTTCAGAAGATATCAAAACAAAGATTGGAACCGTTTTTCCTGGATCTCGCGACGATGAATTAGATATTCGTGGTCGTGATATGGTAACAGGATTGCCTCGGACAATTACCGTGCGTTCAGCGGAAATTGAGCAGGCTTTGTGTGAATCTGTTTCCGTGATTGTTCAAGAAGCGAAAAGTGTCCTTGAACGCACACCGCCTGAGCTTTCTGCTGACATTATCGACCGCGGAGTCATTTTAACCGGGGGAGGCGCACTGTTGCACGGAATTGATATGCTGCTGGCAGAAGAATTAAAGGTACCGGTATTAATTGCGGAAAATCCAATGGATTGCGTCGCAATCGGGACAGGAATTATGCTCGACAATATCGACCGTCTTCCAAAAAGAAAATTGGGCTAATAAAGCAGTCTGTCGTTTGAGAAGAAAATAGCCCCTTCTAGCGGCAGATTTTTTT
>JADBKC010000167.1 GCA_014896555.1 Caryophanales bacterium | reverse complement strand
ATTTTGTCATATAAAGTTTACTTTACTTTTGTAAAAGTTAGTTTATAATTTGATTCAAGAGGTGATGGTCATGAAGAAGGATTTTGGTGATTCGATATCAAATATGGTTTATGAATACCGTGTACTTGCCAGAATGTCTCAGCAAGAATTAGCAGAGAAAGTCGGGGTTTCCAAACAAACCATCTACGTAATGGAAAAAGGAAATTATGTTCCGACTCTGCTGTTAGCTTTTCGAATTGCCAATTTTTTTAATGTTGATGTAAACGATATTTTTACTTATGTGAAAGGAGATGATCAAAATGAAAATTGAGTCTATATCAGAAATATCAAATAAAATCTTTTATCCCTTAAAAACTTGGGCGGAAGAATCAACTGGTAATTGGAATATGCTTATTGGTATCGGTATTGTATTGCTTTTAGTCGGAGGGATTCTGACATACGTATTTCAAAAAAAAATGGGTAAGGCTGACGAAAGAACAAATCAAATAAATTTAAAAAGTGCCCTCATAATGTTAGGTGGAGTAGTTTTTTGCGACGTGATTTTCCCGAAAGAATATATGTGGCAAATTTTCTTCTTATTTAAATATTCTCTTGCATTCTTCGCATCAGCAATCTATCTAGCCGTTCGATATAAAAAAGATTTTTTAAACTAAAGAACTAAATAGGAGCATTCCTGTAATGAAGAAATTTGAGGTTTGAACAAAAATGAGCCTTCTTGGTATAGTACAGGATGTCAATGTATCGACTCCGAAATTAGAAAACCAAGGAGGACTCGAAATGAATTATAACCGCAATAAGAAGTTGAAGCAAATCACACCGGAAACATTGGTTGTCGGAATTGACATTGCAAAGGAAAAACACGTTGCCAGGGTCGTTGATGACCGCGACTATGAATTTGGCAAGCGACTGATCTTTGAAAACAACATAACCGGTTTTGAGCAACTGTTGGCATGGGTGTCCGAGAATCAGGAAGCCTATAAAAAAACACATGTCATCCTCGGTTGCGAACCGACCGGACACTACTGGTTCAATCTTGCGTATTACGCGAGAGCCAAGGAAATCCCGTTCGTCGTCGTGAATCCGATGTATGTAAAAAAAGCCAAAGAGCTGGATGACAACTCACCGGCCAAAACGGATACGAAAGATGCCTACGTCATCGCCCAAATGATCAAAGACGGCCGATACGCCGTACCAAGCTTGCAGGAAGGCGTCTATGCCGAACTGCGCGAAGGCCTTAAAATTCGCGATCAGCTGTCCAATGATCTGCAAATCACCGAGGGGCGAATTGACAACTGGCTGGATCGTTATTTTCCAGAATTCCGTACCGTTTTTAAAGACTTGGATGGCAAAACAGCATTGTATACACTCACCCATTTTCCACTGCCGGACGAGATCACAGCCATGTCGGCGAGCAGTGGAAACTGATCGTCAAGCGGGGCGTTGGCATCAAAAAGGCAAACGAACTGCGACAAGCCGCCGAGCGTTCGGTCGGATTGACCGTCGGAACACAAATGGCCAAACGCGAATTCCAAAGTCTATTGAAACAGTATGAGCACCTTCAAGAAAGTATTGCCGACATCGATGAAGAGATTGAGCAGTTGGTCAAACCGATTCCAGGAGCCAAAGAAATGATCGCAATGAAGGGTGTCAGTGTGCTGACTGTGGCGACCTTCTTCGGTGAGATTGGAGACATCGCGGGTTATGAGCACCCGCGTCAAATCCAAAACCTTGCTAGGCTGACCTTAACCTTGCATCAATCCGGGAAATTCAAAGGGCAGACTAAAATCACCAAGCGTGGGCGAAAAAGACTGCGTAAAGCCTTATACCTTGTTGTTCGTCCGCTAGTGGTGCATAACCCGGCCTTTAAAGCCCTGCACCAGTACTACACGACGCGGCTGGATCACCCGCTCAAAAAACAAGAATCGCTCATCGCCCTAAGCTGTAAACTGATTCGTGTGTTTTATGCCATGGCCACCAAACGTTTCCAGTTTGACTGTGAAAAATTGCTTCAAGACATGCCTCAACTCTCGATGCAGGAAGCCGCCTAAAGGTAAAAGGCAAGTCACAACAAAGTCGTTCGACCCCTAAGGACATGGGAACACAATCGAAGCGCAGAGCCGAACCGTATTAATTCCATTAGGGCATAGACCCCGCATAGGAGCATTTTCGGCCTCCACCTCATGGACACGCCGAACGCAGGAATGTGAGGAAATGAACCCGCGAGACATGGGAGGGTAAGCGGCCATGAATCGTGTGGAGAAAGAAAACGCGCGATCAAAAAATATTCTGAAAACTCCTCTAGAGGAGTTTTAGATAGCCGCCCTCCAATGCATCGGAAAATTCCGAAAGAGGGGGTTCTTGCCAAGGCCCATGAGGAAACTTCGAACAAATGACCATGAAATTGTGAGAATGAACGAGAATGTTGGAGAAAATCATTTATTTCTAGAGGGAGGATTGGAAAATGCGTGTAAATTCAATTACCAAAAAATATAGTGGCTCTGTAGTTTTAAAAGAGATATCTTTTGATTTTAAACAAGGAGAAATCGTTGGTTTAGTTGGAAGTAATGGTGCTGGAAAAAGTACACTTATGAAGATCATTGCTCAAACAATTCAGACATTTGATGGATCTGTTGAAGACAATAATCATGTCGGATATTTGATTGAGGAACCCAAACTATTCAGTAATAAAACCGGGTTAGCGCATCTATCCTATTTTTCGGAAATCTATGGAAATAAATTCAAACTTAGCGAATACGAGGAACTTCTAAAGGGTCTACAATTATTTGATGTATTGAATAAAAAGGTGAAAGAATATTCTTTGGGAATGCGGCAGAAATTAGGAATTGTTATAAGTCTATTGAATAAACCAAGTTACGTTGTATTGGATGAACCAACAAACAGTATGGACATAGAAACATCCCTTGAAGTATTACAGCAATTAAGAAAAATAGCTAATGAGTGGAATGTCGGTGTCTTGATTTCCAGCCATAAGCTAGAAGATATTGAAACAATCTGTGATCGAGTCTTGTGTTTAGAAAAAGGCACTATTCTCGGAGAACAACAAATTAGTAAGAGGAGTCCGTATATTCTAAAATTAGTTTTTGATAATCCTACTGATTTAGCAACATTCATCGAGTATCAAGAGTTCGGAAGTATCATCCACTCAAGTGAAAGAACAATTCAAATTGAAACGACAGCAGAGAATTCTGATATTTTTCAATTTTTGAATCGGTTGGGAATAAGGTTAATTGATTTTACTGCTGAGAAAAAAACGCTTCGTAATGTCTATATGAGCAAATTCAGAGGTGAATATCATGAAATTAAATATTAAAAAATATGTTAGTTACAATTTAAAAGAACTATTTAAAAAGGGCCATTTGGCTGTTGGAGTGTTAGGAGCCATCGGACCAGCATTAATTATGAGTTACTTTATCTTAACAGAAACTACGCCGTTTTACATTAAACATGTCTCCAATTTTTATTGTATGTTGGGGATGTTCGCGGCGGTATTACACCCACTTTACTTTGTCAATAGGGATTACTCATCTAAGACAATCTCGTTGATTAACAACTCAAAACAAAACAGAAAAAACTATGTATTGGCCAATGTCGTTATTGCATTATTTGTGAGTTTACTTTATGTAGCATTGGGAATATGTTTACTTCTAGTTACAAAACAACTTGGAGTGCCTGGAGAATTGAAGGTTTCCTTCCTTCTAGGATTCTTTGTTAATGTCTTTCTTCTAGTGCTGACTTATTTCTTGTTCGGATATATTTTATTATTATATGATGTTCGGAGTGGTGCAGTTTATGCAATTTTGACAGCAATGCTACTTTTTCTTCCTAATATTTTGGCAAATATTTTGGAGAATATTCATAACGAATTTCTTTCAGGCTTAATCGAAAATTTTCCTGGTTACTTCTATCCAGTTATGGTTGGCTCAAACCCACTTTCGCTTCTACAGTATTTCATTGGTTGTTTCACCTTAATCGTACTTTTTGTACTCGTTCTAAATAAGAGCAAAAAAATTGAAATATAAGATTTTGTTGCAAAGTTTTAAAAGAGTCTAGACCGCCCCTTTTTTTACTGAAAGCCAGGCTACTTTAAACAAATTTTCAACTTCTCCCCATGGTGAAAAGTCGAAGAGCGAAATCTTTCTCTTCGACTTTCTTTGCGTGCGCCCGGCATGGGTGTAATCTATAGGGTGAAAGTCCCGAGCTGCGAAGGCAGAAGTAGCAGTTAGCTTAACGAGAGGGTGTCCGTGGTGACGCGGAATCTGAAGGAAGCGAGCGGCAAACTTTAAGGTCTCTCGGAACACGAACTTCATATGAGGCTAGGTATCACTGGGTGAGTTTGCACAACAAAACAAACCCCTTTCTGCCGAAGGTGATACAGAGTAAATGAAGCAGATGGATGGAAGGAAAGATTACACTCTTACCCGGGGAGGTCTGGCTGGCACGCCAAGTAACCTTGGTAACCTATCTAGTGATAGATAGCTGAACAGTCAGAAGTGAGCAGAAGTCATAGTACTCTTTCAAGCTCGAGATGGAAGAGGAAGGACTGAACAATTAAGGAGAACGAATCGCTAGGCGTTCATCTTCTGTGTGGAAGCAGACAATCCGATAGGACTTACTTGAAGAGAGGAAGTGGTGAATCCCACGGGGGACTTCAAGAGGGTGGAGCAGAAGATGGCACAAATAGAAGAATTCGTTCACGTGGAGAGGATATCAATGTTGATGGAAATGATTTGGTTAC
>JADBKC010000166.1 GCA_014896555.1 Caryophanales bacterium | reverse complement strand
TTATATAGGCGGCAAGCCCAGCTCGCTTAGATATTGATTGTGTTTGGCTTTGGCTTCGGCTATTTTTTTCTCCACTTCCACCAGCAACATATAACGGCTGGTCATTTCTACTCGGGTACATTTTGACAGAAAAGGCATGGGCGAACTCATCGAGATGGGTGATTTTATCCCAAATTATGCATTAGAAAAATAAAATGACCTATCATTTTGCTTTACGATATCAAATAATCCATCAAGCCACCTTCGTTTTTTACCTATTGCTGATATGTTAAGTATGGTTTTTCCGGCATGTTTACTAATCCAACTTTCAAATGCAAGGCATTTAAATCTGAGTGTGCTCAAAGTCGCTCGGGACTTGCTTTTTAAGACTACCTGACGGAATAAACTCATGATATTATAGGCTACCATTATCATTCTAAATACAGCTTCAGTAACCCAAAATTTATGCATGAAAAAACTCTCTAAGCCAAAATCGTATTTGAGTTCTTTGATTCTATTCTCGGCATCTGCTCTATCCTTGTAACTAAGCCATATTTGTTCAGCCGGCAAATCAAGATTGCTAACGTAAACATTGTAACGATATGCCGTAACGGGCTCGTCAAACAACAGCAGTTTGCCGGTAGCTTTGGGCAGAACCCCGATGTTTTTTCTTACCGCAATCATCCTTCTTGATTTTTTCCATTCGGGCGATTGATATTCAAATTCGGCTATCTCTATGCAATTTTTGAGTTTTATCCATCCTTTTAAGCTTCGAAGTTCTCGCTTTATGGTAGGATACATCTTTACCGATGTGATGTAATTGATTTTCTTCTCATCTCCCAAATAGTTGAGAAAATCAATTGAACCGATATTATTCAAATTATAGTAGAATAACTATACCGAACACGGGGCATTGGGTACACGCCGAGCAACCGCAGATGTTTATACAAGTCGTGATGGAGTTTTTAAAGAGATAGGAAAAGAATGGTGGATGGGGACTTGTGTTTTTGAGAAAAAAAAGAGATGCGTGATGATGGAATAGACGTTTTACAATTAATTTAAGCATATCATTATATAGTGCGGCTTTGGAAATGTACTTATACCTGTGCGTTGGTTAAATGTAGTATTTGAATGCAAGTGGTGGTGCTTTTAGTTCTGTGCTGGCGGTTAATATTTCTCCTATTTTGTCTGCAAAGCGAAGTGTTACAGGAACTCCGTCTGCATAAATACAAGCATTGTAATTCAATTTAGTTAATGCTAAAACATCTTTCAAAACCTGCTCAATGTCAGCTTCGCCTTTATTGATTTCAATGAAAATTGGATTGGGAACTTCCATTGACAAAGTTGATTCTGTCTTTGGAACATAGCCCACTGTCCAAAGGAATGCACTCCTTTCATTTACGATAAAGGCGTTACCTCTCATTATCGGATAGTTTCCTTCTGATTTAAACAGTTTTAAGGGCTTTGTCTTAGTTATTGTTACTCCCACCAAATTAGTTCCTTCCGGTGTTACTTCTTGGAATGCATTCCATTCCTGTCCGTTAAACTTTGTCTTGGCATGAATAAAAATCTCTTTGGGAAAAACACCATTTTGTTCTTTGTATGAATTTAATGCCTGAGTTAATAATGCTTTTGCTTCTTTCGGATTTAAATGAAATTCGTGTTTTTCTTGATTATACCACGGCCCAACTTCTCCTTTGAATACTGTGCCGTCACCATTATCCAAAAACATTTGTGCTGCACAACAAGCATTCTTTGGATTACTACTTTTTTCAATTTGCTTGTAAACAAGCCCGAGATAGCATACTCCGCTTCTAATATCTGATAGTTTCCAAGGTTTACCACCAGCTTTGTAAAATGCAGCTGTTGAAATTGTCCAAGCTAAATGTCCTTCAATTTTTGAGAAATCTCTTTTGGGTGCACCAAACTTGTTCTTGAAATCTCGCCATGCCAAGGTGCTCTCTCTTAGTATTTGTGTGGGGATTGTGTGTTCAAGCAATCGGGCTTTTAATTGGTCATGGAACTGTGCGTCATAGTTGTAAGTAATTGCTTCTTTTTCCTGCTCCTTTAATTCCTTGTTTATGTTTTCAAACAAGGTTGGTTCATACCGAAATGATTTCGCCTTTGATTTAGTGATTAATGATTTCGTTTGAACCAAATCTTTTGGTAAAACCGAATTAGGTCGGCAATATTGATAGATTTCATCAGGAATAACTAGAAACCAAACATCTACCTTTTCATCTTCATTCTTGTTTGCTGTAATTATTTTATTAATAAACAATGATACCAAATCATACGTCCTTTTATGGTTGCTTTCGGTATATAAAATTTTCTCTATTTCTTCTTTGGTCACTTCTTTGAAAACAACATTATCTGCATCCCATTTGCAACCAAATACGGCTTCAAATCCAGGAAACATGGGTCGGGTAATGTTATTAGCGTTATAGATGGGCTTTTGTATGTGATTTATGTAATTTTTGAAGATGCTTAAACCGTACTGAGTTCCAACTACACCGCTTTTAATGCCATATATCTTTGTGAATGGGCCAAACAAAGCTAGTCCGTCTCTTGGGTCTGCACATTTTTGTCCATTTGCAAAAAGTATATTCGGTTCATGTATGTAAATCAATTCCTTCATTCAGAGTCGGTTTCTTCAAAAATTTCTCCATCAAATTCATTCAAATCATTTAAATCTGAAATTTCCGCTTCATCTTTCAGGTTATTTTTCTCAGGCATATTGTAGCTCACTTTTCCCACAAACTGAACAGGTTCGTTTGAGATATAAATTTTCTCTTCACTCCCTACTTCCAAATAAAAACTGTTTTCATCATCTGACAAGTATTTTACGAAGGCAAGTAGTTTATTTCGCCAATCGTCATTCCACCAATTTTTACCCTGTCTTCTTCGTGCTGCATGTTGTATTTTTTTGCTTTCAATGAGTTCTTTACCATCTTTGGTGAAAAAGATATGTGACGAAATCATCAACACAGGAAACGGATAGAGTTTACCAGCTGCTGATATACCGAAGTGCCAATGTTTATCTTTTTGCTTACCAACCAACAGCACTTTATTGAACTTATCCTTCTCCAGCTTTCCCTTTTCAAACCAATAACCCATTTTGTTTGACATAGGATATTCCCGCACTCCTTTCTCTTTCATTCTCAATTCAAACGCCTTATTCAATAGTTGAACAATCAACCGCTGACATTCAAAGTTGCCAATGAATGGCGAATCGTATTTGCCCGATAGTATTTCTTCAGTTGGTATTCTAATTGTTTGGCTGCTGTTGTATGTTTCTGTTTTTGGTAACTGATGCATGAAATCATATTCCCAAGCAAACGTGCAGAGATAGTTTTTGTAGCGAACGGCAGGATAAGTAAGCTCACGGACATCAAATCCTTTTGGCATCAACTTTTCATAATCATGAAACCGCAATTCTTTGGGAAATGATAAAATGCTGAACCAATTGGAATCATAAATTTCTTCTCGTTCAATTATTCCTTTATTGTGCAGAAAAATCTGTTGATACAAGGCATTGCTCTTGTCGGGGTCTGGACTGTTCTTTTCTACTTTTTGGTCATCAAGTGCTTTCAATAAATCTTGCAAACCTACAGCCCAAGACTTTTTGAAGTCTACCGCATTAAGGCGAATAATTTCGGGCGGCAAATCGTCATAAGAAAGATTTTCGTCAATGATTAAGGGAATGATGAAATTATCATCCTTCAGTTGCTTTTTCACTTTTTCCGCAACGGCAATTTCTTTTAGCACACCATCTCGCTTAATAGCTATTTCTGAAGTTGCCAGCAAGAACTTAATTGCCCCTTCACGGATTTCCTTATCTATTACTTTCCAAAAATCAGCTCCTTTATCCAAGAACAGAACATCACACCATACTTCATAACCCAGCGCAATGAGCTTTAATGCCAACCATTTTGTAAAATCGTTGTCATCAGGTGCGGCATGGCTTATGAAGATTTTGTTTCTCATTCTTGTTTTAAAATATCATCTTGTCAAAATTCTTTAAATTTTAATTGTTTTATTCATGTGCTCTGTCGAAGGGTTGTTTGTGGGTGGCAATAAAATTGAATTAAAAACAAAGTGCGGTGAGAAAAAATAAAGTATATTGGGTCGGTAATGAGTGTCGGCTTAATCGCTGTCTGTTAGTTGTATCGTTTTTATGTCTGTTTTCACCTGTCAAAATGGTTTACTTTTTTCTCGTTTAAGTTCGTGTCCGTTTGTTGTGTGGTTGTCTTTCTACGCTTGCACTTAACGCCTCAAATATACACAATATACTCCTTTTTTACAATATTTTTTTCACCCTTTCTAATTTTGAATAGCAACAGAATTATTTTCAGGTGAGGAATGGAAGTATTACAATTAATTTAAGCATATCAAGATGATATGTGGCTTTGGAAATGTGCTTGCCAATTTGTGTGTATCACCTCCCTTTAAATCGGCGGTAAGCCCAATTCCTTTAAAAACTGATTATGTGTCTCTCGGGCTTTGGCTATTTGTTTATCTAACTCAATGAGTTTTTTGTTTACTTCCTGCAGGTCAACTGGTTCTTCTTCAACGGCGGTGCTCACATAACGTGTGATGTTGAGGTTGTAGTCGTTTTCTTCGATTTCTTCCATGGATACACGCCGCGAAAAGCGTTCTTCTTCTTTGCGCTCGCGGTAGGTGTCCACTATCTTGCGTATGTGTTCGGGCAGCAGGGTGTTTTGCCGCTTGCCTTTTTCGTAGAGCTCCGAGGCGTTGATGAAGAGCACATCGTCGAATTTTTTGCATTTCTTCAAGA
>JADBKC010000015.1 GCA_014896555.1 Caryophanales bacterium | reverse complement strand
GATGGACTCATCTTGTTAAGCCTCTTGATAGTTGTGGTAAATTTCTTGCACATCATCGTTGTCTTCGAGCATGTCGAGCAATTTTTCCATTTTGGCTGATTGCTCATCATCAAGCGCCGTATACGTTTTCGGAACCATCGTGATTTCAGCGGTTGCAAAAGAAAATCCCGCTTTTTCCAAGTTTTCTTTTACTTCCATAAAGTTCTCCGGATCCGTATAAATTTCAAAAGCTTCCTCGCTCGTTTCCATTTCTTCCGCTCCGGCTTCAATAGCTTGCAGAAGCATATCATCTTCGTCGAGATTCAAATCTTCTCTTTCAATGACCAAATAGCCTTTGCGGTTAAACAAATAAGAAACACAGCCTGTTTCCCCAAGATTTCCTCCATTTTTCGAAAAAGCCATCCGCACATTTGATGCCGTGCGGTTTTTGTTGTCAGTCAAGCACGTGACCATAATAGCTACACCGCCGGGACCATATCCTTCATACACAATTTCCTCGTAATTTTCTCCGCTTTGATTGCCACGCGCTTTTTCAATGGCTCGCTTTATATTCTCATTAGGCATGTTTGCCGCTTTCGCTTTTTCAACGACAAGCCGTAACGCAGGGTTGGCGTCAAGATCAGGAATCCCTCTTTTGGCGGCTACGTAGATTTCTTTCGCCAGCTTTTGAAACACTTTCCCTTTTTTCGCATCCTGCGCATTTTTTCTCCGTTGGATATTTTTCCATTTAGAATGACCTGCCATCCTAAATACCCCTCTCAAATCTGTTTTTCCGACAATAATATAGCACATTTTATTTCCTTTTGGTAAGTTTCTGGGCATTACGGACCGTTCAGACGAACACAAGCGCAGCCTCGACAGACCAAAGTCTCTTCCTCTTCTTCGCTTTTTCTTTTTATTCCTTCCAACGCCGAATGATAATGGATGTGCCGGTCTCCTCTTAGATTTCTACAGAATAATGGAAAAAGCGTTGTTTTTTGGTATTGGCTAAGTGAAATGGTGATGACCGCGAAACGAGCGAGAATCAGTGGAAAAAGCGGACCAGGCGGCGGGGCACGAGAGCGAGAAGACACGCAGAAAGCGAGTAAATTTCAAGATAGAAAGCTTTACTCAAAAAAGGGGAGCCCCTGTGTCATTTTACTGACTTTCGGGACATCCCCTCTTTTCTTTATCTTTCCTGATGGCGTAAAGTTCGCACCATTTCTTTTAAATCAAGCTCTATTTGATCTTTTGGTCCGCCGTCCCTTAGTTCATTATCAATATTGCGAACGCGGCCGAAATTGCCTATACCCGTGACAACAGTGCATCGGCGCCCGTTTACATACGGTTGGACTGCTTTTTTGACGCTTGATTTGACTTTTTCTTTAGCCGATCCGTTTTCGGGTATGACCGCAATGATCACATCTTTGCCATAAATGACAGCTCTTGCATCTTGAACATGATTGACGTTGGCTGCTCTAGCTGCAAGTTTCTCTGCCAGTTTCCCTTCATAGGCATGATAATAAGAATTTTTGGTCTCGGGCAATTGAGTTTGCAAATGGCCATGGTAGTTTATTTCTTTACGGCTAAATTGATTATCTCTGGCCCAAAAGTTTTTATCATCTTTCGCAAGCGGAACGGTCGGATTGGGAGGATTTCCGTTTTCATCACGTACTTGTAAATATCTTCTTTTATGTTCACGAATGGCCTGACCTTCTTTGCCAATAGAATGGTCATACAGCTCTGTCATTGGACCATCATGACGGTCATTTGTGTCACCGCCATGCCCTTCGTTGGAAAAAACGCCCTTTGGATGATAATTAGGGCGGTCGCCTCCATAAGCGTCTTCTCCTCCTGAACAAGCGGCAAGACTCAAAACCACCATGACTCCCGAAACGAGAGATTGGTAAATTTTCTTCACCATTTCCCCCCCTTTCCACATAGTGAGCTCGTTGATCAGCTCATTCATTAGTGTGCGGGGCTAAAAAAAAACTATACGACTTAGAGGGAAATTGAGTGGAAGTTACTTGGATACTTTAGAGAATATTCTATTAAAAAATGCCGTTCGTTCGTCCATTTCCTTAACGGTTATTTGATATAAATACGGTAAATGACCGTTTCGAGGGCGTTTGAAAAAACGGTTCCATTCTCGAAAGATATCGCTGGAAACAGCAAATGAGCAAGAAAAGACGGATCATCTTGATATTGGTCCAAAAAGGGGTGTTTCCAAAGAAGGGATTCATCCCAATGAAGAATGGGCAAAACTCTCATGGCAAACTGAATGTAATCATATGTTTTCGGAGCAATAGCGACAAGGTCGAAATCCGTAATAAACAAACGGTTAGACCGATCTTTGATAAAATTATGATGGGCTACATCGCCATGAATGATCGCCATTTCACCTTGTATAGTGGATTTTGAAATTAGCTCTATCGCTTTTCCCCCCATCCACAAATACCTTTTAATCGCACTCCAAGATAAATACCATTCCAATTTCTTACTATTCGCCTCGAATTCATAATACCTCTCCTGCCATTTTTTTAATTGCTCAAAGTGCGGAATAACGGATAGAAATGTTTGATAAAATGTCTCCGTACAAGCGTGAAATTCATTTAAAACAGAAAGAGCTTGAATTCTTTCTTCTTCGCTTTTATAGGAAAAAGGGGGAATGGATGATTCGATCCATCGGAAAACCCCGAAACATCGTTTTTGAAAGGAAATGACTTTTTCCGTTTGCATAGGATGAGGCTCTGCTGTTTTGAAAAAATGAACACAATGGAGCGAACGAATTAGGGACAATTGTTGTTTCCATTTTTCTACTGAAGAAAATTCCTTCAAAAACCATGATCCTGACGGCAAAAAAATGTTCCATTTTCCTTCCTTTATAGGTTTATATGCCAGCACAGGTTCATTCAGCACATTCTGAACAGATAAAAGGAGACGATGAAAAAAATCGTCCCCTTGAGATATATTATTGATCATCATGACCCTCATCATCTGTACTTGGGGCCCTAAAAGCAGTAGATTGATCAAACGGCGGCTGATAGCCTGGTCCTCCATACGGTGCAGCCAGATTTGAATAGAGATGGCCGTAAGTTCCGTACATATTCGGTGCTGGCGAATACATGGGCTGATAAGGCGCCGGCTGAACCGGCATGATAAGCCCTCCTGGATAAGACGGCATTTGCACTTGTTCTCCGCTTTGATCTTGGCAATGGCAATCATTTGACCATTTACCCTCCGTCGGTCCTGCCTGTTGATAAGGCATTGGTTGATTGGAGATCGGTTGATTTGGCATCGGCGGATAGACTGCACCAGAATAAGGAGCGCTATAATAAGGACCAACGCCAGTCACCGGAGGCATTTGGGAAACCGGTGCAAAACCCGGCTGGTTCCCATAGCTACCTAGAGGATACATTCCCGGAGCCTGCATTTCCGAAAAAGGCAAAAGCGCTGAGGATGACTCTTCCATTGGTTCGTTCATCATCGCTCCAGGAAGTCCATATGGATAGGAAGGCTGCTGATAAACGGGTGTCATACTAGATTGAACGTACGGGACTGGTTGCGGCCACTGCCCTTGGCAAGGATATACCGGCATGATGGGAGCAGAATAACAATTCATATAGTATGGATTTACGTATGGAAAGCTGCCTTCATAACATCCGCTATACTCGACTTGCGGCATAGGTGGATGACACGATGATTCATGTTCTTCCATGATTTCCGCTGACTCCTCTAATCCAGGAAATAGATTGGGAGGTACTTTATGAATTTCTTTTTGCACTTGTTGACTCATTTGTTTGTTCACTTGCTCCATTGTCACATCAAAATGTTGATTGATTTCTATATCAGGAACGATTGGCTGCGGCATAATGGGTGTGACAGGTTGCGGCTTTTCTTTCGGGACTTCTTTTTTAATGATTTGGTTAGGAGTTTCGGCAGCAGGGACAGTTGGAGGTTTCATTTCTTTAAAAGGATGTTCATACTTCATTTCTTTACTGTGATGATGGGTACTACTATGATGATGGCCGGACCCTTTTTTTACGCTTCCCCCTGTTCCGGGTATTTTAATTTTCATGCCAGGCATAATCATTTCCGGATTGGAGAGTTGAGAATTTATCTTTTTTAATTCTTCAAAAGAAACGCCGTATTTTTTTGCGATCGTCCACAGCGTATCACCTTTTTGCACTATATGGATCTTCAACATTATTCCCTCCTTAGGCGTAAGTCCATATATTGTATGCCTTCGATCCCAAAATGCGATTAAACTTACACAAAAATTTATGTTTTTTTTCAAAAAAATATGCCTTTCCTGCTCGGAAAGACATGAGATGTGGCCATTTGAATCATGAGAGTGCAAGCATTCGTTCAAGCGCAAGTTTTGCTTCGGCTGCCACTTGTTCAGATACCTTGATTTGATTGATGGGATCCCCTTTGTCAATGGACTCCAATGACCAAAGCAGATGGGGAAGATCAATACGGTTCATCGTCATACATGGGCAAAAATGGGGGTTAAGGGAAATAATATGTTTATCTGGATGTTGCTTGATCAGACGACTGACAAGATTCATCTCTGTTCCGATCGCCCAAGATGTTCCCGGCGCCGCGTTTTCAATTGTTTGGATAATATAGTTGGTGGAACCGCTGCTATCCGCCGCCTCCACCACTTCCCGACGACATTCCGGATGTACGATAATGTTGATGTCTGGATATGTTTTCCGCACTTCGCGGACATTATAGATGGTGAAATTTTCATGTACAGAACAATGCCCTTTCCATAAAATCACTTTTACATCATTCAAGTCTCCTTCATAGTCCAATTCGTCTGCCAATGGATCCCAAAGAGCCATTTGATGAAGATCGACACCTAAATCGTAAGCGGTATTTCGACCAAGATGTTGATCTGGAAGAAACAGAATTCGTTCTTTTTGAGAGAATCCCCACTTCAATATTTTATGGGCATTGGAAGAAGTAACCGTTGCCCCGCCGTTTCTGCCGACAAATGCTTTGATCTCTGCCGTAGAATTCACATATGTTAAAGGTAAAACGGTGTCGCCAAACCAATTCTGAAGCTTATTCCATGCCCGCTCCGTTTGATGGATATCTGCCATATCCGCCATTGAACAGCCGGCTTTCCTATCAGGCAATATCACTTTTTGATCAGGCGCGGTCAAAATATCAGCCGTCTCTGCCATAAAATGAACTCCACAAAAAACGATGTATTCTGCCTCTTTATTATTGGCAGAAATCCTCGCCAGCTTGAAAGAATCTCCAATGGCATCAGCAAATTGAATCACTTCATCCCTTTGATAATGATGTCCAGGAATAAACAATCTTTTTCCTAAACGATTTTTCAGTTCTCGAACTCTATCTTCCATCTCTTCGTTTGTCAGCTTGTTATAATGCTCCGGAATCACCGTTGTTTGTTGAATCGCCTTCAACAAGTTCATCATCCATACCCCCTTTTAATGTTTAAAACTTGGATGCACCTTTGCACTGATATCGAGCACATGGTAAGAGTGGGTCAAAAAGCCAAGAGAAATCCATTGTACCCCTGTTTCAGCATACGCTTTCAAGTTTGACAACGTAATGCCGCCTGAAGCTTCTGTACAAATATGTTCGGGCACATAAGCGATCCAATCACGTATTTGTTCCGGTGTGCAATTATCAAACATAATAATGTCGGCACCGGCTTCTACCGCTTCCAGCAGCTGTTCTTTTGTTTCAATTTCCACTTCTACTTTCGTCGTATGACCTGCAAACTGTTTTGCTCTTTTCACTGCGGACAAAATGCTTCCACTAAAAGCAATATGATTGTCTTTTAACATAATGGCATCATAAAGTCCTTTGCGATGGTTATAGCCCCCGCCTATTCGAACGGCATATTTTTCGAGCATCCTAAGACCGGGGGACGTTTTTCTTGTATCGCAGATTTTCGCCCCCGTCCCCTTCACGATTTCAGCCGCTTTAGCCGTTATCGTGGCAATCCCGGACATTCTTTGAATCAAATTTAAAATCACTCTTTCGCCTTGGAGAAGACCCCGCATCGTTCCCTTGATTTCAGCTATGTCTTCTCCTTTTTCCACTAAGTCGCCATCTTTCCGATAAACAGTTGCCTCCGAAGTGGGATCAATCAGACGAAAACCTGTCTTAATGACATCACTGCCGCAAAAAACACCATTCGATTTTGCCAAAAAGGAAAATGAGCCTTGATCATCAGATGTAAATATGGCTTCCCCGCTCATATCCCCGTCCCCGATATCCTCAATAAAAAAATCTTTAAGCATGGATTCCAGTTTGATGTGATTCATAAAACTCTCTCCTCAAAGTCGTATTCCTTTATTCATGAATAATACATTGACCTTCCCCAACAAGCCTTTATTTGGAAAATCGCTTCGAATGTGGGAACCGCGGCTCTCTTTCCGAATGAAAGCCGACTTCGTCATGATAAAACTATTGATAAACATAAAAGTCGTTTGAATTTGTTCGATAGACAGTCTTTCCAAAGATTGTTCCATTAAAGAATCTAACAACTGAACCGGCAGCCAATTCAATTGTCTGTAAAGCCCGGCTTCATTTCGAATGATTCCTACATTTTCGATCATGTTCCATTTCAACTTTTCTGAATCGAGATTTTCAATTTCGTCTTCTGTCACTCTCAATGGATAGTCGTAAAGATCGGATCGGATCGGCGAAACACGAGGATGATGGTTAATAAACTCGGCTAATCTTTTTCCAAAAACAAGCCCTTCTAAAAGAGAATTAGTTACCAGTTTATTGCTCCATAAACCCCGCTGGATGCTGTTTCCCCTATCGCATCTTCCTCCAACTAACGTATCGCGAACATGCAAATCCAATCGAACCGTTTCTGTAACAACCGCAGCAATCCCGCCCTGTTCCTTGTAAGAGTTGCTGTGTCGGATTTTGCTTTTTGTAATAATCACGACATGAAATGGCGAATGAAGGCAGCGAACAAGCTGAAAAGCAGCCACCCCTCCTCCCATAATCACCACATACGCTTCTTTCTCCATTCTCCATCCCCCTTTTTGTCTCTACATATCTGCAACTTTTTCATCTATAAACCGTCGGAGATTTTAATTTTGTTTTTTACACATGTCTTGACATATATGTTTACATAAAATTAAACTATTGACAAGTATTTTTTGAAATCGATCGATTGTTTGACAGACTTAGGAAGGAGAGGAAAAATGAAATATTTTGACTGCGCGGCCACTGTTCCAATGGACGAAGAAGCAATTTCCGCCTATGTGGAAATGAACAAAATGTATTTTGGAAACAGCGAAAGCCACCATAACATTGGGATCGGCGCCCGGGATGTATTAGAGAATTGCCGTTCCATTCTTGCTGAACGAATGGGTATAGAACCTAGAGGCCTTTTTTTTACTTCAGGGGGAACAGAAAGCAATTTACTTGCTATATTATCACTAGCCAGAAAAGCGCGAGAAACCGGCAAAGGAAACCATATCATCACGGCCGAGAGCGAACATAATTCCGTCCATTCCGCCTTTAGCTTTCTGGAAAAAGAGGGATTTCACGTTACCAAGCTAAAAATGGAAAAAGACGGTCGAATTTCGCCCAAAAGGGTTCTTGAAAATCTTCGCTCTGACACGATATTGATTTCCATCCAACACGTTAATCAAGAAATTGGAACCATTCAGCCCATACAAGAAATCAGCAGGCTTATTGATCGAAACAAAGTGTTATTTCACACAGATTGTGTCCAGTCCTTTGGAAAAGTGGATGTACGCACAATCATTCCTTATGTGGACAGTATCACCGTTTCTTCCCACAAAATCGGCGGACCAAAAGGAGTCGGAGCCGTCTATATACATCCTGACTGCTCCTATGAACCAGTTTTTCCGCTTCTCTCACAAGAACACGGATTCCGCGGCGGAACGGTCAATGTACCTGGAATTGCTGCTTTCGCAGTAGCTGCTGCTAAAACCGATCCCCCATCCTATTGGAAGGAATGCTTAAGAAAACGCGAACTTTTCCGTTCCGCATTGCCGTCTTTCCCCTATACCATTTATGAAGCAGAACAAAGCGCCCAGCTTCCATCCATTATCGGAATGGCAATGGACGGAATAGAAGGTCAGCTTGTCATGCTTGAATGCAACCGGCTTGGCTTTGCGATTTCCACGGGCAGTGCATGTTCAGAAAGTAAAGGAGAAGGAGCGAAAACGATGGCTGCCATAGGAGAACCTGATGCTTCTGCCAAACAGTTTTTTCGAATTTCCTTCAGCCATCAAACGGCCGACATTGATATCATCGAGCTGGCGAAAGCTCTTTTTGGAATCGCTCGCAAGTTCTCACCGGGTTCGCTAGCTCAAAGAACTATGGTACAATCGTAATGGAAAAGAGAATGAAGAACTTTAGCAATGGAGGGATTTTGTTGTCTTCCGGCAGAAAAATTTTAGGGGAAGAGCGAAGAACGCTTATTTTGCAATACTTAAAACAATCGTCGGATCCGATCACTGGAAGTGAACTAGCGAAAAAAACCAATGTTAGTCGTCAAGTGATCGTTAATGATATTACCATTTTAAAAGCTAGAAACGAACCGATTATTGCTACAAGCCAAGGATATATGTATTTACCGCATCCGGGGAGTGACGGCGCTTTTGAGCGGACCATCGCCTGTTATCATACTCCGGAGGAAACAGAAGCGGAGCTTAATTTGCTTGTGGACCACGGCCTTACCGTAAAAGATGTGAAAATTGAACACCCGGTGTACGGCGACTTAACAGCGTCCATTATGGTGTCTAATCGAAAAGAAGTCGAACAGTTTATGGCTAGTATTCGAGAAACGAACGCTGCCTTTTTGTCGGAGCTGACCGATGGTGTGCATCTCCATACTGTCAGCGCCAAAGATTCCCACGCTCTTGATGCTGCGGAAAAAGCCCTGAAAAAAGCAGGATTTCTCTTGGACGAATAGTTTGACGTCTCGGAAATCCCGGAAAGATTTTCATTGATTTCTAGACTAAAACCGGTTTCTTCATAACATTCGTGAAGAAGAAAGGGCATCAAAAGCCTTGTTGGCTAGATGCCCATTTTCCATTTAAATTTGATAAGATAAATAGCTTCCAAGAACTTTGACCGTGCAGCCTAACGCTTCCATCTCGGCAAAGGCATTGGGCAGCAATACGCTGTCCATCTTTTGATTAATATCAATAATAAAAAAGTAGTTTCCTAGTCCTGTTTTGACCGGTCTTGATTCAATTTTGCTCAAGTTGATTTTTCGCCAAGCAAACGCTGATAATACTTGATGCAGTGCGCCTGCTTGATCCGATGGCAATGTGACCATAATAGTCGTCTTCTCCGCACTAGACTCAAAAGGCAATTCCAACTTTTGTTCGTCTTTGGACAACACAATAAATTTTGTATGATTGAAATCATAATCATGAATATTTTCCTTCACAATTGTTAAACCGTATTTTTCAGCAGATAATGAATTTCCAATCGCAGCAGTGATCTGTTCCGGATGTTCACTTACATAACGAGCAGCCGCGGCCGTCGATGCCGCTTCTTCACGCGGCACTTCCCCAAAATATGTATGTAAAAACTTATAGCATTGGGCAATGGCATGGGGATGAGATAAGACTTTTTCGATGTTCTTCCAACGCTCGGCATTTTGAGGGTGCATTAATAAATGCTGCCGAATGGGAGCAATCAACTCCGCTAAAATTTTCAAATCCACTTCCTGAGTTAAATAATCAATCGTTAAATTCACAGTTCCTTCCAGTGTATTCTCAAGCGGCACCACTGCCAAGTCCGCTTTTCCTTCCATGACCTCATCCATACATTCCGGAATCGTCATGCATGCCTTTTTTTCCGCTTGCGGAAAAGCAGAACAAACTGCTAAATCCGTAAATGTTGCCGCAGGTCCTAAATAAGATATCTTCATTTTATCTCCCTCTCCTCGTCAAGAAAATTATGAAAAATTAAGTGACACTTCCATTCGTGGAACACGAATGGTTAGTGGAACTAATCAGGCATTTAGGGGCAGTTTCCCTACACCGTATGAAATGTTCTTGTCCTTTTGCCCAAATGGTAGGGAATTACTGCTCCTTAATGCGGGATTTTTATGCTCCAGAACCTAGCACTTCTACTTTTTCGACAAACTCTAGTTTTTTTAGCTTGGTGAGCAAATCATCCAAATCGGTTGACATATTGGTCACGTCAAGCGAAAGGGTGACATTCGCCCGGCCTTGAATGGGAATTGTCTGGTGGATGGTCAGCACATTGCAATGGAAGCGAGCCGCTACCTCCAGCAACTGCGACAGCGTTCCTGAACGATCCTCCAAATAAAAAAACAATGTAATGATTTTCTCTTTTACGACCGTATGAAAAGGGAACACTGTATCCCTGTATTTATAAAAGGCGCTCCGGCTTAAATCGACTTTGTTCACGGCATCTTGGACAGAGTCGGCTTTTCCGCGTTCCAAAAGCTCTTTTACTTCCAAAGTTTTCTTCATGGCTTCCGGCAGGACATCCTCACGAACTAAATAATATTTTTGATTCAGATCCTTTTTTCGCAATGCATTTTCCCCCAACTGCGATAAAATGAAGCTTTTGGCAGTGCTTGTGTAAAGATCGCCGGCCGATCATGGCTTAACGGAGAGCACGGCCGGACTAAATACTTATTCGATAAATTCAAATTCGTAATCCAATAGGCGGACGGTATCGCCATTTTTCGCTCCTTTTTCTCTGAGAGCCTCGTCGACTCCAAGACTTCTCATTTGTCTAGCAAAGCGGCGGATTGATTCATCACGGGTAAAGTCTGTCATTTTAAACAGCTTTTCTAATTTTGCCCCACTTAGAACAAAGGCACCATCAGGATCTCTTGTAATAGTAAACTCCTCTTCTGGACGTTCGTATTTATAAACCACTCGGTGAACGCCTTCTTTTTCTGCGGCTTCATGAAGAGGAAATTCCGGTGTTTCTTCCAGCTTATCCGCAATCGCAAACAATAGCTCCCGTATTCCTTCTCTCGTTGCCGCTGAAATAGGAAAAACAGGATAATCTTCTTGAAGTTTTTCTTTAAACCGTTTTAAGTTTTCATGTGCTTCTGGAATATCCATTTTATTCGCCACAATAATTTGCGGCCGCTCGGTCAACCGCAAGTTATATTCTTTTAGCTCATTGTTGATCGTTACATAATCTTCATACGGATCCCGACCTTCAGACGCTGACATATCGATGACATGGACAATTACACGTGTTCGTTCAATATGCCGCAAAAATTGGTGTCCGAGCCCGACGCCTTGATGGGCGCCTTCAATCAGCCCTGGCAAGTCAGCCATCACAAAACTGCGGCCATCTTCTGTTTCCACCATGCCAAGGTTAGGAACAATCGTCGTAAAGTGGTAGTCGGCAATTTTGGGTCTTGCGCGTGACACTACAGATAATAGCGTTGATTTTCCTACACTTGGAAAACCGACAAGACCAACATCAGCAAGAAGTTTTAATTCAAGAACGACATATCGTTCTTCTCCCGGTTCTCCTTTCTCGCAAATTTCTGGAGCGGGATTGGCAGGAGTGGCAAAACGGGTATTTCCTCTTCCACCTCTGCCTCCTTTCGCTACCACTACACGCTGGCCGTGTTCCGTTAAATCGGCGATGACTTCTTTCGTATCATCATCGATCACAACCGTTCCCGGTGGTACTTTGACTACCATATCCTCCGCATTTTTTCCGTGCTGATTTTTACTCATTCCATTTTCTCCGCGCGGCGCTTTAAAATGGCGCTGATAGCGGAAATCCATCAGCGTTCTCAACCCTTCATCGACTTCAAACACAACATCGGCTCCTTTGCCGCCATCTCCCCCGGCAGGACCGCCTTTTGGCACATATTTTTCACGCCGGAACGCTACTATGCCATTTCCGCCGTCTCCGCCTTTCACGTAGATTTTGACTTGATCGACAAACATAGAAAACCTCCATTTACTTCCCAATACAGTCTATTTAAGATCGTTATATCCTAAATGTACTTGCATGTCTTTTTTCCGTTTTACGGGTTTAAAGATTTTTCACATTCAAAAAACATTGGACTCGTTTGACTTTCCCCTTTGAAGAATAGATGATCTTCATTTGACGAAAGTTTTTCTTGATCAAAGGCTAGTACTTCTGTGCTGGAGTGCGCTTTTACAAATCTTGGAATACAGTGGCTGTTCTTCTTCTAAGTTTTTTCATCCAAAATCGCTTCAAGAAAGCCAATTTATTTCACCATCATCATTGACCTCTTATTCAAAACAGAATGGTGATATTCTGTACCAGCTTCAATTGATTGTTATATCCACTCCGCTAACGTTCCATAGGGGCAAAAAAAACTTGAAACTGCAAGTTCTCATCCGTTGATTCGATGAATTCCACCACTGTTTCGAAAAGCGATTTTACAGATTGCTCAATCCATCTTTTGACTTCGTAGCTGTCTTTTATCATCCCACTTAATTCAAAAAAGAAACAATACGCCTTGTCCCTTTCTTGAATGGAAAGAAATAAATGATTTTCTCCCTTGGGATCGATCCGCTTTTCGATTTCTTGGCATAAGGAACACATCCATTCTGTTATGAGCTGATCATTTAACGGAACGTTATGATAATCATCCAAAATCTCGTATTCGAGCGTCAATTCCCGAGACTGCCAATTATAAGTCATGATCCATTCAGCAAAACGAGGCAAATTTAAATTGGTTAGTCTTGTTTCTTGACGGCTGTTTAAAATAACCTCGTCAATCACGCGTTTTGCATTTTCTGTATGTCCTAAATCAAGATTGCCCTTGATTAACTGGATACGGTTCATCCAATCATGCCGCACGTATTTTAAAACTTCCAGCAGCGTCCAGTCATTGTTCATTCTTTTACTCCTATTTTGTCAAATAATAACCATTCCTCTTTCAATGGTTTCTCCATTCATTCTTCATTATGAAGTATAACAGAAAAGATTGAAATGAGATACAGAGGATTGCTTATTAAAAAACAGCTGCATGCAACCAATGAGCGACCAAACGCTTTTTACCGCTTCCAATGTTCCTGAAAACAAAAAAAGAGGGCGCCCAAAAGTTTCCCTTTGGGCACCCCTAACAGAAAAAGGATTATGCTTCTTTCGCAACAGGATAGACGCTTACTTTCTTTTTGTCGCGGCCAAATCGTTCAAAACGAACAACGCCGTCAATTTTTGCATAAAGCGTGTCGTCTCCTCCGCGGCCAACATTTTCGCCAGGATAGACTTTCGTTCCGCGTTGGCGATAAAGAATAGAACCGCCTGTCACAAATTGTCCATCCGCACGTTTAGCGCCTAAGCGTTTTGCGATCGAGTCGCGGCCGTTTTTAGTAGACCCAACCCCTTTTTTCGATGCAAAAAACTGAAGATCTAATTTAAGCATTCTTTCCACCTCCTGCAGTTTTAAATGCAATCTTGATATAATCTCCGTACTGCTGTTCGATCGTTTGCAAGGACACCACCATGGCTTCCAATAGAAGCTGAACTTTTTCCATTTCTTTTCCTGTTGCCGTTTCAGGGATAACACAACGAAGAGAACCTCCGCCGCCTTTTTGTTCAATCTCCGGTTCCACATTAGTCAACACCATGATGGAATTAATGGCCCCGAATGACACAGCTGATGCCCCGGCGCAAACGATATCTTGGCCGTATTCAGCAAAATCGGCATGTCCATCCATTGTAAAAGAACGAATATTGCCGGATGGATCTTTTTCGATCAAGACGTTTATCATCTTATATCGCCTTACGCGTTGATTTTTTCAATCACGACTTTTGTGTAAGGTTGACGATGACCTTGTTTGCGGCGATAATTTTTCTTTGGTTTGTATTTAAAAACAACGATTTTTTTGCCGCGGCCATGTTTTTCCACTTTGCCAGTGACCGTTGCACCTTCTACAAGTGGAGTACCTACTTTTACCTCTTCGCCGCCTACGAATAAAACTTGGTCAAAAGTTACCGTTTCTCCTTCAGCAGCGTCCACTTTTTCGATATAAACTGTTTGGCCTTCTTCGACTTTCAACTGTTTTCCGCCAGTTTCAATAATAGCGTACATTTACTGCACCTCCTTAAAAACTAAGACTCGCCAATGGCAGGTGTTTCGCAGTGCGAAAACTTAAAACCTGTTATGAGCGGTTGTAGCACGGGTGCTACAATAATAACATTCAGATTTTATCACTTTTTATAAAAGAGTGTCAACCTTTTTTCGGCCTTTCTCCTAGCGTTTTTATTTCTTCCTCTGATCCCAATCTACCGATTTCTCCAAAAGGATATGGCTTGTTGATCATTCGATAGTATATTTTTTTCTTTAGGAGATTCTCTAAATGAAAATGATCCTTGTTTTGTTCGCCAGCAAATACTTTTTTGACATCCTCCGTTACGTCAAGCAAAACAGCTTCCTGGTCCTGTTTCACATATTCCAAAAGAGCTCTCTCCAATTGAAAAGCAGCAGATGCCGCGCTTAACACTCTTCCTTTTCCCATACAAACAGGGCAAGGTTCCGTCACTGTTTCCAGCAGGGAGTTTTTCGTTTTCTTTCTTGTCAGTTGGAGTAATCCAAGTGAAGTAAATTCCAATACGTTGACGCTTTTCGGATCCTTTGCCGTTTCCTCCTCCAGAACTGCCCGGATTTGTTCTCTATCTTTGTCCGAGTCCATATTAATAAAATCGATTAAAATGATGCCGCTTATATCACGCAATCGAATTTGCCTTGGAATTTCCCTTGCCGCTTCGATATTTGAAAGAAAAGCAGTATGACGAAAATCGCTTTTCCCCGTATATTTCCCCGAATTTACATCAATGACCGTCATCGCTTCCGTTTTTTCAATAATGACATATCCGCCGCTTGGAAGCCAGACAATTTGTTTTAATGCCTTTTGGATTTCCTCATCAAGACCGAAAGCGGAAAAAAGATCTTCTCGATCGAGATAAATCTCACAATGCCAATGTTGACTGGAAAAACGGGCATCACTAGTCATCAACGTTTTAAAGGAAGGATCGTCCACAATCACCGTTCCGCTCTTTAATCTGAGCAATTGAGCGACGATTTCTTCCTTAAACGGGTCTCTTTGAAACAGCAGGGCGGGAGCTTTCTTATTAGGCACATGGGATAATACCTTTCTATGCATCTTTCGCAATGCAGCCCATTCCTTTTGGATTTCCGCTTTTTCGCCAGCGGCAACAGAAGTTCTTAAAATGACTCCTTCCTGCTCTAATTTCAATTGCTGCGCCCATTGTCTCCAGTTTTCCCGTTCTGCTTGATCCATTTTTCTCGAAACGGCGATGTAATTTCCTTCCGGTATATAGACAAGGTACATCCCAGTCCATTCTATAAGGGCCGTCAACTCAGGCCCTTTATGATCAGTGGCATCTTTTTTCACTTGAACCGCTATCTTTTCTCCTTCGAAAACTAATTGCGAAATCGGCAATTGGCGGGAATTGGGAATTTGATCTTTTGGCAAATAACCGTTTTTCCCAATCCCGATATCGACAAAACAAGCATTCATTCCCGGCTCAATTTTTTGGATAATCCCGTAATAAATATTTCCGACAATGGATTGATGCGAAGGCTGAAAAATATGAAATTGATCCGCTTTTCCATCGCGGAGAACCGCCATTCGCTTTTCCCGGCCTTTTGCACTTACGATAATTTGATTCATCATTCCACCCTTTTCAACATGTCCACAAATAAGAAAACCTTTTGTCGCTTATAGATTGGCAGTATAAAAAATAGGTGCTAATGTCTCAAATGTGTCTGTAAGAAACATTACACCTTGACTATTTCAGCAGAAGGATAAAATAAATCAATATGGTACTTCCATAATTAGTTAAAATGGGACGGCTGTTAAAAATGGAAACTCGTGATGGAAAAACATCCCCTCGTCCACTATACTTTACTCATTTCCAAAACGTCCGTCAATAAAGATAAAGAAGGTCGCCAATTTTCACCGTTGTTTGTTTTTCAGAAAAATAAGCGTGCAATACTTCATTTTCATCTAATTTCCCTTTTTCTTCTCCGTTTTCCATCACAATGATCGGATGTTTGACGCCTCGTTGAAACTGCATTAATACCGTCGATAAAGCCGTATCGCTCGATACAGTGATCGGTTTTAGCTGATGTATTCCTCTTCGATTTCCGTAATAACGTTCAAGCAAAAAACGCATCATCACATAATGACGTTGTTTCCATTCTTGCCAAAGCGAAAAATATAAGAATGAGAGAACCATCCAAAGATGGAGTTGAAACGGAGCCCATATGAAAACCATTGCATGCAGGCAAACAAGCAAAAAAAAGGAACTAACGACTGTCCATTGCATGGCGCTCATAAAAGTTTTGACTTTGGACAATACGAGCATGATTAATTTTACACCATCAAGCGGCCAAATCGGCAATAAATTAAAACAAAGAATCATCCCATTGTACATAAGAAAATTTTCATAAAATACTTCAGAAACCATATGAAAGGAATTCAACAATGAGGCTAATCCCATCATCCATACATGTTGAATAGGGCCCGCAATGACGACGAGCCATTCTTCTTTTAATGGCCTATTTCCATGTTCATCCATTTCCGCTACTCCACCAAATGGAAGTAGCGATACTTTTCTGATTCTCCATGAAAAAAACAGGGCTGTGAAAAGGTGCCCCATTTCATGGATGAAAATAATCAATAACACCATAATTAAATCAAAAAAGTATCCAGTGGCAACGCTAATTCCGATCACTAGCCAAAGAAGAGGATGAATATGAATTTTGGAAAAGAAAGCTGCGGCTTTATTCAAATTTGATCACCTTGTTTGGATCAATGTAATGATCACCTTGTTTTATCGCAAAATAAAATTCTCCGGACGTTCCATCTGCCCGGTCTTTCGCCTTTCCGACTTCTTCCCCTGCTTGAACGCGTTGATATGGCTCTACAGAAATGGATTGCAATTGCCCATACCAAGATTCGGATTGATCAGGATGCTGAATGACTACTGTATTCCCCGTTTCGTCTTCTTTTCCGGCAAAGATGACAAGACCACCTTTCATCGCATCTACCACTTCCCCTTTTCCTGTCTTTACCATGACCCCTTTTCCATTCGATTCAAAGGTTTCCACTACTTTTCCGGAAGCCGGAACGGCCAAATCCTTTTTCGGTCTGTCCACCGTTACCGTTTTTTCTTGCGGCAATATGGCTAGCGGCTTTCCAAACTGTTTTTCGTACCAATTGGCAATGGAAGCAAACTGAATGTCTGTTTCCATGGCTTGGCGTATCCACTTTTGACTGTCGATCATCATCGGTGATTGGCTTTTAAACACAATTGCGGCTGCTAAAACAAGGACTCCCGAAGTCAAAGTTTTAAAGAGAAACCATTCTTTTTTCACCAAGGGGCTATACGCTTCATCCGGCGCCTCATAATCAATAGCTTGGTGATCAAATTCCATTTCTTCTCCAAATGCCATATTGATGGGTTGAAAGGCGCGCTGATTGGCTTGACGTCGTTTTTGCCTGTTTCGTTTCGCAATTCTTTTTTTAATTTCTTTTTTTCGATCCTTCATCTCTCATCCCTCTTTGCACCTTTTATGTTCCATTTTATGACTTGTCCAGAGAGAGTATGACTATTGCTTTTGATTCCAAAGAAAGGAGAGACAAAAAAACGGCCTCTTCTTTGGAAAGAATATCCAAAGCAAAGCCGAATCGGTTCCTGAAAATGTTCTTTAAAATTATTTAGTCCTAATGCCAAAAAACTTTTTAATCCGCGAAAAAACTCCTTCTTTTTCTAGTTCAAGCGGTTGAAGAGGGATGGATTCGCCAAGGATTCGCTTGGCAATATTCCGAAAAGCAATAGAAGCTCGATTATTGGGGTCATGGACGATTGGTTCCCCTGCATTCGAAGATTTAATCACTTCATCGTCATCCACTACGATTCCCAGCAAATCAATGGATAAATGGGTTGTAATTTCATCAACATCCAGCATTTCGCCATTTTCCACCATATGGCTGCGGATTCGATTAATCACAAGCTTAGGTGGTTCAATATGACTTTCTTTTTCCAAAAGACCGATAATCCGATCAGCATCCCGTACTGCCGATTTTTCGGGAGTGGTAACCACTATGGCTTTATCCGCTCCTGCCACCGCATTCTTATAACCCTGCTCAATACCTGCAGGACAATCGATTAAGATATAATCAAAATCTTGTTTCAATTCTTCAACCAGCTTTTTTATTTGTTCTGGAGTAACGGCCGACTTGTCGCTCGTTTGCGCAGCTGGAAGCAGAAAAAGCAGGTCATCAAACCGTTTGTCCTTCACAAGCGCTTGATGAATTTTACACCGACCTTCTGCGACATCCACCAGATCGTAAATAATCCTATTTTCTAATCCCATTACCACATCTAGATTTCGAAGTCCAATATCCGTATCTACTAAACACACTTTTTTATCTAATAAAGCAAGAGCTGTCCCTAAATTGGCAGAAGTGGTTGTTTTTCCAACCCCGCCTTTTCCAGATGTTATGACGATCGCCTCACCCACTTTATTGTCCCCCTTTAAATCTCGTAATATTTGGTCTAAGATGTTTTAATACTTGCAAACGATCGACGACAATTTGGTTGGATTCATTTATGTAGGCACATTCCATTTCATGACTCTCATCTTCGCTATATTCATCAGGAGCTCTATTTAAACAGGTGCTAATCCTTAACTGTGTCGGAACCATTTTCGAAGCGACAATGACTGCTTTATCATCGCCATAGCATCCAGCGTGTGCAATCCCTTTTAAGGATCCCATAATAAAAATATTGCCGCCCGCCATCACCATACCGCCAGGATTGACGTCTCCAACCAACAGCAAATCGCCTGGAACCTCAATCACTTGGCCTGAACGAACAATGCTGGCGATAGAGATGATTTCGCTTTCTTGCTTCCATCGAATAGCCTCCTCTATCGAGACGACATTCATGGAAACATCTTCTACAATTAAATTCTTCTGTGAACCGATCAGTTCTTTAATCTGATTAATTTGTTGATCTGTCAAATAACGATTGCCTGCTTGGATTTTCACGGAGATAAGCGGTGAATCGTCGTCTTGATGATCCAACAATATTTTTTGATGCAATTCTTCAAGCAATTCTTCATAGGAACATCGATCATTTAAATGAAGAGTCAATCCGTCCTTTGTTCCTTTCATCACAACATTTTGGCTTTTCTTCATGGCGCACTGTTCACCTCTGTCGTCCAGTAATTCGACATCCATTCGGCATTTTCCTTTTTTGTCGTCATGTTCCGCTTATTTGGAATTCACATAAAAGAGAACCATTCGTTTCTCTTTTCCCTGTTGCATACACTCCAACTGCCATTATGATGGAAAGCTTACTGTATTTGTCCATTTCAACTAAAAATGAACAAATGAATTATGCATCCAAAATCTCTCTTCTCAAACGGGTGAACAGACTTTTTAAAAGTCCTCCAAACAGCAGATAAAAGGAAAGGTTCAAGATGAGAGTCGGCCAAAGCCTGTCAGACAAAAACTGTCCAAATGTAAGATCCGTTCGTTGGATTAATAAATTTAAAGCATAAAGAATTGATTCTAAAATCGAAAGATCGATTGCAGCAACCAAGCCTACGATCAAAAAGTTATTTTGCAAGACCTTCATCAATTTCGATGTGATGTACACAATAAATGGGAAAACAAACATATAGACACCTAATATCTCGGTATTGAACACATCGAATAGCAGACCAAATATAAATCCATATTTTATGGCTGTAGATCGATTGTAAAAAATCGTCATTAAAATGAGAGCCACTGTAAAAAATCGGGGAGCTAACGTCCATCTGCTGTCCAGCACCGATTCCGAACACCAATTAAAAAATACATTTTCACTTAGGAAACATGCAACCATAACAAGGGGAAGAAGAAACTGTTTCACATTTTCCCCTCCCCGTAAACTGTGCTTAGCTGCTGTTGCGAGTTGTCTATTGCTGTACCCACGGTTGTCATTTCCCGTTTGACAACCATAACGTGTTCAAGATCATACATATCTGCTGCGGGTTTGATATAAGCTGTTTGTGTTAGACCATATTGGTCCGGCACCAGTTTTTTCACCTTGCCAATTAAAAGCCCTTTTGGGAAAACACCGCCAAGTCCCGAAGTGATGACGCTATCCCCTTTTTTTACTTTCGCATTGAACGGGATATCCTTTAACAGCAAATATCCTTTTTCTTGATCGTATCCTTCAATGAGGCCGTAAACGTTTTTCTTCGATTGAATCACCGCTGATATTCTGTTTTTTGGATCTTGCGCGCTTAACAATTCAACCGAAGCCGTAAATTTGGCTGTACTTTTTACTTTTCCGATCAATCCATTCGCTGTTTGAACCGCCATGCCGGGTTTGACCCCTGCCGCTTTTCCTTTATCGATCGTGACGAGATCAAACCAGCGGTCCGGATTTCGCGCTATGACCGTTGCTTGTATAACGCTATAATCCGATAGACTTTTTTGTTTTTTCAAGATCGCCCGCAACTCTTGATTATCTTTTTTCAATCGATTAACTTCACTTTCAATTTGACCTAATTCCGCTAAATGGGCTTTTAGCTTTTCATTCTCTTGATATGTATTTTTTAAATTCTGGATATCTTCAAAAAAATTTGTGATAGCTCCTGCGGGTTTTGAAACAACGGCTTGTCCCAATCCAACTATATCTTTTACAAATTGTTCTGGCCAAGAGATATTTGCTTTATTGCGCAGGGAATAACCGACCAATGCCACGAGAATGATAATGCTGACAAGAAGAACGATAAGACGTTTATTTGAAAAAAATTGTGGCATGAAGTACACCTCTATTTTATCCTTTTTTCATCAATGGATGAAATGAAAAGTCCATCATCTGATGGGCTTTCCCAGTCGGCAAAAACATAAGGGCGGCTGGTTTCAAAAATGCGAAAACCTTTATTTACTATACGCCAGCCGCCGCTTTTTCACCACCTGGTCCATCGCGTTTTCACAGGCAGAAGAGATTTCTATTTGTGAAAAAAGCAATCTTATTTTGCTTTATTTTTGAACAAATGAATATGATCGAGCGCTTTGCCCGTTCCAACTGCCACACAATCAAGAGGATTTTCGGCAATGATCACAGGCATATTCGTTTCATTGCTAATCACTTTGTCCAAATTGCGCAATAGAGCTCCTCCCCCAGTCAACACAATTCCTCTATCCATAATATCAGCAGCCAATTCCGGAGGAGTTTTCTCCAATGTGCTTTTTACAGTATCTACAATAGCATAGACGGTGTCCTTTAAGGCAGTGGCAATTTCCTCCGCGGAAATTTCAATCGTTTTTGGCAATCCTGTCAAAAGGTCTCGGCCACGAATATCCATTTTTTCAACATCCGCTTTTCCATCTGCCGACCCAATTTCCATTTTGACGATTTCCGCTGTTCTATCTCCAATTAATAAATTATACTGCTTACGGATGTACGCAATTATTGCTTCATCCATTTCATCACCTGCCACTCTTAATGACTCGCTTGTCACAATGCCGCCCAAGGAAATAATGGCTACTTCCGTTGTTCCTCCGCCAATATCCACAACCATGCTTCCTGTCGGCTCCCATACCGGTAAATTGGCTCCTATGGCTGCAGCAAACGGTTCTTCAATGGTATAAGCATCTCTTGCACCGGCTTGACGAGTAGCATCGATCACGGCTCTTTCTTCCACTGCCGTAATCCCTGAAGGAACACACACCATCACATATGGTTTTCGCGTAAAAAACCCTTTATTTTTGGTTGCTTGAGAGATGTAATACTTCATCATGGTAGCAGTTGTTTCATAATCCGCAATGACTCCGTCTTTCATCGGACGAGTAGCCACCACATTGCCTGGCGTCCGTCCAATCATATTTTTGGCATCATTTCCTACTGCCACAATTTGTTTTGTATCTGTCTGAATGGCGACAACGGAAGGCTCCCGTACGACAATTCCTTTTCCTTTTGCATAAACAAGTGTATTGGCTGTTCCCAAATCGATTCCTAAATCTCTTGCTCCAATTCCAAACATTGTTGTATCTCCCTTTCTAACTGATACGAAATAGCAATTGAAACTGTCATCTCTTCAAAGCCACCCATTAGAGTAAGCACGTTTCTTTGCTGCCTAAAAGGATGCCCTCATCAGAAAAGACTATTTAAGAAGCGAACCCGTTCGATTCTTGAATTGCCTTTTTGTGGTTTTCATCCCAGCTGATTGCCCTTTCATGCCCGGAACTTGATCAACCAACGTTTATCCCGTATACAACCATATCTAGGCTTAAATGAGAAGCAAAAACCGAGGCAAGACTGGCAAAACGCGCCTACCCCCTAGACTTTGATGGCCCCTATTCTCCCTGTTGAATTCGAAAAAACTTGTAAAAATCATAAATTATATTATAGCGTAACCCCTAGAAAAATCATAGCATTATAAGTAGCCTTTTTCTTTTAAACTAATGTATTTTTGGTCGCCGATAATGAGATGGTCGAGAACTTCAATTCCGATGATTTTTCCGCACTCAGCTAAACGTTTGGTCACTTCAATATCTTCTCGGCTTGGCGTTGGATCACCGGACGGGTGGTTGTGAAAGCAAATAATGGAGGCAGCAGAACGGCGTAGAGCTTCTTTAAACACTTCCCTAGGATGAACAATCGAAGCATTCAAACTTCCGATAAAAATGGTTTGTTTGTGGAGAACTTGATTTTTGGTATCGAGATAGAGGCATACGAAATGTTCTTGTGACAAAAACCGCATTTCTTGCATGACATAATTTGCCCCGTCTTCGGGAGAGCGGATGACATAACATTTGTCTAATGAAAGGCTGTGGATACGTCTGCCGAGTTCAAGCGCCGCCATGATTTGAACGGCTTTCGCCCGGCCAATTCCTTTAATAGAGGTTATTTCTTCTAAAGTGGCGTCTTTTAACATTCGTAATCCTTCGAACTGATTCAATAGCCGGTTTGCTAGTTGCAAGACGGACTCTTCTTTCGTCCCAGTCTGAAGAAGAATGGCGATGAGTTCATGATTGGATAAGCTTCGGGCCCCATTTAAAATCAGTCGTTCCCTCGGGCGATCTTCACGTGGAACGTTATAAATTCTAAGCGATTCTTTTGACAAATTTGATCCTCCTTGTATCAAAATTGGTTGATCATCTGTTCTCATGAAAACGGAGTCAAAAAAGGAATTGCGTTTTGGTTCGCCAGACTCTTCTATTTGTAAAAGGATGTGGAAAGAATAGAACGGGATTGTGATCATCCCTCGTAATATCAGAGGTTCTAATAAAGGGGGTTCCAATACGATGCCTTCATTTCTTTGGTAAAAGATCAGGCAATCCATGAGAAGGAAAATTTCAGGGGTGTCGTTTCTTTTTGGAAGATTTGCATAGAAATAAACTTGCGTGTAATAGTGGTTCCTGATAAGCCAATCCGTTTTTACAATGAGTTCCAATGCCAATGCTTAGATGACCTGGTTCTGTCTTCCTCTTTCATCTCATGAAACAAATGGCCGCTGTATCCCATTTCTTTCAGCGTCCAGTATACCCTTGCTATTGGCAGTCCTACCACCGAAAAAAAGTCGCCATGAATTTCTTTAACGAATATTGACCCCAGACCTTGGATTCCATATGCGCCCGCTTTATCAAACGGTTCTCCGCTATTGAGATAATCTTCTATTGCATCATCAGGCAATGTCCAAAAGGCAACATCCGTCTGTTCATAAAAAACGCGTTGCTGCTCCCCATGTACAATGGCTGTTCCGGTATAGATCGAGTGGGTTTGTCCCGACAGCATCTTTAACATGTTCTTAGCTTCCTCACGGCTTTTCGGTTTTCCTAAAATTTGATTGTGAATAGACACCATCGTATCAGCTCCAATGACAAAAGCTTCAGTCGCATGAGAGGCCACTGCTTTTGCTTTTTGAAGGGCAAGAGACATAACCGCTTCTTTGGGCGGAGTTTCTGGAGGAATCTTTTCTTCAACGTGGCTGATTTCGATTGTAAAGGGGATATTCAGTCTTTGAAGAAGTGCTTTTCTACGTGGAGAACTAGAGGCCAAGATCAAATTTTGCATACCTTTCACGTTCCTTTCTTGTTAGGGAGATACATACCTATTTTACCAATATTCACCTTATGGTACAAATCTTTCAATCGCTTTGCTTCCTTCTTCCGCCGTAAAAAGAGTTGGAAACAACTTTTGCAAATCTTTCATTAAAAAAGAGATTTAGTCCAAAATGCTATAAGTGCCAAAAAGTATAAAAAAAGCTCACCGTTTATACGGCAAGCCATCAAATGAGTCTGCCTTATTAAAATAGGTTCAAAAAAACTGGATGCCGCAGACTTTCCGTTTTCCCTGACGCCTAGCAAACAGTAAAAAACTACTTTGCAGAGGAATAGACGCCGATAAATTTCAACAGATGTTTTTGGGCATCAATACCTTTTTGTCGATCGGCTTGCTTGCTTAAGTGAGTGATATCCTTTCCAGCCTCTAATAGTAATCCTTGCATCGTTTTTAGAGAAGCCGTTTTAGGAGTTTGTTTCTCTATCTTTTGCAAATCTGATTGAATGATGTCTCGATTGGCTAAATCGGATCCTTTGTTCAGAACAATATTGGCACTCTCCGCCGAAAGCAGCTGAAACAAAGAAACGTATTGCTCCACCAAGCCAGTGTCGCTTTTAGCAGCTTGGATCTTTCTTTCCGGTATCGTAAAAGTTTTCGCATAAACATCCACTTTTTTTTCTTTCCAAAGACTGCCTAACTTCTTTGCATCTTCCATCGTTCCAGCCGTACCCAATAGAAGAACGTATTGTCCATCCTGCACAAACGTTTCGGCAGGGACCCCTTTATCTTTCACTTTTATCAGCACCTCTTGCGCTGCTTCTTCTTTGCTGAAAACACCTCCCTGAACAATCGGCGCCGAAAGTTCCGGAAGTGCTATCATTTTCTCATTTTTGATTTGAGTCGGCACAGTTCCTTGTGGAGAGGAATGGACTTGCCTTACAGGAGTTCCCGCATCTGTATTCGTGACAACCTTAACAATCACAAAACCAAGCATAATGCCGACAATCATAGCGCTGGCTATGGATAATGCAACCGATGCAGCTTGTTTTCCTCCCACTGATCTTTTTCTGCTTTGTTTTTTTCCTTTCGATGTTGAAACATATTCTATTTTATGAAGGCCTTGATCCTTTTTTGGCACTTCTTCTTCTGGAAGGACCCACTCAAAAGATTCATTTTCTTCGCCAGTGTTTTTTTCAATTGCCGCAGCAGTCTCTTTTTGACTAGTTTTCCAGCGATGGGCTATCGAATTCTTCTTCTTTTCCGAGTCTTTGCCATCTAGTATAATTTTGATCGTACGACTTTTTTGCTCGTCCAATTGGCTGCCCTCCCCGTGCATTCTTATTGCTTTATCCTAGCATACTCAATAAAAAAAAGAACAAGAGATTTGTCGTCTTTTAATGGCTGTTTTTCGTCAAATTCTTTCACTACTTTTCTAATTTTGCAATGCGTGCGTGGACAAAATGATCGTGAATTTTCTAAAATATTCTTCTTGCCTAATCGAAATATCCTTTGTATCCAACAAAAATGTTAAGATCATGAATCTTTCTCTCAAGCGCATTACAAAACTTTTTTTCAATAGCAAGTAAAAAATTTTTCTTATGTATGGGTAATAAATTCTCTAAGTTCTGGCATCGCCATTGACTTATAAACGTTATTTTAAAGGAGAGTCGCTGAATCACGGGAAGGCTGCATATGTAGATTCCCTTTCCATCATCAACCTAGATTTATTGGCTCCTTATGACGACAAATCTTTATTAAAGAAAATACATATCGACTGGTAGAACAATCGTTAGATAAAAAAGCTATCAAAAAATAGTTTATCACTCGCACAGACAGTCGATTTTTATATAAAAATAACCATTTTATTTGAAAACGAGAAAAACTATATCGAGCAAAAAAAGAAGACCCGCTGTGAGTCTTCTTGATCGTTTTTCCTATAAAGGGCAGTAAGACCTCCATCTCAAGATCGGAAGTAAAGAGGAAGTTCAGTCGAAGGGCTAACTGCCCCTAATTGCCCGATTAGTTCAACTAACCATCCGTGGGGTTTAAAAAAACCAACGGATGGAAGTTTCACTTTATTTGTCTTTTTTGAATGCTTTTTTCACTTCTGAAAGAAAATACAGAGAGCCTGTGATCATGAGCATTTCGTTTTCTTTTAAAGAGGCTGTTTTTTCTTTCAAAAAAGAAGGCCATCTATCTCCAATATACGTTCCGTTATAGCATGAAAATTCCTCTTGTCCAGCTGCTTTCGGAAAATCAAATGTAGCAAAAACAAGTTCATCCGCTATTTCTTCAAGCGATCGAACCATATCCTCTATTTTTTTCGTTTTTAGTGCCGCAAAAAGAATTGTGAGTTTATAATTCGAATAACGCTGCTTGATCGTTTCGGCAAGTGCCTTGACCCCATCTGGATTATGCGCGCCGTCCATCATGACGAAAGGCTTCTCGGACAAAACTTCCATTCTTCCCGGCCAAAAGGCGTTTTTCAAACCATCGCGGATATGCTCCTCTTCAATTAAGAAGGAAAAGAATGTTTTCAAGTAAGAAACCGCCATTAACGCAAGCGCAGCGTTTTCAACTTGATGTACTCCTCTCAATCCCACAATTAAATCGTCCCAATTCCCTAAAACAGATGAAAGGTTGATCTTTTCTCCGTCTGGAACAGAAGCAACATGTTCGACCGTAAACTCTTTTCCTAATCGGTAAAGGCTTGAGCGGCCTTTCTTGCATTTATTTTGAATGACAGCAAGAGCATCCTCTTGATGAACCGCTGTGATCACAGGAATCCCGTTTTTAATGATTCCTGCCTTTTCCATTGCAATTTTTTCAACAGTATCCCCTAAATATTCCATATGGTCCATTCCTATATTCGTAATTACCGTTAATATCGGAATAATCACATTGGTGGAATCAAATCGTCCTCCCATTCCCACCTCAAAAATGACCAAAGGAACCGGGCGGATTTTAGCAAAATAATAAATAGCCATCGCTGTAATGACTTCAAATTCTGAAGGACCACCCCATTCTGTATTTTCTAGTTCTTCAGCCAGTGGCTTGATCACATTGGTCAGCTGGACAATCTCTTCATTGCTGATTGGATTGCCATTCACGCTGATTCGTTCGTTAAATTGTTCGATATATGGGGAAGTAAAAGTTCCAACATGATAGCCAGCTTCCTCGAGAATCGAGCGGATCATTTCAACCGTTGATCCTTTGCCATTTGTCCCTCCGACATGTACGGCTTTCAAGCGGCGCTCCGGATGATCAAGCTTCTCCATCATCCATTCCATTCTCTTTAAACCCGGTTTTATTCCAAGCTTTAATCTTCCATGAATCCATTCTAACGCTTCTTCGTATGTATGAATCATTTTTCAGTCCCCCCTTTATTTACAATACTACTTAAGAAAAACGATTTCAAAAAAGATCACGAGAAAAAGACTGGAAATAGGGGAAAATTATTTGCCTTGCAGAAGTAAATTCATCCCCATCTCATTTTCCAGTCATTTTTAAGCATATATACCTAGTAGTAGGTCCTTATTATAGATTTTGTAATTCTTTGATTCGTTCTTCGACAGCTTTCCGTTTTTCAAGATAGTCTTTTTCTTTTTGACGCTCTTCCTCCACCACTTTTTGAGGCGCCTTTTTCACGAAGTTTTCATTGCTAAGTTTTTTCTGTACTCTTTCCACTTCTTTATTCCATTTTTCCCATTCTTTTTTCAATCGGGCAATTTCTTCTTCTAGGTTAATTAACCCTTCAAGCGGCAAGAAAATTTCCGCTCCCGTTACAACCGCGGTCATCGCTTTTTCTGGAGCTTCAATGTCCGTTCCAATTGTCAACGTTTCTGGATTACAGAAACGTTCGAGATACACACGGTTTCTTTCTAGAACGGATAAAATGTGTTCATCTTTCGCTTGTACTACCATTTTAATCGGCTTGCTGAGAGGCGTATTGACTTCCGCACGGATATTGCGGACAGAGCGAATGATTTCCACTAGAAGCTTCATTTCATCAGCCGCTTCTGGATCAGAAAGTTCTGGACGAACGACAGGCCAGCTCGCAACGGTAATCGATTCGCCTTGATGCGGAAGATTTTGCCATATTTCCTCGGTAATAAACGGCATGAATGGATGGAGCAGCCGCATCGTTTGATCGAGCACATACGCTAAAACGGAACGAGTCGTTTTCTTGGATGCTTCATCATCGCCGTAAAGAGGCAATTTTGCCATTTCGATATACCAGTCGCAGAAGTCATCCCAAATAAAGTTATAAAGAACCCTTCCGACTTCCCCGAATTCATAGCGGTCTGCAAGACTTGTCACAAGCTCAATGGTTTCATTCAAGCGAGTTAAAATCCATTTGTCCGCCACTGATTTCTCTCCGGTTACATCAATGTCTTCATACGCGAGGCCGTTCATGTTCATCATCGCAAAGCGGGAAGCGTTCCAAATTTTGTTAGCAAAATTCCAGACAGACTCAATTTTTTCTATACTGAAACGCAAGTCTTGTCCTGGGGAACTTCCCGTTGCGAGGAAATAGCGGAGTGAATCAGCTCCGTATTGGTCAATGACATCCATCGGGTCGACACCGTTTCCAAGCGATTTGCTCATTTTTCGGCCTTGGGCATCACGAACAAGTCCATGAATCAGAACGTCCTTAAATGGCCGTTTCCCAGTGAATTCCAATCCTTGGAAAATCATTCTTGATACCCAGAAGAAAATGATATCGTATCCAGTGACAAGCGCATCGGTTGGATAGTAGCGTTTGTAATCCGCTGCTTCTGTATCCGGCCATCCCATAGTGGAAAATGGCCAAAGCGCCGAACTGAACCATGTATCTAAAACGTCTGGATCCTGCTCCCAATTCTCAATATCTTTCGGCGGCTCCATATCGACATAAATTTCACCCGTTTCTTTATGATACCAAGCCGGAATTCGATGGCCCCACCAAAGCTGGCGGGAAATGCACCAATCGCGGATGTTTTCCATCCAGTGCAAATACGTTTTTTCGAAGCGTTCGGGCACAAAGTGAATTTTGTCTTTTCTTTTTTGCCATTCAATAGCAGCTTTTGCCAACGGTTCCATTTTCACAAACCATTGTGTTGATAAAAATGGTTCAACAACCGCACCGCTTCGTTCCGAATGCCCAACTGAATGCATGTGTTCTTCCATTTTGAAAAGAACACCTTGTTCCTTTAGATCTTTAACAATCTGCTTTCGACATTCAAAACGGTCCATTCCTTGATATTGTAAGGCATTTTCATTCATGGTGCCGTCTTCATTCATAACTAAAATCCGTTCCAAGTTATGGCGGTTGCCCACTTCAAAATCGTTTGGATCGTGCGCTGGCGTAATTTTTACGGCTCCGGAGCCAAATTCCATGTCGACATATTCATCGCCGATAATCGGTATTTCCCGTCCAACAATCGGCAAAATCACTGTTTTTCCAATAAGATGCTTATATCGTTCATCTTCTGGATGAACGGCTACCGCGGTATCACCCAGCATCGTTTCCGGACGCGTAGTGGCCACTTCAATATATCCAGAACCGTCTTTCAGCGGATACTTCAAATGGTAGAAAGCGCCTTTTACTTCTTTATAGACAACTTCAATATCGGACAAAGCTGTTTTCGTCACTGGATCCCAGTTAATAATATACTCGCCGCGATATATGAGTCCTTTGCGGTAAAGAGATACAAACACTTTTCTAACCGCTTTTGAAAGTCCTTCATCGAGAGTAAATCGCTCACGGCTATAGTCTAGGCCAAGGCCGAGTTTAGCCCATTGTTGACGAATAAAATCAGCATACTCTTTTTTCCATTTCCAAACTTCTTCTAAAAACTTTTCCCGGCCGAGATCGTAGCGGGATTTTCCTTCTTCCCGAAGCTTTTGCTCCACTTTTGCTTGGGTGGCAATTCCGGCATGGTCCATTCCTGGAAGCCAAAGGACATCGTAGCCTTGCATGCGTTTCATACGCGTTAGTATATCTTGCAATGTAGTGTCCCAAGCATGCCCTAAATGAAGCTTTCCGGTCACATTGGGCGGCGGAATCACAATCGTATAAGGCTTTTTTTCAGGATCATCTTTTGCTTCAAAAAATTTACCGTTGACCCACCATTCGTATCTTCCCGCTTCCACCGAACGCGGGTCATATTTCGGCGGCATCTTTACTTCGTGATTCTCCACTGTGCTTTCCTCCTTTTAAACTCAAAATAAAAAACTCCTATCGCCAAAAGGACGAAAGGAGTTGTCTTCGTGGTACCACCTTTTTTCCGGATCGAAATCCGGCACTCTTTCGGATAACGGGATTTCCCGGCTTCGGCTACTAAATTGTTTCACAGAAGCAGCTCAAGGGCGACCTTCCGACGAACCCGCTTAAGAATCTTTCAGCCTTGGATTCCCTCTCTAAAAAAGCGGCGATCCCCATACTCCTCCCTTTCCATGCTTTTACTACTATTATACCTGCGCACAATGTTTGTTTATTCAAAATAGCAGCATTCCTTCTATTTCAACCATTATATTAGCGAATTTGCTATCTGTTCGTCAATGATTATCGCCATTTTTCCTATTCTTTAGACAATGTTTTTGTCTTGTTCAAAATAAAAAAAAGGAAGTAAAGAGCTTAAAAGTAATTTTCAATAAATAACTTTTTGAATATTCATTTTCAATAAAAATTTTTCAAAAATATTATTATATAGTAATGACCAAGATCACAAACTGTTATATAATAGTTTTTGAGAGTGATTACAAAAAGGGGGAACACCAAAGTGAGGATCAACTTCAAAAATTTAACCGTCCGAGTAATCATAGGTATTATACTAGGAATCGTTGTTGGTATTCTATTTCCTGAATTTGGATCAAAGCTTAAAATTTTGGCTGATTGGTTCATTAAATTAATCAAAATGGTGATAGCACCTATTATCTTCTTAACCGTTGTTACCGGAGTCGGCGGCATGGGAGATATGAAAAAAGTCGGACGGATCGGTGGAAAAGCGCTGATTTATTTTGAAGTCGTAAGCACTGTGTCTCTTGCGATCGGTATGATTGTCGTAAATATCGTCCAACCAGGTAAGGGGTTTGATTTATCTGGTGCTAAGCACGAAGATATTTCCCAGTATGTATCCCAAGCAAAACAATCAGGGGATGGTTTTGTTGATTTTGTCTCTAGCATCATTCCGGATAGCGTTGTAGGAGCAATGGCGCAAGGCGATTTACTGCCTATTTTATTTTTTGCTGTCTTGTTTGGACTTGCGGCAGCGTCGCTTAGAGAAAAAGCAGCACCAGTGATCAAATTGTTTGAACAATTAACAGATATTTTCTTTAAAATTGTCAATATGATTATGAAATTTTCTCCGATTGCGGCATTTGGGGCAATGGCCTACACCATTGGACAATTCGGAGTCGGCTCCCTTGTCAATCTCGGAAAACTGATGGGTTCCATCTATTTAACAATGTTCCTATTTGTATTTATTATTCTCGGATTCATTGCTAAATTATTTAAATTTAACATTTTGAAATTTATTGCCTATATTAAAGAAGAACTATTGCTTGTACTAGGGACATCTTCTTCGGAATCCGCTTTGCCGACTTTAATGAAAAAATTAGAAAATTTCGGATGCTCCAAATCCGTTGTGGGTCTTGTCGTTCCAACTGGATACTCCTTTAACTTGGACGGAACCGCCATTTATCTATCGATGGCAGCGATGTTTATCGCCCAAGCTTACGGGGTTCATTTAACACTCGGACATCAAATTATGCTCCTTGCTCTTTTAATGTTAACGTCAAAAGGAGCAGCTGGTGTAACCGGTTCAGGCTTTATTACGCTTGCAGCAACTCTTTCAGCATTTCCGATGATTCCTGTTGAAGGAATCGCACTGTTAATCGGCGTAGACCGGTTTATGTCGGAAGCGCGCGCCATTACGAATATCATCGGAAATGCGGTTGCGACAGTTGTGATTTCCAAAACAGAAAAAGAATTTGACCGCTTCGGAACTCATCCCGATGTCAATACAGAACAATGGGGGACGACGTCTTCAGAACAATCTATAACCAAATAAAACAAACAGCTGGCGAAAAAGTTCAACCTTCTAAAAAAGCGATCAAAAAGGTTCTTCCACGGATCTTTTCATGCTCGCAGAAAAAATGTTGAACTTTAAGCCAGCTTTTTTGTTTTCTCACCAATTATACGCACCGACATAGGATATAGTACATTACTCAGGAAGGTGTCCAGTATGCGAAGAAGGTATAATCCTTTCCTCTTGCCGCCATGGCTCCAAATAGCGAGAGCGGTTGCCCGGCAATTAATCATTCCATTTACCATTTTTCAAGCGATCAGGACGATTTTTTTGCCAACCACTTTTGATGTTATTTTACTTTCAATATTTGTTCTTCTTGCCGTTTCCTTATGTTTCGAATGGATTTAGAGGCTTCATTTATTAGAGAGGCCTCTATCTCCACTTTAATGAAAAGCGGGGAGCCATTGTGAAAGAACTTATACTCACAACAAAAAAAGAATAAATTCCTTCCAAACAATGGTAGCAAGGCTCACCGTTTCATACCGTTTTTCCATTTATTGCGGAGAATTGCCTCCCTGTTTTTCTTTTTTTGCTTGTTCATTCTCTACTATCCGCATGACGATATATTCTATATTTCGAAGCTGCCAATAGTCGTGTTGAAGAATTCGGACAAAATATTTTTCATCCTTTTTCACATCGGTTTCCGAATACTTTTCCAGCGTCGATAAAATTTGTCCAGGGTAAGATAAATAACTAAGAAATAACGACATTTCATCTTCTTTCAACGGAAAATAGGCAAAATAAGTCATAATCCATTCCAAACATTCGTCGTGCTTCGTTGGATATGTTTTTAGGGCTCGTGATAAGAAAGGAAGAAGATCTCGAATCGGAAGCGCCGTTTGTGAACGTTCAAAGTTGGAGAAATAACCTAATCCGTCTTCGTTATAAAGAAAATGTTCCGGCGATAGTTTTCCGTGTATGATGACCGTACGTACCGTTTTATTTTCTTTTGACGCTTCATACCACTCCTCCAACTTTTCCTTTGAGAATCGAAGAGCTTGTAAAATTTGAATATAATACAAACTGGATAAAAGCTGAAAAGGCGACATATAGATTTCTTGTTCACAGCTTGAGATCCACTGTTCTAAAAATTCTTCCTGTTTCTCCCATTCGGCTTTCATTCGTTCAAAGTGCTGTTTTCGTTCTTCCTGATCTACTGGAATTTCTCGTGCGGATAATGTGTGGAGTCTTGCGAGCTCTCGAAACATTTGCTGATAGCGTTGGTTTCGCCCTTCCTTTTCATTGTCGGTCAGCCACGGCATTAAATAATAAAGATGGCGGCCTCGAAGAACTCCGTAGCGGCCATCCAGTGTCGGATAAACCGGAACGAGACGATGATAGCCTTTTTGAAACAGAAGTTGAAGCAAGCGGATAAATTCCATTCCCTCGTTTGCGGGAATTCTTTTGATGGCGAATACCCCTTTATCGGTATAGACCTTCGCCGCTTTCCCAAAAGACTCATAGAAGGTCAGAGATAATCCATAGTTTTGAAGTATCGCTTGCATTTCCTCCATACCTTCACCTGCTTTAAAAGAAGCGAGCAGGAATAACCTGCTCGACATTTAATGTTTTGCTGTTTTAGGCTCCGGAATATAAAGAACTTGACCTCCGGAGACACTTTGTGTAGTTTCTAACTGATTTTCTTTTATAATTTGTTGGACGCTTACTTCATACCGCTCCGCAATTTGGTCTAAAGTTTCACCGTTTTGGACAATGCAAACTTTTAATTTGGCAGGCTTTTCATCATCTTTTCTGGCAAAAAATTCTTTGAGCGATATCGATTCATATTGCTTTTTCTTTTTGAAAAGCTTTTGTTTTGGCTTTTCCTCTTCTTGTTCTTCAAACTTATTTTCTTCCGTCGATCCGCTTCCCTTCGCTTCACTTTGATGAGCCGTTACTCCTTCGTGTTCCACTGCATCTTCAATGAATATCTTATCCGCTTCCACTGCTTCTTCTGAATCAAACAATGTTCGTTCTTGTTCGGCTTCATTTCGAGTTGCTTGTTCTTTCTTGGTCGCTGCTTTTTTTGTTTCATTCCCAGATCCTTTCCATTTATCTTCTTCGGAAACCCTTTCGCCGATAGAAACTTCTTCTGTTTCCTCTAGAGAGAATTCCGTTTTTTCCGTTCTTTTTGCTTCAGCATAAAACGTTCCTTCTTCTTCCTCTAGTTCTGTATCTTGTTCTGAATAAAGCGGGTAAATTCTTTCCTGCTCGTTCGTTTCCTCTTCTAATATTTCTTTGTGCCGTTCCCGCGGAAACACCTCCACCTCTTCTATTTCTTCATCCAATGGATACATCTCGTCTCCTATCTGTCTAGCGGCTGTTCCATCAATCGTTAAATCCACTGTCAGCTTCAGGCAAGATTTTTCTGGGATTTCGTAATCGAATGTTTCAATGCTTACTTCAATATCTTCCAATGAATGTACCCTGTTTTTTGGGATCGATATATCAATAGGGAAGCCATGATAAAACTCCATCCCTCCCTCGTCGTCCACCCTCACTTCTTGGACATACTTCCCGCTCGTTAACGTCTCCTCCTCTTCGATTGCTTCTTCTACGGAAAGATATTCACCCGACAGCCTTAATTGCCCTCGAATGACAACAAAATGCTCCTGTTCCTCAACGGCAATTTCTGGATCCAAAGAAATAGACACCAATTCTTCTACTTCCTGTCCCTTTCGAAACCAAATCGTTTCTTCTAATGAAAAGCGCAAACTTGATTGATCATTCTGTGCCAATTGGATTCCTCCTTTCCAAATTCAAACTGTTTTATAAAAGAACCTACTATCAGCAAAAATCTAGTTTCAATTGATTCTGCTCAAGTACTTCATCGAAGTTTTCCATCCAGCGGCCGATTTTTCATCAGCCAATAAACAAAAACCCGCTGCTAGCAAGATTCGCTTTATTATCAATCTATGCTCCAGCAATCTAGAATATGTTTTTTTTGCATATCCATTGATTCTTTTCAAAGAAAGGAAATAGAAAAAACGATGCAGTCCCAAAAGTCAGTAAAATGACCCAGGAGCACCCTTTTTTATCGGACATTGTTGATGATCGCGAAATTTACTTGCTTGTAACTTTCTGAAACAGGCGGAAAAGAACCTTCTGCTTCAAAAAGAGAAGGTCCCGAAATAGCGAAAACCCGACGAGATAAATAAAATAATTTTTCTCGTCGGGTTTTTCTTGTTTAAAAGGGGCTTATAGGAACCACCCCTTAATATTCGATATCCTTTAACAAGCTTTTGTGAACTATTTTGCCGCATATTCAGCAAAACTTAATGGTCTATATCATTTTTGAAACGCTTTATCCCCTAATCTTCTTGAACGCCTTTTCAGCTGCAGCAATCGTTTTTTCAATGTCTTCATCCGTATGGGCAGCCGATAGGAATAATCCTTCAAATTGAGAAGGAGGAAGAAAAATTCCTTCATTGACCATTTCCCGATAATAGTCGGCAAACAGCTCTAAATCAGATGTTCTCGCTGTTTCATAGTTGATCACCTTTTCATTCGTAAAGAACAAACCAATCATTGAACCGGCACGATTGATCGTATGTGGTATTTCATATTTTTCTGCCGCCGCGTGAATACCTTCTTCCAGTCGGTCTGCTTTACGGACAAATTCTTTATAAAGATCCGGAGTAAGCTGACGAAGGGTTTCATATCCTGCCGTCATTGCAAGCGGATTTCCGGAAAGTGTTCCAGCTTGGTAAATCGGTCCGGTTGGTGCTATTTTCTCCATGATGTCCGCCCGTCCACCGAAAGCGCCAACAGGCAGACCGCCTCCAATCACTTTTCCTAAACAAGTGAGATCCGGCGTAATTCCAAAATATCCTTGAGCACAATGGTAATCGACCCGGAAACCGGTCATCACTTCATCAAAAATCAAAAGCGAGCCATACTCCTTCGTCACTTCCCGCAATCCTTCCAAAAATCCTGGGACCGGCGGAACAACGCCCATGTTCCCCGCTACCGGTTCGACTATTACGCAAGCAATGTCCTCTCCATATTTTTCAAAAGCTTGCTTCACAGCTTCCAGATCATTATACGGGACAGCCATCGTATTTTCAGCCACTCCCTTAGGCACTCCTGGACTATCAGGAAGCCCGAGAGTAGCCACTCCGGAACCCGCTTTGATCAGCAAGGAATCACCGTGGCCATGGTACGATCCTTCAAATTTGACAATTTTATTTCGACCCGTATATCCCCTTGCCAGCCGGAGCGCGCTCATCGTCGCTTCCGTACCGGAGGACACCATCCGAACGATTTCTATTGAAGGAACCCGTTCTTGAACTAGTTTTGCCAATTTATTTTCGACAATCGTAGGCGCACCGAAGCTCGTTCCCTTTTCGGCCGTTTTCTTAATGGCTTCAATCACTTGATCGTTTGCGTGTCCTAAAATAAGCGGACCCCACGAAAGAACATAATCGATATATTCATTTCCATCAATGTCGTAGATTTTGGATCCTTTTCCTCTCTCCATAAAGATCGGATCCATATTGACCGATCGAAAAGCGCGTACTGGACTATTGACTCCGCCAGGCATTAGTTTAACCGCGTCTTTATAAGCATGTTTGGACTTTTCGTATGAACGCATTGTTTCTCCCCCATTCTCTTCCTTACAGAGCAGAATCTTCTTCAAGATAACGGCAGACATCTTTTGCAAAATACGTAATGATGAGATCAGCGCCCGCACGTTTCATGCTTGTTAATTTTTCCATAACAATGGCTTTTTCATCAATCCACCCATTTTGAGCAGCTGCTTTGACCATAGAATATTCCCCACTGACATTATAAGCAACAATCGGCACGTGAAAGCTGTTTCGGACGTCTCTCACAATATCTAAATAAGACATGGCAGGCTTCACAATTAAAAAGTCTGCTCCTTCTTCAATATCTGACTCCGCTTCTCGAAGCGCTTCACGGCGATTGGCCGGATCCATTTGATACGTTTTTCGGTCGCCAAACTGCGGAGTAGAATCGGCAGCATCGCGAAAAGGTCCGTAGAAACTGGAAGAATACTTCACCGCATAAGACATGATCGGCACATATTCAAATCCTGATTCATCGAGCCCTTTGCGAATGGCCGCCACAAATCCGTCCATCATATTAGAAGGGGCGATAATGTCAGCTCCTGCTTTCGCTTGGCTTACTGCCGTTTTGGCCAATAAATCAAGAGACGGATCATTTAAAATTTGGCTGCCTTCTACGACACCGCAATGGCCGTGGCTTGTGTATTCGCATAAACATGTGTCCGCCACCACGACGATATCTGGGTAATAGCTTTTAATATAACGGATGGCTTCTTGAACAATTCCATGGTCATGATAGGCGCCTGTTCCCTTTTCATCTTTTTCTTTCGGTACACCAAAAACGATTACTGATTTAATCCCTAATTCCACAATTTCATCCATTTCTTCTTTTAGACGATCGATGGAATATTGATATACACCCGGCATCGACGTTACTTCATTTTTTATATTGACTCCTTCAACCGCAAAGATCGGGTAAATCAAGTCTTCTTTTCGAACAAAATTTTCTCGCACTAAAGCGCGCATATTCGCCGATTGACGAAGACGGCGATGACGTTTAAATTGCAGTTTCATGTTATGTTTCCTCCTTTTTGTAAAAAGCGCAAATTTCTAAAATCAAGGCATCCATCGTATATTCCTTGGGACAAATATGTACAGGAAGACTATAATCTTTAAGCTCTTTGCTTGTTACCGGTCCAATGCTGGCAAAAAAGAGCCGAGATAAATGCTGTTTTAACTGATGCTTGTCTACTACTTTCATAAAATGGCGGACCGTCGATGGACTTGTAAAACAGGCGACATCCAAAATATCGTGATTCAGCAATGAAACAAGCTTCTCTTCCGATTCTTTTGGGAAAATCGTGTCATAGACCACCCATTCTTCCGCCGACGCGCCTTTTGCCCGCAATGCTCTTGCGATGGATTCTTTAGCTAAATTTCCTTTTGGTAGGAGGGCGCGTTCCGCACGAAAACGTCCATTTTGAATGCAGCGGACAAACTCATCGGCCGTATACTGATCGGGAATAAAATCAGCTTGAAAGCCATGTTTTTTTAAAGCTTGTTCTGTTTTGGCCCCTACCACGGCGAATTTGGCTAAAATCTTTTTTTGCGGGTTAACTGCTCTTTCCGCCAGCGTTTGAAAAAAGAAATCCACTCCATTTTTACTTGTGAAAATCACCCAGTCAAACGTCTCGAGCCTTCGCAAAAATTCTTCTTCCCTAGGATCGCGAGCATGTTGAAACGCGAA
>JADBKC010000165.1 GCA_014896555.1 Caryophanales bacterium | reverse complement strand
ATGGATGGTCGGCGCTGTTTTCTTGGTAGGATATTTATGCTTAACGATCGCTCATCCATCGCCGCTTGAACGGATTGCGGACCCGACGGATACAGGCTATATTCCCATGCCGGACTGGTATTTTTTGTTTCTTTATCAGCTTTTGAAATATAGTTATGCGTCAGGCCCCTATGAAGTAATCGGGCTGGTGATTCCCGGGATTGCTTTTGCAGCCTTGCTTTTGGCTCCGTTTATTGATCGAGGGCCGCATCGTCGCCCTATAAAACGTCCATTTGCGACAGGGTTTATGCTGCTGACGTTGGCAGCGATGATTTTTCTTACGTGGGAGTCCGTTGTCACTCATGATTGGAAAGCGGCAGAAGAACAAGGGAAAATTGTTCAAGAAGCGAAAATTGACAAAAGCTCAGAAGGCTATCAGCTTTTTCAAAAAAATGGCTGCATTAACTGCCACGGCGAAAAGCTCACCGGTGGAGCGGCTGCCCCTAGTCTTGTAGATACAGGTTTAAAGCCAGAAGAAATTAAAAAAATAGCTAGAAACGGAAAAGGAAATATGCCTCCCGGTCAATTCAAAGGCACCGATCAAGAACTGGATAAATTGGCAAATTTCATTGCCAATTTAAAAACAAAATAAAGAGAGTCAGCTTTTGCTGGCTCTTTTTTGTTTTTTAACGAGTCGTGATTCTTAAACGATATCTTTAGTCGATGGCAAGGCATTGAAGGAATGATATTAATCGAATAGAAAAATGGAAAAGATATTGATCGGCGATGCGTTTGATGGGAAAATCGAAACGTATAGAGAGGTCATAATGGTATCCATCATTTGATGTCCTCGTTTTGAAAGAAAATAGAATGAGGACAAGTAGGAGGCAAAAAAGTGAATCATTTGTATCTTGTATTAAGCAACAAGAAGTTTTTACAACTATTGTGGATTGTGAATTTGGCCGGAACAGTGTACGGATATATATGGTATATTCCGCAAATGAAGAATACGGAATGGTGGTTTCTTCCGTTTGTTCCTGACAGCCCTACAGCAAGCTTGTTTTTTGTCATTGTGCTGACTGGTTTTTGGCTGAAAAAGAATTGGGGTCTTCCTGCCGCTTTAGCGATGATGACGCTATTTAAATATGGTATTTGGGCGGTCGTCATGAATTTACTTACATGGGCGGTTTCTGGATCTTTGCCATGGCAAGGATATATGTTGATGATTTCCCATTTGGCTATGGCAATCGAAGGGATCCTTTATTCACCGTTTTACCGGATCAAGCCAAGGCATTTTGCTTTGGCGGCCGTTTGGACATTGCATAATGAAATGATTGATTACGTGTTCATGCAATACCCTATATATCCTCAACTGAATTTATACATAAGACCCATTGGTTACTTTACGTTCTGGCTTAGCATCTGTTCCATTGGACTTACTTATTTCTTTGGACTGCGCAAAAAACGGCTAACATTTAATTTCCCTTGGCATAATGGACAGGAATGATTGGAACGATTGTCAGGTAGAATGAAGAGTTCTACTCTTGTCCCTCTTCACATACACTGAATTAGTAGCATTAGGGGGGACTAGAATGGTCTTTATTAGAATACTCCTGACAATGATGATCATGATTGGATTCGTTGACACTACTGCGGCGGAAGAACCGTCGCCGATGCAGAAGTTGGATTCGACGGTTGAAGAAGCTTTACAGATGACGAAAAGTCATCATTACGCAGAAGCAAAACAACTGTTGAATGATTTTTCGGAAAATTTTACGAAATTAACCATTCGTAATCAAACATTCACCATGGATGAAATTCGGATTTTGACAGTGGCGCATCATCAAGCGTTGAGAGCCTTAAATAGTACATCGATGAATCATGAGCAACGAGTAGATGCTGTCACGACTTTTCGTTTAGTAGTGGATGCGTTGACGTCTCGATACGAGCCTTTATGGTCGGAAATGAAGGAACCGATTTTAACTGCTTTTCAACACGTGAAGGACGCCGCCAAAATCGGAGACAAAGAAGTTTACCACCAAACGGTCAACAATTTTTTGGAAAAGTATAGTATTATTGAACCGAGTTTAAGAGTGGATATTCCGGTGGAAGAAGTTCAAAAATTAGATGCGAAAATTCAATATATCGATCAATACAGCGCCGACTATTTAAAAAAGGAAGAATCCGTGTCCCTATTGAATGATCTTCAATCGGATTTGCAAAAATTGTTTGACAGAACGGAAGAAGACGAGGCGGATCCATCATTATGGTGGATCATTATTTCAACTGGAAGTATTATTATTGGTACATTATCCTATGTGGGTTGGAGAAAATACAAAGGGGAAAAAGAAGAAAAGAAGCCTCGCAAGCTGAATGATTGACAATGCATTTATGTAAGGACTAAAATAAATACAAATAGAATGCGACTGTAGATCGTGTAGAGTCTTTGGCATGTCTATAGAAGGATGGACTCGAAAACGAGTTGGTCGTAAGAGGTGAAAGCAAAATGGTCGCTTTTCATTAACACTGCCCGATATTAGAAACCTAGAAGGCTTTTGCTGACTGATTGATTGAAAACAATGTGATTATTTTGCGGTTGGAAGCACAGTAAGAATTTCAATGGAGGTTATCAATTAACATGTATATTCTCTATTTTATCCTGATTGCGTTAATACCCATTTGGGCACAATTTAGGGTAAAAAGAACGTACGATAAGTATTCTGACGTACCTTATTCCACTGGAATGACGGGAGCCGAAGTGGCTCGTCGGATCTTGGATGAAAATGGTTTGTATCATGTAAAAGTGTTGGAAACGGAAGGGTTTTTAAGTGACCACTATAATCCAATAACGAAAACAGTTCATTTATCACCAAGTAATTATCGGGGTAATTCGATTGCCGGCGCTTCTGTAGCGGCGCACGAAGTCGGCCACGCCATTCAAGACAAAACCGGATATCCCTTTTTGCGTTTTCGCCATGCGCTTGTTCCAGTTGCTAATTTTAGCTCAAGTTTGTCTTGGATTTTTATTTTCATTGGGATGTTAACCACTATGACGAAATTGTTTCTGCTCGGTATTATTTTGATGTCGGCCGGAGTACTGTTTCAGGTCGTTACATTGCCGGTAGAATTTAATGCGTCATCGCGGGCTTTGAAACAATTAGTCTCCATAGGCATTATCCAGAACGATGAAAAAAGAGAAGCTCGTAAAGTTCTCGGAGCAGCTGCCATGACGTATGTGGCGGCCGCAGCGGTTGCCATTTTGGAATTAATTCGTTTAATTCTTGTGTTTGTTGGGATGCAAAATAACGAAGATTAAAATGGATGAAGAGCGAATCAAAAAGATCAGGCTTTCGATATCATGAATCGAAAGTCTGATCTTTTTTTGTAATATCAGATAAGCTAAAGGACACGCTTTGATTTGGAGTAATCTTCCAAAAAGGAGATACATAGGAATTGGGCTAGTTTGTCAGTTGTTGATAGTTTTTCTCATTCTATCGGCTTTTTATTTTCATCAAGCGTAAATCCTTCCCCGAGAACTTCATGGACTTCCATGACGGAAACAAACGCGTGGGGATCAATGGATGTGATCATATTGCGTAAACGGACAATTTCATTTTTGGCCACGACGCAATATAACACATTTCTGTCTTTCTTGGTAAAAAAGCCATGCCCTTTGAACACTGTGACGCCTCTATCCATCTCTTTTAAAATCTTATGCGCAATTTCTTCGTTTTTTTCAGAAATGATGAATGCCCCTCTTGCTGTATAAGCTCCCTCTTGCATAAAGTCGACCACTCTTGCGCTGACAAAAACAGCCACGAGTGTATACATCGCTTCCCGGTAATTGATATATGTAAGCAGAGAGGCAGTGATGACGCACGCATCAAAAATAAACATCGTTTTTCCCATAGAGATATGGGTGTATTTATTGACAAGCCGCGCAATAATATCGACTCCGCCTGTCGTTCCGCCAAATCGAAAAATGATACCAAGCCCGATCCCAATAAACACCCCTGCAAATAAAGCGGCTAAAAGAAGATCGTGATGGAGCGGGATGTTTAATTGAAAGCGCTGGAAGATCCATAAAAATATAGATAGGCTGAGTGTTCCGATAATCGTGTATCGGAACGTTTTACTTCCTAAAAGTTTCCATCCGATGATGAAAACAGGTATGTTTAACAATAAGTTTGTATAAGAAGGATCAATGCCAAATAAATTGTATAAAAGCAGTGTAATCCCAGTAAATCCGCCTTCCGCCAAGTTGTTTTCCATATTGAAATGCACCAAACCGAAAGCATAGATGGCGGCACCTATGCAAATGAATAAAATATTTTTTATTTTCAGTCCCAAAATCATTATGGAACCTCCTTAACATGATGGTAACCAGTATTGTAACAGAAATCGATTCAATAGATATTTGCGCAGATGGTATTAGGGATGATGACCGAAATGGACTGAAGACATCGAAACTATTATATAGAAAGCGAAAGAAACAAGCAATTTTCTTCCTGAGTAACATTTTAAGCGATTCCAGTCGATAAAACTTTGGAAGATAGAAATAGATTGTAAATAGAATAGGAATTAGCTAACATGGAAGAAGAAAGTGAGGCGGTACTAATTGAGGAAAACAATGGCTCAAATTCAAGAAGAAGTGGACCAGTATATTGGCCAGTTTAAAGAAGGCTATTTCAGCCCTTTAGCCATGCTTGCTCGATTAACAGAAGAGCTTGGTGAACTGGCTAGAGAAATCAATCATTATTACGGAGAAAAACCGAAAAAGCCTAGCGAACAAGCGAAGACAGTGGAAGAAGAACTGGGTGATTTATTATTCGTCCTCGTTAGTTTGGCGAATTCTTTACATATTGACTTGGAAAAAGCGCATGATGCTGTGATGAATAAGTTTCAAACGAGAGATAAAGACCGTTGGACTAAAATCAAAACAGAGGAGGAATAGAAAATGGAAATCATTAAAATCATTGTAGCAGGACCGAGAGGGAGAATGGG
>JADBKC010000014.1 GCA_014896555.1 Caryophanales bacterium | reverse complement strand
CAGTTTGCCAGACAGACAACGGAAAATGTTCATCCCATTTTCCTCCTAAAATCTCATCGCATACTTGCACAATGGCTTCTTTTTTGGCAGCGCTTAATTTTCCTAGCTCATGATTCACAACGGCCGCCGCTTTCTTTAAATGAGCATAAGCGTAAATGAGATCAAGAGGCATTTTTTCTATGCTGATTTTAAAGTTATTTCGACTTCTTTCTGTTTGGGGACCCCAATATTTGTCTTTCGGAACTTTCACTTCACCAAGAGTGTCCTTTTCAATACGATACTCCATTTTCCATCCTCCTTACATTTTTCAGTCTTTACCGCAACTCTTAAGTCATTTTTATCATAGTCTTTTCACAAGAATTCTGTCAATTTTTTGGTTTTCAAAGATTTCATCAAATTTCTGTTCTTGAATCCCTTTATGCAATCTTTTTCTTTAAACCTTTTAGCCTTTGCAAAAGGTGCTTTTATTGGCTTCAAGAAAAAATTCTATATGCGCCTTTTCATAAACAAATCTTTCAAAGCAAATTCTTTCCCCTATACCCTTGAGTCAAAACATAGATTTTCAAAAGTGGATTAAGGAAAATTTTTTTATCACTTAAATGGGTAATGCTTTTGCTGACCATAAATGGGAGCGATAACGCTCATATTCCTCCCAAAGTGTACGCACGTATTTTCCTTGAGTTCCTGGATAAAAACGTTCGCCTATGTTTCGAATCGGAGCAATTTCAATAATCGAATTAGTCAAAAAGACTTCTTCTGCATGATCCAGTTCTTCCGGAAAAAAATATCCCTCTTGTACCGGAATATGCAGACGCTGTGCCAACTCAATAATGAATCGCCTCGTAATTCCATCTAAAATTCCCGTTTGTAAACAAGGAGTAAAAATCGTTCCGTCTTTTATCCAAAAAAGGTTGGATACAATGCCTTCCGCTAAATGCCCTTCTTTTGTCAAAAAAATGCCTTCCTGTTCTACACTCTTTCCCATTTCCCATTTTGCGGCCACGTTATTAAGAAAATGGTGAGATTTTAATCGTTTTCCCGTTTCCGGCGTATTTCTCGGCAATGTTAATAAGACAGCTTCTTTTTCTCGCATTGCTTGGAGAGGTTTAAGCGGCCGCTGGAAAACGAGGATAGTTGGTCGATGATATGGTTCGATTTGCATCCCCATCTCCCCGAGCCCTGCCGACACATTCAAGCGCACTGACGAATCTGGCAGCCCATTGCGCCGGCATAGTTCTTGAATAATGTCCAGCGCTTTTTTCCGTGTAATGGATGTACGGATTCGCAATTCCTTTAATCCTTCATTGAGGCGTTCAAGATGGTCGTCTAATAGAAAAGGATGACTAGAGTAAGTAGGGATGGTCTCAAAAACGCCAAGACCATATAAATATCCGTGGTCAAACGGCGAGATCATTGCCTTTTCTTTTTCTACAAAATGGCCATTAAGATAGACGATCATCTTGTTCGTTCCCCTTTCTCTGCTTTCATTCGATAAGTATTGAAAAAATTGAACAGCAGTTTTTTGCCCGATTCCGTTAAAATCGATTCTGGATGAAATTGGACTCCTTCGATTGAATAGGATCGATGACGTATCGCCATAATCTCCCCTTCCTCTGTCCAAGCCGAGATTTCAAAACAGTCTGGAAGAGAATCTTTTTCTACTATTAACGAATGATATCTAGTAGCATGAAACGGATTCGGAATATCGTGAAAAATGGTGCAGTCGTCGTGAAAAATGGCAGATGTTTTTCCGTGCATTTGTTTTTCTGCCCGAATAATGTTTCCGCCAAAAGACTGTGCGATCGCTTGATGGCCTAGACAAACTCCAAAAATAGGAATGAGGCCAGCAAAATGGCGGGTTGCCTCTAAACTGATCCCCGCTTCATTTGGCGTACAGGGACCAGGTGAAATCATTAAAAAATCAGGAGAAAGGTCTTCTATATCGCGTATCGTGAGACAATCGTTTCTTTTTACAACAATCTCTTCTCCTAATTCCCCTATATATTGAACGAGATTATAAGTAAAGGAATCATAATTATCAATCATTAAAATCATATGAGCGCCCCCTTTTTTTCTGCCATTTCTTTTGCCTTCCATAGTGCCGCCGCTTTTTTCAATGATTCTTTGTATTCATATTGGGGCCGGGAATCTATCACAATGCCTGCTCCAGCCTGCACATAGGCTTTTCCATTTTTGGCAATCATCGTTCGGATCACAATATTGAGATCCATATCGCCATTCACCCCGATCCAGCCAATCGATCCTGTATAAACTCCTCGGCGAACATTCTCTAATTCTTCTATGATTTCCATCGTCCGAACTTTTGGTGCACCTGTGATCGTCCCTCCCGGAAAGACAGCATCAATCACGTCAAATGCGTTTTTTTCTTCTGCCAATCGCCCTTCGACTTCAGAGACAAGATGCATGACATGGGAGTATTTTTCAATAGTCATCAATTCATTGACCCGAACAGTGCCGTACTGGCATACCCGTCCTAAATCGTTACGTTCCAAGTCCACCAGCATGACATGTTCTGCCCGTTCCTTTTCGTTTTCGAGCAATTCACTCGCCAAAATCCGGTCTTCCTCCTCGTTTTTTCCTCGAGAACGGGTGCCGGCAATTGGACGGGTTTTTACTCTTTTTCCGGATTTTTTGACCAACAGCTCCGGAGATCCACATACTATTTGAAAATCGTTCGAATGTATATATCCCATATACGGAGAAGGATTGATGCTGCGTAATGTTTTATATACTTCAAGAGCCGGGACATGCAGCGTTTTTGCTTGGCGAACGGATAAATTGACTTGAAAGACATCCCCGCTGGCAATATATTCTTGAATTTTTTCCACTGCATTGATAAATTCTTTTTCCGATAGCGACACATCAGGATCTTTTTCAAAAATGTCAGGAACAGGATATTCGGCCTCTTCGCTTTCCACCAGTTCAGATTGCCACATTTCCTTCCATGCATCCAAACCATATCGACTGTCCTCAGATTCAGCTAATGTCATCACCCATAGCCAATTCGTTTCATGGTCGAAAACGACCCATTCTCGAAAAAAATAAAAATATAGAAGCGGAAGGCCTAGATCGTCTTTTGCTAAATTGGGCAATTTTTCAATAAGGCGGGCATAATCATAGCTGATATAGCCTATTAATCCACCTTGAAATTCAGGCAGTCCTAGCGCCGGATCAAGCTTGTAAGGCTCAAGCCATTGTTCAAGCATTCGAATCGGTTGACCTTCTATCCATTTATCACGGCCATTCATTTTCACCTGAATCCCATTCTCTCTTCCTTCTATCACTGCAAAAGGTTCAATTCCAGCAATGCTGTATCGACCAGATCGTCCACTTTCTAACAAAGCATAATGAGATTTTCCTTTTGTAAATTGACAAAATTTTTTAAAAAAACGTTCTTTTGAATAAGGGATCGTGTCATAAAGCAACTTCATTCGTCTGCTACCTTCTTTCATTTTACTTTCGGCATCTTTCAACAAAAAAGAGCCCTTGTTCCATTGATTATATAGGCAAATAGGATAACAATTGAAAAAAGCTCATCATGATTAAAGAAAGAATCTTATTTTTTCATGGAATAAACGAAAAAGCTGCTGGGGCCAACCCCGGCAGCTTTTCTAGTCATCACTTCGATGAAGATAACGCCTATTTCGCCTGTACTGTTTTATCCCTTCTCTCCTCATAAGCTCGAATTTCATCTTCGAAATTGAGAGTGACGGCAATTTCATCCCATCCGTTTAACAGCATTTCCTTCCAATAAGGATCCATGTTAAACGTAGCCAAAAATCCTTTTCGATCCGTCACATGCTGATTGTTCAAATCAACAAAGAGGCGGTAACCAGGTTGTGAGGCATTTTCCAACAGCAGAGACACCTCTTCTGCCATTAATTTGATAGGCAATAGGCCATTTTTCAAACAGTTATTATAGAAGATATCAGCAAAGCTGGGAGCAATAATGATTTTAAAGCCGTAATCCATTAAAGCCCACGGAGCATGTTCACGAGAAGAGCCACATCCAAAGTTTTCTCCTGCCACTAAAATACTGGCGTCTTTATATTGTGCATCATTCAAAACAAAATCTTCTCTCACGTTGCCGTTGTCATCAAAACGCCAATGATAAAATAAAAACTGGCCAAAACCTTTGCGCTCAATTCGCTTTAAAAACTGTTTCGGTATAATTTGGTCTGTATCTACATTCGTTCTATTCAGAGGACAAACAATCCCATTATATTTATTGATCGGTTCCATACGGCTACAACTCCTATTGATAAATTCCAGATAGTTTGCGAACATCCATAAATCTTCCCGCTATGGCTGCAGCCGCTGCCATAGGAGGGCTTACCAGATGGGTTCTTGAACCATTCCCTTGGCGCCCTTCAAAATTCCGGTTAGAAGTGGAGGCACAACGCTTTCCTGCTGGAACAATGTCCTCATTCATCGCCAAACACATGCTGCATCCTGATTCACGCCATTCAAATCCTGCTTCTGTAAAAATTCGGTCTAACCCTTCTTCTTCAGCTGCTTTTTTGACAGTCTGAGAACCAGGTACAACAATCGCTTTCACACCATTATGGATTTTCCGCCCTTTTACAACCTCCGCTGCTGCCCGCAAGTCGCTCAGCCTAGAATTAGTACACGATCCGATAAAAACATAGTCGATCGGAATCTCTTCCATTTTCGTTCCCGGCTTCAACCCCATATATTCAATCGCTCTTGCTGCCGCTTCACGGTCTTGTGGTCTTTCGAATTTTTCAGGGAAAGGAACGATTCCACTTATTCCTGTGCCCATCGATGGGTTTGTTCCCCACGTCACTTGTGGTTCTATTTCAGATGCGTCAATTTCTAGTGTTTTATCGTAAACAGCACCATCATCCGTCGCCAATGTTTTCCAATATTCCACTAATTTTTCAAATTCCTCGCCTTTCGGAACATATTTTCTTCCTTTTAAATAATTAAATGTCACTTCATCCGGACTAACAAGACCAGCTCGGGCTCCTGCTTCAATGGACATATTACAAATGGTCATCCGTTCTTCCATGGAAAGTTTGCGAATGGCTTCTCCCGTATATTCGATAATATAGCCAGTGCCAGCGTCAATGCCAAATTTGGATATAATCCCCAAAATCAAATCTTTGGCCGTCACGCCAAATCCCAGTTTCCCGTTCACTTTGATTTGCAGCGTCTTTGGCTTCGCTTGCCAAAGGGTTTGGGTCGCCAGTACATGTTCGACCTCGCTTGTCCCAATTCCAAATGCGAGAGCGCCAAATGCTCCATGAGTAGAGGTATGGCTGTCACCGCAAACGATGGTTTTGCCCGGCTGTGTCAATCCAAGTTCAGGGCCAATCACATGAACAATTCCTTGATCTGGATGGTTGATATCCGCTAATTCAATGCCAAATTCCTTACAGTTTTCATATAATTTTTCCATTTGTGTTTTCGAAATAGGATCGTTTACAATATGTCTATTCATCGTAGGAACGTTATGATCCATCGTAGCGTATGTCAAATCGGGCCGTCTCACTTTTCGATTTTTCATCCGGAGTCCTTCAAAAGCTTGAGGAGATGTGACTTCATGTACTAAATGCAAATCAATATACAATAAGTCCGGTTTTCCTTCTTCTCGATGAACCACATGCTGTTCCCATATTTTTTCAATAATTGTCTTCGGCTGCAATGGCTGTCCCTCCTCTATGAACTTGACTGAAACTAGATCAGAAAAAACCGCTTCTTTCCCGGTCTCAATGAATATGGAAAACGGCTATCCATTCACAATCTATTAAGCCTTAGTAGAAGCAATGACACGATCTTCTTGAATTCGCTTCACGACCAAATCAATCATTTTTTCCGTTCCCACCACTTGGCTTCCTGTATGGCGTAAGTCAAACGTTCGATATCCATCATTTAATACGTCTTCCACCGCTTGTTCTACCGCTTTTGCTTCGTAATGGAATCCAAAAGTATATTTCAGCATCATAGCAGCAGATAAAATCATCGCCAACGGATTGGCTTTGTCCTGCCCCGCAATATCAGGCGCAGATCCATGAACCGGTTCATAAAGACCGAATCCGTCTTCCCTTAGACTAGCCGACGGCAGCATGCCTAAAGAGCCAGTAATCATAGACGCTTCATCGCTTAAAATATCTCCAAACATATTTTCTGTGACCACTACATCAAAGTCTTTCGGGTTATGAATAAGCTTCATAGCGGCTGCATCCACTAACATGTGTTCATATTCCACTTCCGGATGGCGGACGGCTGTTTCTTCCACCACTTCCCTCCACATTCGGCTTGATTCCAGCACATTTGCTTTATCAACAGATACCATTTTTTTCCTTCTTGCTTTAGCGATTTGAAACGCTTTGTCTACAATTCTTTTTATTTCGTCTTTTGTATAAAGCAAAGTATCAACAGCCACTTCTTGATTTTCTCCCCGCCGCTCGCTCGGTTTTCCGAAATACAATCCGCCGGTCAGTTCCCGGACAATTATTAAATCGACATCCTCAACAATTTCCTTTTTCAGAGGAGAAGAAGAAAGAAGGCTTTGAAAGGCTTTTACCGGGCGTAAATTAGCAAATAGACCAAGTTCTTTACGAATCTTTAGTAGTCCTTTTTCCGGTCGCAGATGGCCGGGGAGGGAATCCCATTTAGGACCTCCTACCGCTCCCAGCAATACAGCATCGCTCTGTTTACAGAGATCAATGGTTTTTTCCGAAAGAGGTGTTTGTTCTTGATCAATTGCAGCCCCTCCGATGTTGGCAAATTCCATTTCAAATTCATGTCCAAACCGACCGCCAACCGCTTTTAACACTTCGACGGCTCCTTTTGCCACTTCTCGGCCGATTCCATCACCCGGCAGAACCGCAATTTTCTTTTTCATTTCAACCCCTCCAGTAATTAAATCGACACATTTGCTTTTTGATTCGCCTTTAAGCTTTCAAGCGAAAGAATTCTATTGACGGCATTTAAGTATGCGAGGGCTGAGGCTTCCAACACATCTTGTGCTGTTCCCCTGCCGCTTGTTTCTAGCCCATCGCAAGAAATTCGGACATAGACATCGGCCAAAGCATCCCGTCCTCCTCCAACCGAGTTGATCTTATAGTCTAATAGCTTTACTGCTCGGCCAAAAATTCGTTCTATTGTGTTGTAGATCGCTTCTACACTTCCCGATCCTGTAGAGGCTTCACAAACTTGTGAACCGTCCGCCAAGGTGACCGCTATCGTCGCAGTTGGAATATTGTCTGTGCCGTATTGGACTTGTACGCTGTTCAATGTATATTTCGCTTCCGTTTCCGTTTGTTTATCCGTAAGAATAGCAAATAAGTCGTCATCCGTTATTTCTTTCTTTTTATCCGCCAAATCTTTAAATACTTTAAACGCTTCATTCAATTTTTCATCCGTCAATTCAAATCCCAATTCAATGGCTTTATTTCTAAAAGCATGACGGCCGGAATGTTTGCCGAGAACTAACCGGTTTGAATTTACGCCAATGAGTTCAGGGGTAATGATTTCATACGTTGTTTTTTCTTTTAATACACCGTCTTGATGGATGCCTGATTCATGAGCAAAGGCATTATCGCCTACTACCGCTTTATTGGCCGGAACGATCATTCCGGTCAATTTGCTAACCAGATTGCTAGTTCGCTTAATTTCATTCAATACAAGACCCGTTTTGGCCTGATAATAGTCGTTTCGTATATGAAGAGCCACAGCTACCTCTTCAAGAGAAGCATTTCCAGCACGTTCCCCAATTCCGTTGATTGTCCCTTCGATTTGTCCAGCTCCATTTTCAATTGCGGCTAGGGAATTAGCAGTAGCCATTCCAAGGTCGTCATGGCAATGAGCAGACATAGTGACTTTTTCAATATTCTGTACATTTTCTCTTAAAAATTGGAACAATTCTCCGTACTGCTGCGGTGTGATATAGCCAACCGTATCAGGGATATTAATGATCTCTGCCCCAGATTGAATGACTTCATTGAAAATACGGACTAAAAACTCGCGGTCTGACCGACAAGCATCCTCAGCGGAAAATTGAACTTTTGGGAATTTTTTCTTCGCATAACGAACGGCGCGAACCGCTCTTTCCACTACTTCATCTGGAGACATTTTCAGTTTATACTTCATATGAACAGGAGAAGTGGCAATAAAAATATGGATGCGCGGTTCTTCAGAATCCTTGAGGGCTTCCCAAGCAGCATCAATATCACTTTCTGTAGATCGGGCCAAACCGGTAACGGAACTGTTGCGAATCGTGTTGGCAATTAATTTCACTGCTTCCAAGTCTCCTTTGGAAGCAGCCGGGAAGCCTGCTTCAATGCAGTCGACTCCCAGCTTTTCCAATTGTTTAGCGATTTCTATTTTTTCCAATGTGTTCAAATTGACGCCTGCTGATTGCTCCCCATCTCTTAATGTCGTATCAAAGATTTCAATTTTTCGCACCGGCTCCCACTTCCTTCTTTGATGGTTTTTTAACAAATGGCATCATTTCCCGAAGTTCTCTTCCTACTACTTCAATCAGATGATTGTTTTCCCTTTCGTTAATGGCGTTGAATTCAGGACGGTTTAATTGATTTTCCAAAATCCATCCTTTCGCAAACTTGCCCGTTTGAATATCGCTCAACACTTCTTTCATCCGTTTCTTCGTTTCTTCATTGATGACTCGTGGTCCGGAGACAAAATCGCCCCACTGTGCCGTATCCGAAATGGAGTACCTCATATTTTCCAATCCGCCTTCATACATTAAATCCACAATGAGCTTCAATTCATGCAAACACTCAAAATAAGCAATTTCCGGCTGATATCCCGCTTCTACAAGCGTTTCAAATCCAGCCTTCACTAAAGAGGTCATTCCTCCGCATAATACTGCTTGTTCCCCAAAAAGGTCTGTTTCTGTTTCTTCTTTAAAAGAAGTTTCCAAAACTCCGGCGCGAGCCGCACCAATTCCTTTTGCGTAGGCAAGCGCTAAATTTTTGGCATTTCCTGTTACGTCTTGGTGAACGCCGATTAATGCTGGAACACCAGCGCCTTCTTCATATGTCCGTCTCACTAAATGTCCAGGCCCTTTTGGCGCAACTAAAAAGACATCTACATCTTTCGGCGGTACAATTTGACGGAAGTGAATATTGAATCCATGAGCAAATACAAGCGATTTTCCAGCAGAAAGAGCCGGTTCAATTTCATTTTTGTATACTTCTGGCTGACGTTCGTCAGGAAGCAAAATCATAATGAGATCAGCTTCTTCACTTGCTTCTCTCACCGTTTTTACATCAAAACCATCTTGTTCTGCCTGTTTCCATGATTTACCTGGACGAAGCCCTACTACCACTTGATAGCCGCTGTCGCGAAGATTTTGAGAGTGAGCATGGCCTTGGGAACCATATCCGATGACAGCAATTTTCTTTCCGTTTAAAACTGATTCTTGAATGTCTCCGTTATAATATACTTTTACCATTTTTTTCATCCTCCAATGATATTAATTTAAGATTGTAAATTGCTTGAAATCAGTTACTGATTTTTGTGACCCTCTCGGCAATGCCGTGATCCCTGTCCTGGATATTTCTTTAATGCCATATGGACGAAGCAAATCAATGATTGTTTCTACTTTTTCGAAATTTCCAGCAACTTGTACTGTAACGCTGTCTTTTGCTACATCAACGATCGTTGCCCGGAAAGGTTCAATAATTCCTTTGATTTCCCCTCGGGTTTGAGGAGTGCTGATAACCTTGATCAATGCTAGTTCCCTTATGACAATCGCTTGATCGGTAATATCGGAAACTTTCAAAACATCAATCTGCTTATTTAGCTGTTTGGTCAGCTGCTCCATCTTCCTATCATCTTCTACATTGACAACAAAAGTCATTTTTGAAATTCCTTCTGCCTCTGTCGGTCCAACCGTAATACTTTCAATATTAAATTGCCTTCTTGTAAAAAGACCGGTGATCCGGTTCAAAACTCCGCTTTGATTTAACACTGATACTGTCACAATCCGTCTCATGGTTTCACCCCAATCATTTCATGTAATCCTTTTCCTGGTGCTATCATCGGAAATACTTTTTCCATCGGTTTGATGCGGCAGTCGATCAAAACAGGTTGTCGATGATTCAATGTCTCGCGAATGACTTTTTCCGCTTCTTTCTCGGTAGAAACCTTAAATCCACGGATGCCATATGAATCAGCGAGCTTCACATAGTCAGGCTGCACAGGAGTTAAGGATTGGGAATAACGTTCTTCATAAAAGGCTTCTTGCCATTGCCGAACCATTCCTAGCGCCTGATTGTTAAAAATGAAGATTTTTATAGGCAAATCGAATTCTTTTATGACCGCTAATTCTTGAAGCGTCATTTGAAATCCGGCATCTCCAACGATGGCCACCACTGTTTCTTCCTCTTCAGCAAACTGCGCTCCAATGGCCGCCGGAAGACCAAATCCCATCGTACCCAGTCCTCCAGACGTAATCCAACGGTTCGGACGGACAAATCCATAATGTTGGGCAGCCCACATTTGATGCTGTCCGACATCTGTTGAAACAATCGCTTCACCTTTCGAAAATTTATGGATCATTTTCACTAAACGCTGTGGTGAAATTCCCTCCTCATCGTCTGAAAACCAAAGCGGAAAATCACGTTTGTATTTTTCCAAGTGAAGAAGCCATTCATTGATTTCCGGAATTTGCTTATCCTCTTTCAACAATTGGCTCAAAGCTTCTTTTGCATCGCCTACTATCGGGATATGCGTTTCGACATTTTTTCCGATTTCTGCTGGATCAATATCAATATGGGCTACTTTCGCTTTTGGAGCAAAATGCTTTAAATTTCCCGTTAAGCGGTCATCAAATCTTGCGCCAAAATTAATGAGCAAATCACATTCATACATCGCCATATTGGCCGTATAGGTTCCATGCATCCCCCCCATTCCAAGAAACAAAGGATGATCAGCCGGAAATGATCCTAATCCAAGCAGTGTATTGACAACCGGTATATTGGTTTCCTCAGCAAATGCCAACAGTTCATCGGAAGCTTGAGCATGAAGCACACCAGCCCCTGCCAAAACCACTGGTTTTTGCGACTCTTTAATCGCTTCTATTAATTTTCTAATTTGCAAAATGTTCGGAACGATCGTAGGCTGATATCCTGGCAGCTCCACAGTGTGATCGAAAGAAGGAAGTGTTTTATTGTTGGCGATATCTTTTGGAATATCGATCAACACAGGTCCCGGTCGGCCAGTGGTCGCAATGTGGAAAGCTTCTTTTATAATTCTTGGCAAGTCATTCAAATCACGGACTTGATAATTGTGCTTTGTAATTGGCATCGTGATGCCGATAATATCTGCTTCTTGAAAAGCATCGGAACCAATTACATTAGTGGCAACTTGACCTGTAAAAATAACAAGCGGCAACGAATCCATCATAGCATCTGTAATTCCTGTAATTAAATTGGTTGCACCAGGTCCCGATGTAGCGATCACAACTCCTGGTTTCCCTGATACTCTTGCGTACCCTTCAGCAGCATGAATAGCTCCTTGTTCATGTTTTGCCAGTATATGGCGGATCGGATTTTTATATAACGCATCATATATTGGCAATACAGCTCCCCCAGGATATCCAAAGATGATCTCTACGTTTTCTCTTTTTAATGATTCAATTAGAATTTCTGCGCCTGTCATCGTCCTCGTCATAGATTCCGTTTCCGCTTTTGCATTAGCCCTCATTGATTCTCCCTCCAACTGGTTGGTTTCATCCTTTAGACTTTTTGGTTCAAAAAAGAAAAGCCCTTTCACTCCTCGCGCCTACCAATCCTATAGCGCAGGGGTGAAAAGGCTGTATTCTTTCCACGGTACCACCCTGATTCATGACATTCTCACGAACGCCACCTCATGAACAATGACTGTACATTGTTCTTTTTGATAACGAGTATAGAATACTCGGCCAATCCTAATAGTTTCCGTTCAGATCGGCACTCAGAGGGGAAGTCGCTGCAGGTAGTATTACCGGCTCTCAGCAACAACCGGCTCTCTGTGAATACGGAATGCCTGCAACTTTTACCTCGTCATCGATTTGCATCGATTAAATTTTCATGATGCCGCCTGTGCTGGCGGAAGTGACAAGTTTGGAATATCTCGCCAAATAGCCTTTTTTAATTTTTGGTTCCGGCTGAATCCAACGTCTCTTTCGTTCTGCCATTTCTTTCTCTGTCAGCATCACATTAATCGTTCGATTTTCTAAATCAATTAGGATTTGATCTCCATTTTCTATGAAAGCAATTGGACCGCCTTCTGCTGCTTCAGGGGAAATATGGCCTATGGAAATGCCACGGGAAGCGCCAGAAAATCTTCCATCCGTTATGAGAGCCACTTTTTTATCGAGACCTCTTCCGGCAATCTCCGATGTGGGAGCAAGCATCTCTGGCATCCCTGGTCCGCCTTTAGGTCCTTCGTATCGGATGACAACAACGTGACCTTCCCGGACCAGCCCGCTGTGAATTCCTTTCAACGCTTCATCCTGTGAATCGAACACGATCGCTTCCCCAAGGAAAGTCTTGATGGAAGGATCCACAGCCCCTACCTTAATGACCGCTCCATCAGGTGCAATATTTCCGTACAAGATGGAAAGTCCGCCGACTCGACTGTATGGATTTTCCTTTCTTCTAATGACTTGATCATCCAATATTTCAGCATTTTTTACATTTTCATAAAGAGTTTTACCAGTGATCGTGATTCTATCTTTGTGGATTACTCCATCCAATTCACACAATTCTTTCATGATCGCACTAATACCGCCCGCTCTGTGAACATCCTGCATTGAATAGTCTGATGCAGGACTGATTTTAGCCAAGTATGGAACTTTCTTAGCAATCTCGTTGATTCGCTTTAAGTCATACTCAATTTCGGCTTCATTCGCGATGGCTAACGTATGAAGAACGGTGTTAGTGGAACCGCCCATTGCCATATCTAGGGCAAATGCATCATCAATGGCTTCCTGTGTAATAATATCTCGCGGACGGATATCTTTTTCGATCAAGTCCATTAAATAATGGACAGCTTCCTTGATAAGTCTATGCCGTTCCGATGAAGTTGCCACGATGGTACCGTTGCCCGGCGGTGCCATTCCTAGAACTTCCATTAAAGAATTCATGGAATTCGCCGTAAACATTCCGGAGCAGGAACCGCAAGACGGACAAGCGTTTCTTTCAATTTCCAGAAATTCTTCTTCCGTTATTCTTCCGGACAGCCTCGCTCCAACTCCTTCAAAAACGGAGGAAAGGGACAATTGTTTCCCCGCTTTTGTTCTGCCGGCTTCCATCGGACCTCCAGAGACGAAAACGGATGGAACATTCGTCCGAACCGCCGCCATCAGCATACCGGGCGTTATTTTATCACAATTTGGAATAAAGAATACCCCATCAAACCAGTGGGCATTTATGACGGTCTCTGCCGAGTCGGCAATTAGCTCCCTGCTAGGCAAGGAGTACCGCATTCCGATATGCCCCATGGCAATTCCATCGTCCACCCCTATCGTATTAAATTCAAATGGAACGCCGCCGGCCTCCATTATGGCTTCTTTGACAACCTCCGCAAATTCTTTTAAATGGACATGTCCCGGAATAATGTCGATATACGAATTGCACACTCCGATAAATGGTTTATTCAAATCTTCTGTTTTCACCCCTGCCGCATATAAAAGGCTGCGATGCGGGGCTCGGTCAATCCCTTTTTTTATCATGTCACTTCGCATCCGTTATCTCCTCCGAACCCTCAACCAGCATGAACGCTTGTTTCTGAATACACCTTTACTCCATCCGTTGTTACATATTCACGGAATGCATCGAGCAGCTTCTTCGTATATTCACCAGGTTTTCCGTCCCCAATCACTCTTCCATCCACTTTCACTACCGAAATGATTTCCGCTGCCGTACCTGTTAAAAATACTTCATCTGCCGAATAGACATCGTGGCGTGTCATAATTTCTTCCCTGACCTCATAGCCTAACTTTCTGCCGATTTCAATGATGGTATTTCTTGTAATTCCCTCAAGTGCTCCAACATGAGTAGGTGGGGTTTTTATAACTCCGTTCTTTACAATAAAAACATTATCTCCCGAACCTTCCGCCACATAACCTTGATCGTTTAGCATCAGCGCTTCACTGGCGTTAGCCAAGTGCGCTTCAATTTTTACGAGAATATTATTTAGATAGTTTAAAGATTTTACTTGAGGGGGTAGCACATCCGAACGATTTCGGCGGCTTGCCACCGTCACAATCTCGATTCCGCTCTCATATAATTCTTTAGGGAACAGGGCAAGCGGCTCTGCTATAACAATAATTTGAGGTCTTTTACAATTGTTTGGATCCAACCCCAAGTCACCGACCCCTCTAGAAACGACTACCCGAATATAAGCATCTTTCAATTCATTCTTTTTTAGTGTATCCACAATCATTTGCGTCATTTCTTCCTTTGTCTTAGGGATATTCAGCATTATGGATTTGGCGGAGTCGTAAAGCCGATCAATATGTTCTTTTAATCGAAAAACTACTCCTTTATACATCCGGATGCCTTCAAAAACGCCGTCCCCGTACAAAAAACCGTGGTCGTATACTGAAACGACCGCATCTTCTTTTTTTACCAGTTTGTCGTTTAAATAGATCCATTGCTCACTCACTTTTGTTCACTCCTCGATAGTTAAAAAATAGAAATTTAATGGCGGAAACTATTCGAATAATTTTATTTATCTGCCGTATCAGAATATTGTTTAATTGAGGTAAATAATACTGCTGATTTTCGTTCTGGTCAATACCTTTCCGGGAAATTTTTTGACTTTTTAGAATCATCAACTTATTTTGATATCGCTTACATACGCGTCATTCTCCTATTCTCGCTTGTTTTCAGTTTTTTTCTCTCATTCCTATTCTATCTTCGTATCACCATTCCCTTTCAAATTTAAGAGATCACTTCAACAAAACTTTCGGGCAGCTTTCATAAACAAAGGACTAGAGAAACGAAAAATGTCCTTTTCTTCCCGTTGAAACAGATGAACCTCTGTTTTTGTCTACCATTTCAGAATGACGGATCCAACCAAACAGTCTCCATACATCGTGCCATCAAGTAAATTCCATGACCGTTTCATTTTTATCACAGAATGTTTCACTCACAAAAAAAGACATCGCCTAAAACGATGTCTTAAAAAAATTCTTCCATTCTTCAATTAGTTTTTCTTTCCAATCTTTTTTCGCCTTTTTCTCTATTTGTTTTTGAATGGGCACTACATCAAAGGATTCATTTTTTATAAACGGCAAAGTTTTTTCCATGACTTCCCGAAATACCGGCACTACGCCATCAGAACTGTTGCTTGTCAAATAATCATTGTTGCTGTCAAAGCCAAGCCAGACAGCTCCCACCACATTAGGCGTATACCCTATAAACCATTGATCCTTTGTCCCATCCACACCTTCAATGGGCACTTGGGTAGATCCTGTCTTTCCGGCGATTTTGTACCCTGGAATTGATGCTTTTCTTCCAGTTCCTTCTTCGACTACGTTCAACAGCATAGAATTCATTTCATCAGCTACTTTTTTACTTGTAACCCGCTTTCCTTCGCCTTTCCACTCTGCCACCACCTTGCCGTTAGGATCCACAATTTTTCTGATAAAATGGCCTTCTTGACGAACACCCCCATTGGCAAATGTCGAATAGGCAGACGCCATTTGCAATGGTGAAACCCCTTTATACATTCCGCCAAGAGCAATGCTCAAGTTCCGATCCCCTTTTTCAAGAGGGATTCCGAACCGATTTAATGCATCTATTCCTTTATCCAATCCAATTTTATTTAAAAGCCAAACAGCTGGTACATTCAGTGATTTTTCGACCGCTTCGTACATTGGAACTTCTCCTTTGTAAACTCCATCATAGTTGGAAGGGTCATAATCGCCGAATTTCATTTTTTCATCTTTCAGCATGCTCGTTGGCTGATATCCTTCTTCTAACGCTGGTGTATAAACAGCGAGAGGTTTAATCGTAGAGCCAGGGGACGTTTTCATTTGCGTAGCGTAGCTGAATCCGCGGAATACATGTTCTCCTCGGCTTCCTACAACCCCTAAAACCCCTCCATTATGTGGATCTAACAGAACAACAGCGCTTTGAACATCTCCTCCATGAACACCTTTTGGAAAAAGCCAATCCTCTTTATACACTTTTTCCAATTCAGATTGGATATTTTGATCCATCGTTGTGTAAATTTTATACCCCTTCTCCAACAGATCTTTTTGAGAAAGGCCATATCGATTGACAGCTTCTTCAATAACAGCATCGCCAAAATAAGGATATTTTTCTTTTAGCGGGTCCTTGCTTCCGTCTTTCAGTACAATGGTCGTACTTTTTGCTTTGTTTGCTTCTTCTTGTGTGATGTACCCATATTTCACCATTTGATCTAATACAACGTTGCGGCGTTTGATGGCCGCTTCGTAATGATCATACGGATCAAGGGCGGACGGAGCTTTAATGAGGCCAGCAAGCAATGCTGATTCACTCAAATTCAATTCTTCTACATTTTTTCCAAAATACTTTTCCGATGCATTTTGAACCCCCCATGCACCTTGGCCAAAGTAAATGGTGTTTAAGTACATTTCTAGTATTTCTTTTTTCTTATACACTTTTTCAATTTGGATCGCAAGAAAGAGTTCTTCAATTTTTCGCTTCAATGTTTTTTCCGGTGAAAGCAGCGCATTTTTCGTCAGCTGCTGCGTAATCGTGCTACCGCCTTGGACCGCACTTCCATGCACTATATCTTCCACAAATGCTCTCAACATTCCTTTTAAATAAAATCCGTTATGGTTGTAAAATTGATGGTCTTCAATCGAAATGACCGCATTTTGCAAAGAATCCGGTATTTTCTTGATCGGCACACTATCCGACCGATTAGCTGATAATTTACTGGCAACGTCCCCGTCTTTGTCATAAATAATCGTTTGCTGTGACAAGCCTTTTTTTAAAGACTCTACATCTGCTGATTTCATAAAATAGATCACAAATCCCAACAAAACAAGTATGCAAATAGAAAGAAGCAAAATAAACACTTGGGTTAAATGGAATTTTCTCCAAATGTTCTTCATTGTATCTAAACTTGTTCCCATGTCTTTTTTGGTTCCCCCTGTTGTTAACACTAGTCCATAAAAGTTCTATAATCAGCTCTGTTCACATTCTCAACGGGTTTCATTTGCTCTAGCTAACTAATGGCAGTAAAGAAAAGTCCATGAAAGCAATGAAGCTCCTTATGCTGAGAAACATTATAACATAACGAATTTCAACAACAGTTATTCTTTAAGAGAGAAAAACTTCCATTACTGCATTCATTTTCTTTCCCTTAATGGCCAGTTTTGAGATTCATGTCTCATTGATTTTACTCTTGTTGCTCATTTTTTGTCTAGATGATTATCTCCCATTCCGTGTGGAAAAGTTCAAATTTCTGCAAGAAAACTGATAAAAAAGTCAAGGGGATAGGTCGAAATCATACTTGAGGGGGAAATAGGGGGAAAGCGGAAACTCAATAACAAATCAGGAAACGATGGATTTCGGATCATTCTATTTTCAAGATGATTTCTTCTTCATCATCTGGACGACAAACAGCAAGACAAATGAAATCGCCATCAACACAATGACCAATATCCACGCTGTTTTCATATCCCCGCTTTCCATTGCCATATAAATGGCGATTGCGGTAGTTTGAGTTTTACCAGGAATATTGCCTGCAAACATAAGCGTAGCGCCAAATTCGCCTAATGCCCTAGCAAAGCTAAGAAAGATTCCCGCCATTATCGCTTTCCATATAAGCGGCAGTTCAATATAGATTAATATTTGCAGCCAAGAAGCACGGTCTAGGCGGGCAGCCTGAATGATTTCTTGGTCCATTTCCTGAAATCCTATGCTAAGCGACTGGTACATCAGCGGAAACGATACAACCGTAGCAGAAATGAGCGCAGCCCATTGTGTAAACATTAGCGGTTGGTCGAATATCGACTCAACCGCCCGTCCTAGCAAAGAATCCCCGCCAAATAATACGATTAATATAAATCCTACAACAGTTGGCGGCAAAACGATCGGTAAAAGAAACAAAAGCTCCACGAGCAATTTTCCCTTAAAAGAATAGGTGGCCATCCATTTTGCCGCTGCTAGCCCGAAAATAAGCACGATCATCGTTGCTCCGAAAGCGAGCTTTAGAGATAAAAAGACCGGTTCCCATAAAGAACTTGCCATTAGGAATGCTCCTTAGACGGAATGAAATAGCCATATTTTTTAAATACAGATTGGCTGTGCTTGTCTTGTAAAAAGCTAGCAAATTCCTCTGCCTCTTTTTCTTGATGATTCTTTATGACCGCCATTTCGTAAACGATAGGGTCATGCCACTTTTTATTCACTACGAATGCAATTTTCACCTTTTGGGAAGATAAAGCATCTGTTTTATAAACAAACGCTGCATCCACGCTGCCAGTTTCCACATAGCTTAAAGCTTGTCTAACATCCTTCGTATAAACCATCTTGCTTTTCAAATCATTCCATAATTTTAAAAATTCCAACGTTTGTTTCGCATATTGGCCTGCAGGAACAGCGTCTGGTGTCCCAATGGCTATTTTTTTCACACGATCCCCCTTCAAGTCCTTCATATCTGAAATACTTGAAGATTCTCCTTTCGGCACAGCAACAACAAGCTCATTTTCTAACAACAAATCGTCCTTGCTAACAAGATTCTTTTTCTTTAATTGGTCAACGTTATCTGTGGATGCAGATAAAAATAAGTCCACAGGAGCGCCTTGAGAAATCTGTTGGGCTAATGCACCTGAACCACCGTAGTTTACAGTAACATGAAAATCCTTATGTTTTTTTTCAAACTCGGAAACAATCTCGTCAAGAACCGGCTGCAAACTAGCTGCTGCTGAAACGGTGATTTTCTTCTCTTCTGCTTGATTCTGTGCTCCACCCTGTGACTTTCCAGAGCAACCTGCCGCAACCAAAAGCAAAGCTGCCATCATCAGGATACCCATTTTTTTTACCATCATTCATGTCCTCCAATAAAATCATTGCCCTAAAAAAGGGGAAGTCCTATTCATGAATTCACTATCGCCTGGTGGAAAGAAGCTGATATGGATCCATACGTTCTGTCAATGGCCTTGAAGTAACGTTCAAGCACGATAAAAAATCCCGATTTCATCGGGACTTTTCATCTTTTACAGCTGCTTTTTCTTTCCTTTCCTCTTCCTCTTCATCTTCTAAGACACCTTTCATGCCTTTTTTAAATTCATGAAGGGTTTGTCCAGCAGCTTTTCCTAGTTGAGGGAGTTTAGCAGGTCCAAAAATCAGCAAGGCTACAATGACGATAAGAGCAATCTCACCAAATCCCAAATTCATGTATAACTCCCCTTTGCCTCATAATATCCCCAAAGAGGGGACCCGATTAAGGTGTGCTGCAAAAGAATTTTCATTATTTTTCATTATACAATACCACTTATTTCTTTGCACTCTATTAAGATGTGCTGTAAAACAATTTTATTATACAAATTTCTTTACACTCGATCAGTAAGTACGAAGCGAAGAAATGAAATCTAAAATGAAATTTACGATCATAAAAAGCAAAAAGTGAAGACTGTTGAAATCGTCAAAGCCAATGTAGTGTCTCCACATTTTGGATTTTGAAAATAAAGAACCGATTTCTTTTTCTCTCTCCCCTCATCCCGATCAATCAAAAAATGAATTCAAAAAGGGGTTCATTGTGAATGAAGTATGTGATTTGATGGCTATAAGCGTAAAAAAGCAAACGCCCTTTAAATTCCTAAAAAGCTCGAAATAAAAAGCGAAGATGAAAAAACACCTCCTGAATAAAATGTATCATTTATTTCGGAGGTGTTATTTAAATCATGTAAAATATTCTATCTTTGCTTTCGGAAAATAAGTTTCAATATAATTGGATAGAACGGTTTTGATTTTTTCTTCTTCTCTTTTCGGGTATACATACTTGCCAATTCCGTATCTTCCCCATTTATATCTTCTTTTGGCTTCATCCAGTTCTAACTTGGTCATTGGATAATTTTTTTGAATGACTTTTTTGGCCGGTTTTGTAAAACGGTGCTGAATCAATTCAAACGTTACATCTTTCTGGGCTTCCTTGGGCAAGGTTCCTTCCAGCTTTTCAAATAATATGCGATATCCTTCTTCCCAACCTTCGTGAAGATAAATGGGAGCCACAATAAAACCAATCGGATATCCAGCGTCTGCCGCTTTTGCTGCCGCATGAATCCGCTCATCAAGAGAAGACGTTCCTGGCTCAAAATGTTTTATAATATAATCTGCGTTGACGCTGAAGCGAAATCTCGTTTTTCCATTATGTTTTGCGTCGAGCAAATGATCAATATAATGAAACTTTGTCACAAAACGAAGCTGTCCTAATTCCGATTGGCCAAAAAACTCAATCGTTCTTTTTAACAAATGAGTCAAATGGTCAATTCCGACGACATCTGAAGTACAAGAAGCTTCAAATCTTGTTATTTCCGGCGCCCTATCCTCCATGTACATGGCGGCCTTTTCCAAAATTTCTTCAACATTGACATACGTACGTATATATGGCTTACTGCCCATTGTAGTTTGCAAATAGCAATAATGACAGTGCCCCATGCATCCAGTTGCTAGTGGAATAGCATATTCTGCTGACGGTTTGGAAGTATCAAATTTTAACGTTTTCCTGACTCCGACTACTAGTGTTGATTTTGCTATTCTGTATTTTTGAAAATCATTTTTTCCCGGCAAATTTCTAACTTGATTGTGTGAGGTTGTATAACGAATTTCCATTCCCATATTTTCAAATTTGTCTTTTAGTTTAGCACCAAGCGGGTATTCAAGTGCCTGCGGTTCAAAATAAACGAGTTGAGGTGTAAACGGTTTGATCATGACTATATGTCTCCAAAATAATACTGAAACGCATTGTACGCTTCTTCTTCATTCTTGTAAACAGCCAGTTCATCAGAAAGCGGATAATAAGTTTCATACAAGAAAAGCGCTAGTTGATCAGGATGTTCAGGATGACGGACTACAGCTGCTTCCTGAACATTAGCAGCATCCTGAACATGCGGATTTCGATAAATCACATACACAATATCGCCAACAGAAACATCCAGATGAGGAAATGAATCCATATTTTCCACCTTACTTTCTATCTATTTTCGTTAACTATTACTGTTCCCATTTTTTCTCAATATCTTTAAAGGAAATACTGGAAATGAGAAATGGTTGCAGGCTTTCAGCTGAAAAGACTACAATGAGTGCAGGGGTGATTCCATGAAAGCGGAAAAACAGGAAGCAGACAACAAAAGCACGATTGAGAAAATTGGCTGTTTACTGAGACAGTTCGCCAGTCAATATCCTTTTGAAAATCTTGATGTTATTACCAAAAATACGATGCCGATCACAGAAACCTTTCTCTTTCAAAAATTTTCCCAATATAGGGGCGGGATGTGCTATGAGCTAAACCCATTTCTTTATTTGCAGCTTAAAGAAGAGGGATACGATGTAAAATTAGTATCTGGCACCATTTTTAATGGAAATAATTGGGCGATTGATGGCACTCATGTGATGATTCTTCTTGATCTTGTCGATTCGATATGGCTAGTGGATGCTGGATTTGGCAATCAGCTTGCACTCTCCCCAATCGAGATTGGAGGATCGGCTGTAACCTCAGCGGCAGGAAGTTTTCGAGCCCGCCGTTTACAAACTCAAAAGGGTACACATGTGCTCGAAATGAAATCCCAAGAACGCTGGATCATCAAATATGCCTTCTCATTGACAGAACTCCCTTGGGAAAAATTGACGAATATCAAAGAACAAATTACGTTTCATGAAAAATCCCCGTTTAATAGTTCTCCATTAATCGCCCAATGTTTTAGCGATCAAACTCTTTCCGTCACGGATAAACAGATGAGAATCCGCTTTTCCAAAACAGGACAGCAAAAACTGGTTAAATTCAATGATCCTACAGAATTCATGAAAGCAGTGAAGACACTTTTTTCTAATTCCATTTTCAAAAAAACTTCAGAATACATGAAAAAAGCGGAAAAACACAGTTAGGAAACTGATGCTTTCCGCTTAGTCAGCCTTTTCTATGCAGTTCTTTATTTTGTTTCCGCTTTCGTTTTTCCTGCAGTGCCCCAATGTGTGGGAGGAATCTCTGTTACAACGACGCGTATATTTGCTAGCGGTGCATCTAATGTCTCTGCGACACAGTCTGTAACATTTTTAATCACTTCTTTGATTTTCTCTTCTGATCTGCCTTCTAGCAAATGAATCTGAATAAATGGCATTTGAACTCCTCCTAAAAATTAGTCGCGGACAACAAAGGAAACGTCCCCTAATTGATCCAACTTTCCAAGGACAACATCTCCGTTTGAAAGCATAATCGCCTCTGTTATCGCTCCTGCCAAAATAATATCCCCTGCATGAAGCTTTTTGCCGGAACGGGCTAGCATATTGGCAAGTGCAGCGATGGAATTGGCTGGATGATTTACTATCGCTGCACCGGCACCATTCGCTTTTAATTCTCCATTAATGTACAATACAGCACCAATTAATTCCAAATCTGTGGTCAAGGAAGATACTGGCGTCAACTTATTTCCAATGACTACCCGGGAAGAGGATGCATTATCGGCAATGACATCAGGCAGCGTAAATTGAAAATCTTTATATCTGCTATCGATAATCTCAAGAGCCGGTGCGACATAAGCTGTTGCCGACATCACTTGCGCACTTGTGATGCCAGGGCCTTCTAAATCCTCCCCTAGGAAAAATGCTATTTCGATTTCCACTTTTGGATGGATCAATTCTGATAAAGAAATGGTCCCTCCGCTTTCTACCATCATATAATCAAAAACATAGCCATAAATTGGCTCATTTACTTTCATTTGCTGCATTTTCGCAAAGCTCGTCAGCCCCATTTTAGGACCGACAATCCGATGTCCATTCGCCAATTTCAAATTGACCAGCTCTTCCTGGATTTGATACGCTTGTTCCGGCGTCAAATCAGGAATTTCAGAAGTTAGCCGAATGACTTCTCTTTTTTCTTTTTCTGCATTGATTAAAAATATCGCCAATTCTTGATATTTTTGTCTATCCAAATTCATTTCCCCCTCTTAGGAGAGTGTTTTTACTTTCGATGCTAGTTCTGAAGCCACTTGCAAAATCATATCTTCTTGTCCTCCAACCACTTTCCGTTTGCCTAACTCTACCAAAATTTCTCTTTCGTCAACTTTGAAACGCTCTGCTGCTTCCTTAGCATGCAATAAAAAGCTGGAGTATACCCCGGCATAGCCTAAAATTAAACTCGCTCCGGTAATTTCTTGAGGACGCGGCATATAATCTGCCACAATATTCGCTGCATCCATAATCTTATATAGATCGATGCCAGTTTGATAACCAAGACGATCCAGAACTGCGACCATCACTTCCGTTTGTGTGTTTCCGCTTCCTGCTCCTAGCGCCCGCAGACTGCCGTCAATATACGTCGCTCCTTCTTCTATCGCGGCTAAAGTATTCGCCATTGCCAGCGATAGATTGTTATGTCCGTGAAAACCAATTTCCACTCCTAGTTCGCTTCGCAAAGCGGCAATTTTCTCTTTTACCTCGTGTGGCAGCAATGCACCAGCCGAATCTGTTACATAAACAACTTCAGCTCCATAGCTTTCAAATAATTTCGCCTGTTCCACCAGTTTGGAAGTAGGGGCTGAATGAGCCATCATTAAGAACCCAACTGTTTTTAACCCAAGATTCCGCCCCAGTTCAATATGTTGCTTGGCAACATCAGCTTCCGTCACATGTGTCGCCACACGAACCATATCTGCTCCTGCTTGAACAGCTTCTTTTAAATCTTCTTTAATGCCGATTCCCGGCAAAAGCAAAACAGAAATTTTCGATTGCTGACATTCTTCTTTTGCTGCTGCAATTAATTTCATTTCGTTCACTTTTGAAAGTCCGTATTGCAAAGAAGATCCGCCAAGACCATCCCCATGGGATACTTCAAAATATGGGACTCCCGCTTCATCCAGTGCACGAGCTGTGGACCGAACTTGTTCTTCGGTAAAAGCATGTTTCATAGAGTGGCTTCCGTCTCTTAACGTCACATCCACAACCGTTAATGCTGATTTTAAACGAGTCATTTTCAATCCCCCTTCACTGCTTCTGCAACTGCGACAATTTTTTTCTAGCAAATTCTTCTGCTACTTTCCGGGCAGATGCCGTCATAATATCCAAATTTCCTGAATACGGAGGAAAGAAGTCTCCTGCTCCTTCCACCTCTATAAATACAGATACCCGTTTGCCGTTAAATATCGGTTCAGTTCTCAGTCTATAACCTGGGACATACTCTTGAACGTTGGTTACCATTTTTTTAATAGATTCCGTGATTTCTCTTTCTTTTCCTTCTTCCTCAACCAATGCATGAATGGCATCGCGCATCATGATCGGCGGCTCTGCTGGATTTAAGATAATAATTGCCTTGCCCTTTTTCGCTCCGCCAATCACTTCGATTCCTCTTGCTGTGGTTCTCGTAAACTCATCAATATTGGCTCGTGTTCCCGGACCGGCACTTTTGCTGGCAATCGTCGCGACAATTTCCGCATATTCTACAGAAACAATGCGATGAATGGCATGTACAATAGGAATAGTTGCCTGTCCGCCGCATGTGATCATATTGACATTTGGTTGTTCCAAATGCTCGGTTAAATTCACGGCAGGAACAGCAAACGGACCTATAGCAGCAGGGGTTAAATCGATCACCTGCTTTCCAAGCTTCCCTAACACTTGATTATGGTAATCGTGAGCTTTCGCTGTTGTAGCGTCAAAAAGAATATCCGCCAATTCTGGATGCTGCAAAAATCCTTCAATTCCATTACTAAAAACGGTGTAGCCGCGCGATTTCGCCCGCTTTAATCCTTCTGAATCCGGATCAATTCCAATCATAGTGGACATTTCGAGAACATCGCTTTTTTCGATCTTATACATCAAGTCAGTCCCAATATTTCCGGAGCCAATAATTCCAACCTTCACTTTGTTCACTTGAAAACCCCCTTTGTTCTTTAGTCGCCAAATTTCATACTTACCTCGCCTAGGTGTGCCAGTTTTGCATGAAAATAATCTCCAGGCTCAGCCGCTACCGCTGCGGACAAAGCTCCTGATAAAATCACTTCGCCCGCTTTTAAATGAATACCGTAATCATGCAATTTGTTGGCAAGCCATGCAACGCACTTTGCCGGATGGCCCAAGGCAGCTGCACCTGCTCCTGTATTCATCAGTTCACCATTTTTATATAGAGCCATCCCAATCGTTATTAAATCAAGATCCTCTATGGAAGCAGGGCTTCCGCCAAGCACAAAATACCCGGAGGAAGCGTTGTCTGCTACTGTATCTACCAATTGAATATTCCAATCGCGAATTCGACTGTCTACAATTTCTAAAGCCGGCACAACATAATCGGTGGCTAGCAAAACGTCTAATTCCGACACATTAGGTCCCATTAAGTCTTTCTTTAGCACAAAAGCAATTTCCGCCTCGACTTTCGGCTGGCATACTTTTTTCCAAGAAAGAATTCCATGGTTTTCTAAAATCATTCCATCCAGCAAATGTCCATAATCAGGTTCGTTGACGCCTAATAACGTTTGCATAGCAAGAGATGTTAACCCAATTTTTTTTCCGACAATCTTCTCACCGGTATTGAGTTTTTTTTGTATGTTTATTAATTGGATCTGATAAGCTTCTTCTTCCGTAAGTTGTGGATATGTTTTGGTGAACGGATCAATCCCTTTCCTTGTTTTCTCTGCCTCCATCAGTTGTTGTGACAGCAGTTGAATCTGATTCTGTACCATCTTATCACCCTTATAATTTTATACAAATATTGGATAATTCAGTGTAAAACTCAAAGCTGTGCATTCCGCCTTCCCTGCCAATTCCACTTCTTTTCATGCCTCCAAATGGAGTGCGTAAATCGCGCAAAAACCATGTGTTGACCCAGATGATTCCTGCTTCTATTTGTCTGGCCACCCGGTGGGCACGGCGCAAATCATTCGTCCAAATGGATGCGCTTAATCCATAATGAGTATCATTCACCTGTTCAATCACTTCTTCTTCCTTGTCAAAAGGGAGAACCGTGACAACTGGACCGAAAATTTCCTCTTTGACGCAGCGGGAATTTCGGTCTAATCCAACGATAATAGTTGGTTCTAAATAATAGCCTTTTTCCAATCCTTCAGGGCGTTTTCCGCCTGTAACAATTTTCCCGCCTTCTTCTTGGGCAATTTTAAGATAGCTCGTCACTCTTTCATAATGTTCTTTTGAAATCAAGGCTCCCACTTTGCTGTTGTGATCTAGAGGATCACCGACCGTAAGTTCTTTTGTCTTTTGAACAAATTTCTCCATAAATTCATCAAATACCGGACGTTCGACATAAATGCGAGAGCCACACAAACAAACTTCACCTTGGTTGATAAAACTGGATTTGATTGTTGTTTCAATGACTTCCTCCACATCCGAGTCTGCAAAAACAATATTGGGGTTTTTCCCACCTAGTTCATAGGACAATTTTTTCAACGATTTGGCAGCTGATTTCATGATGGCAGTCCCCGTTGACGTTTCTCCAGTAAAACTAATGGCATCTACATCAGGATGTTCGGAAAGAGCTGCCCCTGCTGAATTAGGACCAAAACCGTGGACAATATTCACGACTCCATCTGGAACACCTGCTTCTTTACAAATTTCCCCTAATAAAGTCGCTGTCATCGGCGTCCATTCTGCTGGTTTCATGACAGCTGTATTTCCAGCAGCCAAACAAGGAGCTAATTTCCAAGTTAGCAATAACAAAGGTAGATTCCAAGGATTAATTAGACCAACTACCCCTACAGGACGACGAACCGCATAATTGATCGCTACATTGTCCTGTTCATACGCTTCCGTACCCACCGAAATCATATAATCGGCAAAGAAATGAAAATTATAAGCCGCTCTTGGAATATCTAGTTGTTTGGCTAACCAAAGCGGTTTTCCAGTATCCAACGTTTCCAGCAAGGCTAGTTCATCGATTCTTTCCAAAATAATATCGCCAATTCTTCGGATGATTTTCGATCTTTCTTGTGTGGACATTTCCTTCCATCGTCCATTTAATGCTTTTCTTGCTGCAGCGACAGCAAGATCAATTTCTTTTTTTCCACCTTCTGCAACGGTCCCAATCACTTCCTCAGTTGCTGGATTAATGTTTTCAAACGTTTTATTATCCACCGAAGAGCAATATTTTCCATTGATAAAATGCAAACAATCCATCGTTTTTGTCTGGGCTGTTATGGATGTCATGATTCATACCCCCTAGTTATTTTCTGAAATATTAAATCTCTTTAATAAGGGTAGAAAATTGCGGGAACGTCTACAACATTGTTGTTCTTCCATATGAAACAAAGATGAAAATTTTAAATTTATTTAATTTTATGAAATTATATGGTAAAATAATGTCACTTAATCAGTTTCGTACAAGGCACCATTATGATAACGCTTTCAATCAATTATAAAACCTTGATCGCTTTCGTTGCCAACAATTTAGAAGGGAGCGAATACGATGACAAAGACGAAGAATGCGTCCACTTCTTTAGATAATGCTTTAAAATTATTGGACTTATTCTCAATGGATGTGTCAGAGCTTGGAGTAACCGAAATCGCCAACAAGCTAGGCATTGCAAAGAGTACTGCCCATCGACTCCTGATTACGTTGGAAAGCGAAGGATTCGTTATGAAAAACAGAGAAACGAATCGTTATCACTTAGGAGTCCCTCTTTTGGCATTGGGGAATCTTGTAAGTTCTCGTTTGAAAATATTAGAAATTGGCCGGCCTATTATACAACAATTAGTCGAGAAAACCGGAGAGAGTGCCCACATTGCCATTTTGAAAAATGGGGAAGTGTTTTATCTTTGCAAAGTGGATTGCAAACACCCTGTTGAAATGTTGACGCATATTGGGCGTAAAAATCCCCCTCATTGCACAAGCGCAGGGAAGGTCATTTTCGCTTACAAGTCTAAAGATTTCATAGAAAACTATATAAAAGAGCACGGTCTTCATCCTTATACACCGAATACGATCACCCATCCTGAAGAATTTTTACGTGTCTTAAAACAGATCAAACAACAAGGATATGCGATTAGTAAAGAAGAACTTCATGAAGGAATCACTTCCATCGCTGCTCCCATAACAGTCAATCATCAAGTGGCAGCTTCTGTCAGTATCGTTGGATCGATCAAACGAATTCATTCTTCCAACTATCATTCGATGACGAAAGCAGTTATTCAAGCGGCAGATCAAATTTCTCAAAAATTAAAAACGGTATAGCTCGCTTCGTCCTATCTTCCTTCACCGCACCTAGTATGATTCCAATATGAAAAAAGGAGTGACCAAAATGCAAAAGGATGGTGCCAATGAAAAATATTTCTTAGGTTCGGTCAAAAATGCTATAAGAATTTTAAAATTATATACCCGCCCAAAACAAGAATATGGAATAACAGAAATCGCCCACCAATTAAACATTCATAAAACCACCGTCCATCGGCTTGTCACTAAACTTTGCAGCAAAGGCTTTTTAGAACAAAACCCTCAAACGAAAAGATATCATCTTGGTTTATCCATCCTCGGTTTAAGCGGGCTTGTCACCACTCATTACGAAATATATAGAGTGTCCTTGCACGTGCTCAAACCACTTGTCGATGAGTTAGGAGAAACAGCTCACCTTGCCATATTGGAAGATCAACATATCGTCTATCTTCATAAAATTGAATGCCAGCATCCTGTTTCTCTTATGTCCAGCATCGGTCAACGAAATCCTGCCCTTAAAACCGGTGCAGGAAAAGTGATATTGGCTTATCAACCTGAAGAATATATCCAGCATGTGATTGCAAAAAGTGAACAATACCTATGCGAAAAAACGGCAGCACAAATTCGTGCGGAACTGGAGCAAACCAAAAAGCAAGGGTATTCGATTGCCAAAGAAGAAATAAGTAAAGGGATTGTGAGTATTGGAGCACCCGTCAAAGATTTTACCGGGAAAGTCATTGCAGGCATCAGCGTAGTGGGGCCATTAGATCGAATAAAGAAAATGAAAATTGACTTTCTAGTAGATAAAATTGTAAAAGCAGCTGCTGAAATTTCAGAAAATCTTGGATTTTATGAAACAAGCCAAGAAGCTCCTTAAATCCTCCCCACTTCTTCAAATTTAGATGGAGAATTTTTTCCAATTCATCTTAAAAATGACTTGTCTATAACATTAGTCAACATCACGATAAGCTTAGGTTGATCTTATTGTGACCATTTCTGGTTCTTTCATGGCGGTGACTATTTTAGGCAGAGCGAATCGATTCTTTTTTTGTCTTTTAGTGTCACGATCCCTCTCATATGATCGGAATGGGAAAAGTAACCTTTGGAGGGAGCTTGGCAAGGCTATACAGTCCTCTATGTATTTTCTTTAAACCCATTTGAATGTAAATAATAAATGATTATCTATCTACTTTCTTTAAGGTAGATTTGCTCGGTAATTTTAATCACATAAGCCCACCGAAAGCGATAATAATCATAAGGAAAATCCACGCCATAAAATCATTTTTTTGCCAGTCTACGGTCTTTCCGAATAAAATAGGAGCCGATATAATGGCAATTTGGTTCAAAGTGAGACCAATGCTCACTGTATAGGCAACTTGATCTTCCGGCCCATTTTCCGAAATATAAACGATATAGAGACTGTATCAGTCCATTCCAAAGAAACCGAATATAACACTGATTCCAATAAAAAGCCAGACAGGTGCATCCTCATTCAACCATAAAAGAGAGAAAATAGACACCATAGCATGCCGATACAAAGTTTAAAAGGATGAACTCGATCTCCTCTGAACCATGTGTCACTGATCCAAGCCAAAATCACAACATTCCGGAAACTTGAATCACTGCTAAATACAATCCAACTTTTGTGAGAGAGATTTTTAATTCGTTCATTAAAAATCCCATATAGTGGGCAACCAATATAAATTGGAGAGAAACAAGCGAAACCCCTACAAAGAAAACAGGGTAAAGGCTTTTATTAAGGCCAATAGATTTCTAGTTTTCTTTTTCTTTAGGATCTATTTGTTTTTCCCCCTCGCTTTTTGTTTGTTAGCATCCCGATAGAGGAATAGAAATAACAATCCATTGACAATCGCTAGACCTGCTTAGGCTATAATGGCCGTTGACACTCCAAAATGAACGGACAGTCATGGAATGCTAGCAGATGCAATCGCTCCGCCTAATCGAATACTTGTTTGTCTGCTCCCCATTGCCAGTCCTCTTTCTTTAGCTGGAAACCAGTGGACAATCGCTTTACTTCCCCCAGGTTGCGAAGCTTCATACCACGCCCCACGATCATTAACATTATGATTAAGAAGACATAATAATGAGAAAATAGCGTTGCCCCCATCGTGAGCCCGAGCAACAAACTGCTAATCCCCAAAATCCAGCGCTCCCCATATTGATCAATCGCTTTTCCTAAAAACATCATCGAAAACATAGGACCTACATTTACAGCCGACACTAAAATAGCCGTTTGAGTATCCTGGGGTCAGACCCCTTTAATATTTTAACACTTTAAATATTTTAAAGAGTAGAGAATGGATTTTCTTTCATATGCTCTTCCACATATTGCTGGTAGGTGATTCGCGAGCGATCTTTTGTGAAATAAGACAATGTCTTTTGTTTATCGATGTTAGGATTGTCTTTCCCTGTAATATAAGAATGGTAGCTGCTCCAAATGTAATCCTCTGGCTTTTCTGCCAGACTTGCTCTAACTGGATTAAGATGGATATATTGGCTTACTTTAAGGAAATAATGATCATTTTCAATGAGTTGAGCTTTATAGCGGCCTTGAAATACATGACCCACTAAATCATGTCGACGATTAAAATACATCGCATATTCTGAATGAAAGTCTCTCATTATGATGTAAAGGGGATCTTGAATCGTTTCTAGTTGAAGATGAACGTGGTTTTTCATTAAACAATAGGAATGAAGGATGAAAGGATAACGGCTGCGGACAATGCGGAGATACTTTAAGTAGGTTCGATAATCTACAATATCACGAAAAATAGCTTCTTTACGGTTTCCACGAGCCGTAACATGATAAATAGCCCCTGGATACCACACACGCGGCTTTCTTGCTATCATAACCACCTCTATTCAATTTTGATGTTTCTCATATTTCAGATATTTTAATTATAATTACTATTCAAACTTGAAAGCAAGAAAAAAATGAAGTCTGACCCCTTTGTGGCTTTAAAGCCACAAAGGGGTCAGACCCCATTTAATTGTTGATGTTTGTTAAATAGGCCGGGATAAGTGAGGAATCCTAAAATAATAGAAGTGAGAGTGGCGGCGGACATGATCATAAATACAATTAATAGTTGAAAGCGAACCGCTTGGATAGGATCGGCGCCTGCTACGATTTGACCTGTCATCATGCCAGGGAGTTGAACAAGTCCAATGGTTCTTTGACTTTCAATGGTTGGAATGAGGCTTGAACGAATAGACTGTTTTAAAATGGGATAGATGGATTGTTTTATACTGCCTCCAAGCGACAGCACAAGCAAGACTTCTTCTTTTCGCATCTCCAGCTCACCTTTTAGACGATTTAAGAAAAGATTCGCGATGACCATGGAGTTTCCGATAATCATGCCGCTGATCGAAATAATATACGGCGGAGTTGCCGGCACGATATGTAATCCAAGCAAGAACGCTTGTGTAATGATTTCAACAATGGAAATCGTTACGAAAATTTCCCAAAAAATATAAGGCAAACCTTCTCCACGTTTCGCCGCATTTTTTGCTGCTACCGTAATCATAAGTAATAGCATTACAATAATGACAAGGGGATTATCAAAACCGAAAACAGCTTTTAAAATATATCCGATCACCAACAATTGAATGGTCGCGCGGATACTGGTGATCATTAAGTCACGGCCAAGCCCTAATTTAAAGGCCGTTGATAGAAAAAGTGAGAAGATTACGTAGCTAAAACTTAACAATACAGTAAGCAAGTTCATTTATTTTCCCTCTTCATATCTAAAAATTGTTTCGTTTGGGCTTCTCTAGGTACGGCAAAAAATTGTTTAGTCGGAGCAGCTTCAATTAGTCTTCCATCCATAATGAGCCAAGTTTGATCGCCGACTCTTTCTGCTTGTGCTAAATCATGGGTGATCCAGAGAATGGTCGTTTGCTGTTCACGGTTCATTCTTAAAATGAGTTCTTCAATCTCATGTGCAGAGATGGAATCAAGCGCGGAAGTTACTTCATCAAGCAATAAAACGGACGGATTGTTGACCAATGTTCTAGCTAATGACAATCTTTGCCGCTGTCCCCCCGAAAGCTCTTTTGCTTCCCGAGTTAAAAGATCTTTCGATAGTCCAACGTATTCCATATATTTTTCAGGATTGTCCAAAGTTCGACCTTGCAAACGAGCGGGTAGTATAAGGTTATCTAACGCCGTTCCTGTCAGCATAGGTGCGCTTTGGAAAGCAATACCAACTCGACGCCTTAGTTCTTGGACGTCCCACTTTCGAACTTCTTTTCCATGAATATGGACCTCTCCTTCATCAGGAGTGATGAGCAAGTTGCATAACGATAAAATCGTGCTTTTTCCTGATCCTGAAGGTCCAATGATCGTTAAAATAGAGCCTTTTGGAACGTTCCCGCTTATCCCCTTTAATACATGGACTGCGTCATTATGATTCATAAAAGTTTTATGGACATTTTTAAATTCAACCTCTGCAGTTGTTGGATTGTATGTATTTTTCACCTTTTCTCAGTCCCACTTTTTATACAATTTCATAAAGCTTTGAATGTAATTCCATCTTACGACATTTTTCATCTTCTCTTCAAAAATTTAGTTTAACTTATTTTTTCTCACAGACCTTTTAGTCATTCGCAGTAAAAAAGGTATAACGCAACTAAACGCACGTCATACCATTATGTTGCACAAATTCTTTATTTTGACCCCTCCTAGTCGACCCCTTTTTCACTATAAAGCACAAAAGGGGTCAGACCCCTATAAATATTTTCTTTGAACGCTCCGACCGTTGTAAGTAAACAGCATGGGGCGTTCTTCGACGACTGTTTCCATATGAACGGGGCGGCCCCATAATTGGTAAATATAAGGAAGCACTTTCTCTAAATAATTCAAGTCTAGCTCGATGCCTTCATACCAATGCTTTAAATACAATTCCCCATTTTTTAAATAGTCGCCATCGTTGACGGTTATATACGGGAATCCGCCATTCACCCGCATACTCACCAGCTGATCGCGAACGTTTTTCCAATCTTTCTCCACAATTTTATAATCATGACCTTGCTTTTGAAAAAGAAACATATCTTCGCGCATCACTAATTCCTTTGTCAAATAATTGCGTAAAAACGAAATATCCGATTCAATTTCTCGGACTTCAAATATCTTTTCTCGGCCAGAACCAGGAACGACACCGCGCTTTTTCATTTCATCACTAGGATGGTTCCAACGTTCTTCAATGTCTTCAAAAATCTTCAAACCGAGGTAATACGGATTTATGCTTGTTCGAGATGGCTGAACGACACTGGCATTTAATTTGGCAAATTCAATGGCTTCATCTGATGTTAAATCTAATTCACGGATAATTCGTTGATGCCAATACGAAGCCCAGCCTTCGTTCATAATCTTCGTTTCCAACTGCGGCCAAAAATAAAGCATTTCTTCTCTGATCATGGTCATAATATCCCGCTGCCATTCCGTTAATTCCCTGCTATATTGTTCAATAAACAACACTAAGTCTTTTTCGGGGTGAGGAGGAAATTTTTTTTTCTTTTTTTCGCTATTTTTCCTTATCGGCTTTTTCTCGTCCAGCGACCATAAGTCGTCGTATGGAGATGCTGGCTTTTGATCTTCTTCCTCCTCCCGCTCCTCTAAATCTTCCACACTCCACGCAAGCTGCGGCCTCATAAGAGACGGATCGATATGCTCTTCTATCGCCAAAACAGCGTCAATAAATTGTTCCACTTCCTTTTTTCCGTACTGAATTTCATAATGACGGATCCGCTCTGCTGTCGCTGCCATACTTTCGATTATGTCTCGATTGGTATTTTGAAAACGAACATTATTTTTGAAAAAATCGCAGTGTGCCAATACGTGGGCAACGATTAATTTATTTTGGATAAGGGAATTTGTATCAAGCAAAAAAGCGTAGCAAGGATTAGAATTGATGACAAGCTCATAAATTTTGCTTAAACCTAAATCATAATGCAGCTTCATTTTAAAAAATTGCTTTCCAAAACTCCAATGAGAAAATCTTGTCGGCATCCCATACGCTCCAAATGTATAAATAATTTCGGCAGGACAGATTTCGTATCTCATCGGGTAAAAGTCAAGTCCAAATCCACTAGCAACTTCCGTAATTTCTTTGATGGCGTATTCCAACTGTTTTCGTTCATTTTCCAGCATTCGCTTTCCCCCCTTTTGTTCTTATAACAATTTATGAGAACAAAGGGGGTTTGATGAAAATAGATAAGAAAGCGGCGAAGCTGTCCATTTATGCCGAGCATCAAACTTAATCCTAGATGGATGCAGTACTTCATTAGTTTGAACGTATCAATGGATATGAAGGTGAAGCGAATGAATTTGAACAAATCATGTAATTGGATAGAAACAATGTCACTCCTTTTTGATCATTCCCAATCAAGAAAGCATTTAGCTACTACTTGCTGTCCGCAATATCCAATTTGTTTTACAGACCGACCAACATTTGCTTTGTGAATGTTGGCGAAAATCACATACACTAATAACAACTCCTATACAAGGAGGGAACGTCGCTTGGACAAAGTCGATTACGATCGTGCTTTATACTACATCCACCGGTTAGAATGGGATAATTTGTTGATTTTAATGGTGCGCACGAAAGACCATTTTTTAGCTAAAAAAATTGAACATTTCTTGCATGCGAATTATTTTTCCCATGATTATTTTGTGATAGAGCGCCGTTTATATGCATTGCTTCACTATATTGAACATGCGAACACCACATATAGCGTTACACATCCCTTTGAAGAAGCATTTTTTTAGTCCAGAGAATTCCACCAATCAACGGCTTGCCTCTTGAGGCGAGCCTTTCTATGATTGCTTTTTCTCAAAGTTGATTTTCATTCGATCTGACTTTACTCTCCAGATTACCCCTTTCATAATAGATCAGCTCATGTTAATACGAAAAATTTTTCCTTTCTTGCTAGCTTCGGTCCCCATCCATATTATCTTTTAGCAGAAAAGCGTCCCCAGCTTTTCAGTCTATCAACACTTTCCTACCAAAAGAAAATATGGGTTAAAATGGAAATATCAATGTATTTTTTCATAACTTAAGATTGGAACATTTTCTTTTTCTTCAATCAATACTATAATTTGGAGGAGAGTGTTATATAGGGAGGATGTTATGAAAAATTTGAAAGAAAATCTATTATTTCTCGCTTGGGGAACATCCGTCATAGCGATGATGGGAAGTTTATACTTCTCCGAAATCAGGGGTTATGAACCTTGCGAACTTTGCTGGTATCAAAGAATTTGTATGTATCCGCTCACGGTATTTTTAGGGATGGCCGTTGTAAGAAAAGATTATCGTATGGCCCTCTATTCTACTGTCTTATCTGCCATTGGAGGGTCTATTTCTTTATACCATTATTCTTTGCAAAAAGTATCATTTCTTTCTGATCATGCACCTGCTTGCGGGCGAATTCCCTGCACGGCGGAATACATAAATTGGTTTGGTTTTATCACCATTCCTTTCTTGGCGCTGACAGCCTTTATCATCATTTTTGTTTCAAGCATCATTGTTTATAAAAAATGGAAGGAGGAAGTACATTGAAAAAGGTGATCATATTTCTGGCCATTGTGATAGCGTTGTTTGCGGCCATCTTTTTTGTAACGAAATATCAGCAAAATGAGAAAGTGAAAAATAATCCGTATGGCAAGGCGGATCTCCATCCTGAAACCACTGACCAGCTGCACGATCCGAATTATCAAAATTTGATTTTGCCTGATGAACTGAAAAAGAAACTCGATCAAAAAGAAAGTTTGATCGTCTACTTTTACAGTCCAACATGCCCTCATTGCAAAAAAACAACACCCATTTTAATGCCTTTAGCAAAAGATATGAACGTGCACGTCTATCAATATAATCTGCTCGAGTTTGATCAAGGATGGGATGATTATCATATTCAATATACCCCAACCATTGTGTACTATGAAAAAGGAAAAGAAAAATCTCGGCTTGTCGGGGAACAGACGAAAGAAAAATTGCGGAGCTTTTTCGAACAAACAATAAAAAATAAAGTTCAATGATCCCTAGGTTTTTCGCCTAGGGATCATTGAACCATTCAGTAATTGTTACAAAACAAAAATGAAATCCATTCTGTTTTATTATTTTGAGCATTTTGCATATTTTTCAGCGCAAGAGCCATTAAAAAAGGACTTCACCCCTAAAATGTAGAATTTTTGAAGTGACGAAACCACAAAAAATCAAAAGGAGGAAGTCACTTTGTATATTCTACAAGAAAGTCTATTTTCCTTTGAAGAACTGCAAAAATTAGAGTCAAAAGAGAAATTACCCATCTTTTTTAGCTCACTTGATTTACGCCCTTATGCCAAACAGTTGAGAAGTTCTTCACCCCAAGGGGCTGACGGTCATTCCAGAGAAGGGATTCTAAGGGTCCTCATCGCTGCCCCACTCGAAGGCATCGACACCTTTACCGCCCTTCATCATCGATTGGATAAAGATCTACGTTTCCGTTATCAATGCGGTTTAGCGATTGATCGCCCTGCACCGTCTATCTCTACTCTTAGCCGGGTTTTTGCGGCACTCATCAAAAAACAGCTGGCTGAAAAGATCTTCCTTGACTTGGTACAGTTAGCTCAAGAGGAAGGAGTTATGGATGGCAGCCACCAGGCCATCGACAGTGCCGCCATTGATGCCTATGAGAAAAAACAGCCCAAAAAGCGGTAGTCAACATACAGGTAATGCCAATTGGGGCGCAAAGTTTTTATTCCCTCGGCAATAAGATTACTTGGTTTGGCTATAAGATGCACCTTTCCGTCGATACCGCAAGCGAATTGCCAACGGCGATAGAGGTAACCCCTGCCCATGTAAACGATGGAGAAGTCCCGCCAGAATTAATCGAACAAGTGACAGATCGTACCAAATCCAAAATCGAATTCCTGATCATGGATGGGGGATATGACCAACTAAAAAACTATGAATCGGCCAAAACCAATGGAGCGCAAGCCATTATCCCACTCAATTTGCGTAATGAAAAAGAGCCTCCTGAAGGGATTTCTTCCAATGGAACTCCGCGTTGCTCCGTGGGTTATGAAAAGACTGATTGGGGAGCTGATAAGGACCAACTCAAGTTTAGATGTCCTCACGCAACCGGCAAAGTGGATGGCCCACTAGGAATGGCAGCCTGTTCATCTTCCAACTATGGAATGGTGGTAAAAGTCGACATCAAAAAGGATGTGCGCCGATATTCCAATCCGCACCGTGATACAAAACGTTGGAAAGAGCTTTACAACGAGAGAACAAGTGTAGAACGCTGTAATTCAAGAATGAAAAGCTTTCTTACAGCAAACTCCTTACATGTATGGGGAATTGAAAAAGTAAAGACCCATATCTACCTGAACGCCATTGTATTACTTGTTTCAGCGCTAGCAATGGCAAGGGAAAATAAAGAGAAGCCGCTTAAAAAAATTCACTGTAAAAAATTCTGCAGGTATGCCCAAAAACAAGATTTTTGTAATATTTTGTAAAATGACATGCTGGTAGCAATTTGTCGAGTGCTTAATTTTTTATACTTTCATCCCAAAATTCTAATTTTGCAAAATGCTCATTTTAAGTATTGATGTTTAAATTTAAAGAAGAAGTTCATTATTCGCTTTCGTAAACATACTTAGTTTTTCGACCGAAAAATAATGGTTTGTAAATTGTTCGAAAGCGAATGGGAAGAATAAATCAAATTTCTGAAGAATCTGCACATTTTGGTTAAAAATCGTTTCATAATGTTGAGAAAGCGGCCGTTTCGCTTTGACACTCAAAATGGACACAACGGTTTGCAAACTGGCGATGACTTGAAATGCTTCTTTCAAAGTATCGAAGTATTGAAAATGACGGTCCGTGATATGTAGTACTTGCAGATTCCAAAAATGGCGTATTTCCTCATCGGAAAAATACATAGGGAAAATGTCTCTGTAGATCTCTTCTATCAATTCTTGAATGGTCTCTTTTTGCACAAATGTCGAAGCTATGATTATTTTCACTAATAAACCACACCTTTTAATTAGTCCAAATTACACCTTTAGAATAGCATATCCGCTGCCCAATGGAGGGTGGTAATTCGCACCAGAAAGGACGACCTTATAGAATGAAAGCAATCAGAAAAGGGGAAATTTTGGAAGTATCCATCCCTAAAAGCTTTTCCGGCCTTACAATCGCTGAATTTTTACGGCAAAAGTGGAGAGTTCCCAAAAAACAGCTGCACGAATGGCGTATGAACCAATCGGTTTATTTAAACGGAAAACCCGTATCACTGTCCGTTGTAATACAAGAAAAAGACCACATTCAGCTGCCTTTATTTAAAAAAGGCCCCTTGCCTGTCCCCCCTTCCTTTCGGCCCATTGAAGTCCTAATGGAGGATGATCATTTCATCATTGTGAATAAACCAGCCGGAATCACCACTCATCCCAATTCACCTGAGGATACTGATACATTGTTGCATCTGGTGGCCGGGCACTTGTGCGTGAACGGGGACATAGGTTTTCTTCGCCATGTGCACCGATTGGACAAAGACACGACTGGAGCCA
>JADBKC010000164.1 GCA_014896555.1 Caryophanales bacterium | reverse complement strand
TTAAAAAAACGTATCTGAGAATACTCTCTTACACAAAATTCTTGACGGTACCTTTTTACTTGAAGAGAATCATCCATATAATTAAATAAATTCATATGAAATTGCTACTTTCCTAAAAATCACTAATACAGTGTTTACTGACCAGGAAGGAATGCTCCTAAACTGCTAATACCGGCCACGATGATGAATAAAATAACGAGAAGAACCACCACTTTATTTTTGCTTAATCCTGCTGCTACATGCAAACCTATCCCTAGGACGACATAGTACCAAATGCGAAAAATATCGAAGTTTTGAGCTATGGCATGCAACGTTTTATTTCCCGTAACGAGAGGTGCAGGACTTGTAAAGGAAGTGACTTTGTCTGCACCTACTGCGAGGTTAATGATTTCATTTATAATACCGCCTATGACAGAAATCACGCTTGCATACACTATAATGGCAAATAGTTTTTTATACTTTGTATCATTTCCCATCAACATCATGCAGACTTTGTAAAATAGAGCTGTTAATAAAAAACCGATGACGCCTGAAAACATGCTTCCTATAACAGCTGTTCCAATCGTAAAAGCAGCCGGAACGTGAATATCCAACTCCTTTAAAGCGGTACTGTTTAAACCTATATATCCGCCAATCCCTCCAGCAATCGCAAACAACACCATCATATACAAAAGAGGGAGCACTATTGGCGCGTTTGTTTTCATTCGTTCAAACTGAACAACTGGAGAAAAAATCATGCCGCTTAGTGAAGGTTTTTTCATGATCTCTTCATTCACTTCTACTTTTGTTTCCATCTGATCTCTTCCTTTCTATTATTCATAGCGCAAAGCCTCAATGGGCTCCATTTTAGCTGCTTTATTGGCCGGAATTAATCCAAAAATGATGCCTAAAACCATAGAGAATAATACTCCTCCTATGACCACTTGAGGCGATACGAGAGGCGGCCAATGGGCAAAGGCGGATATGATGTAAGCTCCCCCTACTCCTAAACCGATGCCAATTATTCCGCCTAGAAGGGTGAGCATCATCGATTCAATCAAAAACTGCAGTAGAATCTTTCCTCTTGAGGCTCCTAACGCTTTTCGGATCCCAATCTCCCTTGTCCTTTCGGTAACGGATACTAGCATCATATTCATCACACCTATTCCGCCAACAACCAAAGAAATGCTCGCAATCCCGGCAATAATCATGGTCATAATATTGGTTATTTTAGAAATTCCTTGTTTAAGTGTTTCTAGATTAAAAATGACATATTTTCCTTTTAAATCAGCTGATTTTGTATGATTGAGCATATTCACAGCTTTTTTGCCAGCCATCTCTAATTGATTCACATTCTTAGTTTGAATCGTGACCGACTGAATATTCTCGGTTCCAAACAGCGCAGGCCAAAGGGATATCGGCAAAAGCACTTCTGGTGAATCCAAACCAAATGAATGGTTTCCCGTCTTATAAACACCAACAACTTGAAACGGCTGCCCTTTGATCGTAATAATAGAACCGACAGAACGTTCTCTTTTAAAGAATTCTTGTTCTGCTTTCTCATTGATCATCACAACATTATTCGACTGAGAAAAATCGTGTTTAGACAACATGCGTCCTTTTGTTGCTTGAACTGAATGAACCGCAAAATAGTCATGAATAATCCCTACTATATTAGTATTGATTTGTTTATCCCTAATCATGACAGAATTCATGCTTGTATTGGTGGTAATTACATGAGAAATCTCGGGTATCTTCCTTAATTGAAATAAATCCTCTTGTGTAAAAGTAGGAGAGTCATTTATTGACAGATTCGGCATTTCGTCCTCATCTGGTTGAAATTGAATTTCTAGTGTATTATTTCCCGAACCCGCCAATTGAGATTTTAATGCTTCAGATCCTCCTTGTCCGATCGCTACTACCGCAATAATCGAACCAACCCCAATAATGATTCCCAACATGGTTAAAATAGAACGCATTTTATGGGATAAAATAGAAGTGAGCGCAATTTTGATGCTATCTAACAAACTCATCTACTATACCTCTTGTCTTGTATGATTTTTCCGTCTTTAATATAAATTTGGCGTGAAGTATAAGCTGCTACCTCTTTTTCATGAGTGACGATGATGATGGTGATTCCTTCCTTGTTTAATTGAGTAAAAATATTCATGATTTGCTCGCTAGCGGCGGAATCTAAAGCCCCAGTCGGTTCATCGGCCAAAATTAATGTTGGTTTGGTCGCAATCGCTCGGGCAATCGCCACACGCTGTTTTTGTCCTCCTGATAGTTGATTCGGCAAATGATTCATACGATCAGCCAATCCTACTTTTTCTAAGGATTCTATCGAACGTCTTTGTCTTTCTTTTTTTCTCAATCCGCCATAGAGCAGAGGGAGTTCGACATTGGCTAAAGCTGATAAACGAGGAAGCAGGTGAAAATGTTGAAAGACGAATCCGATATATTGATTTCGAATAAGGGCCATTTTGGATTCTTCTGCCTTCAAAACATCGATATGATTAAGAATATACCTTCCCTTGGTGGGGCGATCTAAACAGCCGATAATATTCATAAGTGTCGATTTTCCTGAACCAGATGGCCCCATGATGGAAACGAATTCCCCTTGTTCAATCTCCAGGTTGATGTTTTGAAGAGCAGATACTTCTAAAGATCCTTGTGAGTAGTTTTTTTGAATATTTTCCAAGCTAATCATTTATTTTCCACTTCCATGCCCGAGTCCATAGTGGAAGAAGGATTTTTTACTACTTTTTCTCCTTCTTTTAAACCATCTACTACTTCCGTCCATTCTGCCGTGCTAATCCCTGTCGTAATGTTCCGCTTTTGCACTTTTCCTTGCGACACAACAAATACATAGGCAGAATCGCCTTTTTCCTGAACACTATTTTGCGGAACGGCCAATACTTTTTTAGAAGATAAAACGACCTGAATGGCTACATGATACCCTGGAGATAATCCTTCTTGAGAATGAAGTTTTGCTTTAAAGGTATAATAAGAAAGATTGGACATCGATTGACCTGCTTCTGCGGAAAGCTGTCCGGTTCCTGGATTAGTTGCTGCCGGAAACTCGCTTACCTCTACAATCTTCCCATTCCAAGATTTATTGGGCACAGCATTAGCGGTTACTTTAATTGGCTGATTAGGTTGTATTTGTGCTTTTTGCAATTCCGTTAAAGTTCCTTCAATTTGAAATGGTTCTTTCGAGACAATATTCATGATAGGCGTTCCTTGAAGCCCCATCGTTTCTGAAGAAGTTCCTTCATCTGTAATCCCAGCACGTTCTTCTAAATCTTGATGCAAATTTTTCACATAACCATTGATTGGACTATGTATCGTTAATTGATTTAATTTGGATTGCAATTGTTCTTCTTGCAATTGATTCTTTTCCATTTCCAGCTCAATGGTTCTTCTTTGATTTTCCAGCTCCTCTAATTGAGATTCTAATGATGCATTGTCGCTAGCAGTCTTTTTTTCTTTTTTCAAAGCTTTAATCTTGTCGTTCACTTGATTGTAATTCAACTTCGTGATTTTTTTATCAATGCTTGCTTGTTTTAACTGAAGGTTGATGTCAGCACTTTCATAAGTGAATAGCTTCTGGCCTTTTTCCACCTCTTGTCCTTCTTTTACATAGATTTCCTTTATCTTCCCTTTGGATGGATCGAGATAAATCGCTTCGACTTTTCCTGGAACCACTTGGCCAGAAATAAGCTTAGTATTACTTAATGGCCTCTTTGCGACTGTCATAAGCTCGACGGATTTTGGCACGTCTTTCTTTCTTTTTTCCGTAAAAATGACATTTACAGCGACAATCATCACGATGAAAACGACAATTCCTATCATGATCCATTTTTTTTGTGTATTTGCCTTTTCTGTTCGTTCTAATTCCATATTGCTACTCCCTTTTAAATGGACTATGACTCCTTCACTCTAGTATTTTAAACAAATAATAGATGTTTCTTTGTCAATAGTGGTAGTGTTTTCATCACCTAAAAAAAAGCCCTATTTGATTTAGTGAATTTTTTGGTACTCACTATCTTATCACTTGACGCCATGTCCTCCTTAAACGTTGAAGGTATTGGTTTAATTTTTTGTATTTATAAGAGGAAAAGTCTAAATCCTTAGATAGCCCTGTGTGCATCCCCCATGTTGCATAGGTTTTTTTATAAAATGCTTTGCTTCATGATTCTAAAGTTCGATGGTAAATTAAAGATCAATTTTATCTAGAGTTAAAAATTTATTTGAATTTGTCTGGTTCTCTAACATACCATTCTGTCAATCCACAATTTGTACATACGTAAGGATCGACAACAGATTCTTTTTTACTCATTAATTTTTTAGGCAGTTTTTTTATATACAATTCAAGGCTGTTTCTAATATAACAGGCTACCAACTCATGATTACATTTTGAACATACTTTATTTGTTGTCAAAAGAGATCCTCCTTTTAAAAAATAGTATAAATATTCTAATTATAAAAAATTAAACAAAAAAAGAAATTATTTTATTCTGGATGATTTTTATTAAATTTAGAATCTTCAGATTTTAATATTAAAGTCCCATCAGAATCATTTATTTTTGTTAAATAAATATATTCTTCTATATGATTTAATATTATTTTACTATGAGTAGCTATTAGACATAATTTTTTATTTGTTTTGACCCATTTATTAAGGTAATTCAAGATATTAGTTAGCGATTTTTCGTCTATGTTTTCTAATCCTTCATCAAAAATAATTATATCTCTATTAATCATCATATAAATGAGAAAAGATACTTTTTGTTTAGTACCTTTTGATAGATTTTTAATAAACTCTTTGAAAGCTATTGTCTTTTCTAAATTTGCGATCTCTATTATATTATTAAATTTATCTTGATCAAAGCATTCTCCATATAACAATGTAAAGTATCGGCAAACTTCCAAAGGAGTTAAATACTCAAGACCAATAAAATCATCTGGTATAAATACAATGTTTTCATTATATCCAGGAATAAGTATTTTTCCATTAAATTCTAATTCTATGTTAG
>JADBKC010000163.1 GCA_014896555.1 Caryophanales bacterium | reverse complement strand
AAACAACTCGTTTTTCTCCACTTGCTTCATTTTAGGGACTTATCAGACAGCCCCTCCCTTATAAATGAAAGCTAAATGAAAGCTGCCTATGAAAACGAAACGGAATCGAGGCTTTTGACAATATTGATCCATGTTTTGCCAGGAACAAATGGGAGAAGATTTCCGTTTTCGTACGGCAAAATTCTGCCGTTTTCGTTTCTCCATTCCACTTCTCGGCACACGCCCTGTTGAATCCAATAGGCTTTTCCTCCCGACATCAAATCGATCTCTCTCCGTCCTTTGCTGTCAATGACTCGGTGGGTTGTTTCTATAATGAACAGATTATCCACTAAAACGGGTTTTTTCGTTTCTGCATCAATGGTTGGTTCCCCGCCGGAATAGCGTTCCATTTTTTTCGTTTTAGCATCGAACCGATAATCTGCATTAAAAAATGAATATTTGGAATAAGCAATATGAACGTTCTCTACCTTACGTCCGGAAAGATGCTTCGATTCGTTATCCATATAAAAAGGGAGCGGCCTGGGCGCAGGGGTCATTTTAAACTGTTTTTGGCGAGCGCCTTTTTGAATGCTTTCAAAGGTGATGTAGGAATTGTGGGGCGCCTTTCTGTCCTTTGACCGTTTAAATAAAGTGCCATCATACTGAATGCCATTCAGATTATCAATCAAACCGGATTGGAGCATTTGTTTCGCCTCCGGACTGTAGCCGTGGGCGATAAACAGGCTATCGTAGCCCTTCGCCAACTCAATCATGTAATCTCTCGCGCTGCGGACAGGTCCTATTTTATCGGGCTTTTGGCTTTGAAAAATGGCCAGAAACCGAGTAATATCACCTTCGGCCAGCACTTCATACACAATATCCGCTTTTTGAAGCCCTGACTGCGGCCGAGCTTTCGGATGATTATTGATGACTACAGCCACCGCACGGTCACTAGGCTTTTCGGTAGTCCCCATCCCTGTCAACGGGTAGCGGTATCGATCTTCATGCTTTTCTGTGGCGAAAATTTTTTCTTGAATTTGGTCTTGATCATTCTGGGAATGCTCTTCGCTGCTACTCGCACATCCCGATAATGTCAAAATCATGATACAAACTGCTGCTAACCATTTTTTCAACATAAACATAATCCCCTATCTTTTAATATGGACTTCTTCCCACCATCTTTTTGAAACTGCGATGATTCTTTTCTTGATCGCTGCTGGTTGAACTCTCCTCTCATAAGGCATATAAAATGAAATAAATTTATACTTGAAAACAGCTCGCACAAACCATACATTCATTTTCACCATTCTAGCCAAATTTCTTTCTTAGCAATCATGTACAACGTCTGTTTTAACCATGAACCATGAACTGTTTGTCAAGAGCTGTTCGAAAAAATCACTCCCCTCAAATGAACCGATCTTGTTAATATATGTTTCTGGTATATGATTATATGGATTGATTTTCCTCTATAGCAAGAGAAATATATCTTAAAGGATGAATACAACTTGAAAACAAAATCATCCTTCTTCTCGTTACAAGGTTATATAAGCCCTAATGGAGAATACTACAAAAAAGACAAGGACCTTGTCGCTAAGTTTACCATGCGAGGTGAAAAAGATTGCTTTTTTTAGATAAGAACCATGATCCTAGTAAGAACAAAGATTTGATTGCAAAGCTTTTGGATACGAAAGCGGATTTGAAAAGCGCCATCAAGGAAACCGATGATCTTTTTGATCAATATAGTACGAAGAGAAAGCAACAAAATTCTTTTTCTGTTTCTGTGCTTTCGATGGCCAAAAAAGCAGCAAGCCTTTTATCGCTCCAAAAGACGAACGATATTTCATGGAAGACAGATTTTGACGAAAACGGTTTTGTTTATCCAATGTGGAAAAACCTTTTAGACCAAGAATACATCCATTTCATGTCCAAGATTGATAGAATCGTAAATGTGTTAGATTACGGAGCTGTAGGAGACGGAAAAACCGACAACACCAAAGCGTTTCAAAAGGCGATTGGAAACGGGCGGGTAAAAGTGTACGTACCAGAAGGTATTTTTTTAACAAAAGGAATCAAGCTGCCTTCTTGGACATGCTTGATTGGAAAAGGAAAAGGTGTCACAACCATCAAGCTCCATCCTGATGCCCCCATCGAGAAAAGATTGGTCACGAACGCTAACCATTGGAAGGGAAACCACCATATTCTCGTGGAAGGAATGAGTTTAGACTGGAATATAGAACGGCTTGGGAACACGGAACGGACGAGTGCGGGCGGGCATCGTTCCAGCTGCTTCACATTCGCTAATGTCACATATGGCTGGGTCAAACAGGTAGAAGCCATCAATCCCGGCCTGCATGGTTTTGATGTTTCCTCAACCCGCTATCGTTACGCAGGGGACGGAAAACGCGCCCGGGGCCGAAGCAGGTACATTTGGCTTGACCACCTAAACGGATATGGATTTGGCGATGATGGAATCACCACTCATCACAGCGACTATATTTTTATTTCCAACAGCCATATGTGCGATCCAAGCGGAAAAGCACATAAAAAAGGAATATCCAATTCTAACGGCATCGAGGTGGATGACGGGTCCAGAAACATATGGCTCGTCAACAACTCGACATCAAGATGCTTCGGCGGCGTAGAAATTAAAGCCCACCACAATGCTTCGGCGGCATCCAACGTCCACATTATTGGGCATTTATCCGTCCACGACAATCGTTCTTATAACATCCGTCATATCGGACACCATAAAATTTCAGATCCCGAATCGAAAACGGCTTATAACATAAAGGCGACAATGATTGTTTCAATCGCACCGATTTTTACAGATTTATATCAACATTCTGCCCCTAGAGGTTTGGTTGTCTCTGCCTATCGAAACGTAGTCATTAACCATTTTACATTAATTGGCGACCCGGATTATAACTACAAGGAAAATCCTGTGATCGCCATTCAGTATCGGGCGCGCAATATCGTTTTGAATCATGTGTCGATACGGAATTTCCATACAGCCGGTGCTGATATTAGGATTTTCGGCGGACCACAGCGGGCAGATGATGTCTCCATTCGCCATACAACCATCCGCCAGTCCGCTCCTCTGGCCGTTCAGATCGGTGCCGGAGTTCAAAATATCCACATTCATCGTTTGAAAGCCTTTAATCAAAACGGCAAATGCGGGCTGAAAACCGTAGAGTTTCCCCCCTCCATTTCCAATTTTCAAGCTGTGGGCTATAAAATGCCGATTTGTATAAAATAAAAATTCCATCAGGGGAGTTTTTTCATCCTCCCCGATGGTTAGTGGAACCAATTGGTACTTTGGGGCCGTTGTTCTTACGCCAACTCATCCGTAGTTGATCTTCATTCCCAAACGACCATATAACATCTTTTCCTGATCTGTTCAATCCGAATAGGAAGTGGAGAGTTCGGTTCAACCTTCGAAATCTTCTCTTTATGGTGGTAATTTTTCCTTTTATTTCTTATTCCCAATTCTACTTTTCCATTATCTGCAACAAGAAAAAAAGATGATTCTTGCGGGATCAAAGATCTAATGAACCTAATGATTTCCTTAGTGCATGTCGTTTATTTTTCGTCTTTTAGGTAACCATAAATATAGAGAAACGAACAGGAAGGTGGGATTTTATGAACCAAGATCAACAACAATTATTCGATTATGTAACCAAATTACAACAAAAAGTAAGTATCTTACATGTAGACTATTGGGCACAATATTCCAGTTTTCATACATGGCAATTTTGGGTGGTTGTGTTAATGCTCATCGTTCCTTTAATTGTTTTAGCTTTTACGATAGACAGAGAGAAAATTTTTTTAATTGGATTTTACGGTTTCAATATACATGTTTGGATTGCATATATTGATACATACGGGGTAAGGACAAGATTATGGGGGTATCCCTACGAAGCCATCCCTTACTTTCCCAGTTTTTCATTGGACGCCTCCCTTATTCCAGTTGTCTTTATGCTCGTCTATCAATGGACGTTGAATCATAATAAAAATTTTTTTCTCTACTCTTTTCTTACATCCTGTGCCTTTGCTTTTATCTTGAAGCCGATTTTGTCCAGCCTCGATTTATTTGTATTAAATGATGGATTAAACTATTTTCACGTTCTGATCGTCTACTTGATCACATTCATAGTCGCTTGGATTGTAACAAAGATCTTTTTGCTAGGGGAAAAAAAACAGGCTCATTAAACTTTAACGAACCATTCTGAAATCGATTGAAAAAATGCTTAACAGATCTTACTTTCGATGGAGAGTGACCCTCACTCTCCTGTTTTTTGCTCCCTTGACAATTACCACCTATCATGATATCTTGACGTTACTGTTTTTATACAATTTATAATATAATTTATTTTTTTACAATTTAATATTGTGGGAACAGGTTCCAAAGACGATGTTTCGTCCGCGGATGAAAAGGGAAGCCCGGTGCAAATCCGGCACGGTCCCGCCACTGTAAGAGGAGAGCATGCCGATGTCGCCACTGGCCGAAAGGTTGGGAAGGACGGCGTAATGCGATGACCCTTAAGTCAGGAGACCTGCCTGTTCTGACAGCACTGCTTTTACCTACGGGAGATAGGGAGGTGTTACGAATGGAAAAAACAGGGTATTCCACACCCTTTTTTTGGCATTTCTAACTCCTTGATCGAACGTTAGAAATGCCTTTTTTATTTGCAGGAAAATGTTTAAAAGGAGTGAAAAAACGTGAAATCAAGCAATCTTGGCTATCCACGGATTGGCGAAAATCGGGAATGGAAAAAAGTACTGGAACAATTTTGGAAAGGTCAAATCGATGAAAGCCAATTTCTACAGACGATGGAATCGATTCGACATCAACACTTGAAAAAACAGCATGAAATTGGGATCGACCTTATTCCCGTCGGCGATTTTACATTTTACGACCAAATGTTGGACACTGCGGCGATGTTTGGATTAGTGCCAGAGAGATTTAATTGGAAAGAAAAAGACATTCCCCTTTCCATCTATTTTGCTATGGCGCGCGGCAACGACACCGCCCACGCCTGTGAAATGACGAAA
>JADBKC010000013.1 GCA_014896555.1 Caryophanales bacterium | reverse complement strand
GACATGTCCCAAAAGAAAGAACTAGTAAAAGAGGCTTTTTCAACTGCTTCTCCGTTTATTGTCAATACACTGCTTATTATGATGGAAAACCACCGCGAGGATAACCTGTTGGAAATGGCTGAAGAATACATAGTCTTGGCCAATAACGAGCGCGGAATTGCAGAAGCGACAGTGACGAGTGTACGCCCATTAAACGAAGAAGAAAAATCATCACTATCGTCTGTATTAGCTGAAAAAATCGGGAAGCAAACGTTGGAAATTGAAAATATTGTAGATCCGAATCTTTTAGGAGGCTTGAAAGTTAGAATCGGGAATCGCATTCTTGACGGCAGCCTTCGCGGAAAGCTTGACAGGTTAAAGCAAATGATTGGCTAGATAATACAACGTTCAAATCGTAAAAGGCGAGCAGCACTCGTTGTGGAGTCTCTCGCTTATTCGTTGAATGACGGCATGAAATAGCGGGACAAAAAATATGGAGCTATTTCCTTTATTCTGCTCTATTAATCAGAAGGGGTGAAACGCATGAGCATCAAAGCTGAAGAAATCAGCGCGCTGATAAGAAAGCAAATCGAAAATTATCAGGCGGATATGGAAGTGAATGATGTAGGCACTGTCATCCAGGTCGGTGACGGTATTGCTCGTGCCCACGGCCTTGATCATGTCATGGCTGGCGAGCTTTTGGAGTTTTCAAATGGCGTTATGGGATTGGCGCAAAACTTGGAAGAAAATAATGTAGGGATCGTCATCTTAGGACCTTATACGGATATTCGTGAAGGAGACGAAGTGCGCCGTACAGGACGTATTATGGAAGTTCCGGTTGGAGAAGAACTCATTGGTCGTGTTGTAAACCCTCTCGGACAACCGGTTGACGGTCTTGGACCGATTCATACGAAAAAAACACGTCCAATTGAAAGTCCTGCTCCAGGGGTAATGGATCGTAAGTCTGTTCATGAACCTCTTCAAACAGGTATTAAAGTAATCGACGCTCTTGTGCCAATCGGAAGAGGACAACGGGAGTTAATTATTGGCGACCGTCAAACAGGTAAAACATCTATTGCGATTGACACCATTATCAACCAAAAAGATCAAAACATGATTTGTATTTATGTGGCGATTGGACAAAAAGAATCGACTGTTCGGACAACGGTTGAAACGCTGCGCAAAAATGGCGCATTAGATTATACAATCGTAGTAACAGCTTCTGCTTCACAACCAGCACCGTTATTGTACTTGGCACCATATGCGGGAGTTGCGATGGGGGAAGAGTTCATGTACAACGGCAAGCATGTGTTGCTCGTTTATGACGATTTATCCAAACAAGCTGCTGCGTATCGTGAACTTTCTTTGCTGCTCCGTCGTCCGCCAGGTCGGGAAGCGTATCCAGGGGATGTATTCTATCTTCACTCCCGTTTACTTGAACGTGCTGCAAAACTTAGCGATGCGAAAGGTGCTGGTTCATTGACAGCATTGCCGTTTGTTGAAACACAAGCAGGGGATATTTCTGCCTATATTCCGACAAACGTTATTTCCATCACAGATGGACAAATTTTCTTGCAATCAGACTTATTCTTCTCCGGTGTCCGCCCGGCTATTAACGCTGGTTTGTCAGTATCCCGTGTAGGGGGAGCTGCTCAAATTAAAGCCATGAAAAAAGTGGCCGGTACTTTGCGTTTGGACTTGGCATCCTATCGTGAATTGGAATCATTTGCTCAATTTGGTTCCGACCTTGACAAAGCGACTCAAGCAAAACTGGCTCGTGGTGCCCGTACCGTAGAAGTATTAAAGCAAGATTTAAATAAACCAATCAAAGTAGAAAAACAAGTCATGATTCTCTATGCGTTGACTCGCGGATTTTTAGATGACATCCCGGTAGAAGATATCCGCCGCTTTGAAGAAGAATTTTACGCTTGGTTGGATGAAAACGGACAAGCGGTGCTTGATCAAATCCGTTCCACAGGAAACTTGCCGAGCGACGAAGAGATGGCAGGGGCCATTAACGGCTTTAAGAAAACCTTTGCGAAATCCGAGTAACAAAATGGAATTCATTAAGTATAAGGGTGGTGAGAACGGATGGCATCGTTACGCGATATAAAAAATCGTATTAATACTACAAAGAAAACAAGCCAAATCACCAAGGCAATGCAATTAGTTTCCGCTTCGAAATTCAGCCGCGCGGAACTAAATGCCAAAGCATTTGTTCCGTATATGGAAAAAATGCAGGACGTCGTTGCCAGCATTGCGGCCGGAAGCAAAGATATCCAACATCCGATGCTGGTCTCCCGCCCCGTTAAAAAGACCGGGTATCTGGTGATCACCGCAGACCGGGGTTTGGCGGGAGCATACAACAGCAACGTTCTTCGCCTCGTTTACAACACCATTAAAGAACGCCACAAATCAGAAGAGGAGTACGCGATTATTGTACTTGGACGAGTGGGCAGAGACTTCTTTGTAAATAGAGGAATGAATGTCGTCTATGATATGGTGGGAGTGCCCGATCATCCGAGTTTTACGGATATTCGGAGCATCGCAAATAAAACGGTGAACTTATTTATAGACGGAACGTTCGATGAGCTTCATATGTACTACACTCATTATGTCAGCGCCATCGAACATGAAGTGATAGAGAAGCAGCTATTGCCTTTGACGAATGTTGCACCGGCGAATAAGCTTACTTCTTATGAATACGAACCTTCAGCGGAAGAAATATTGGATGTGCTGCTTCCGCAATACGCAGAAAGCCTGATATTTGGCGCTATTTTAGATTCTAAAGCGAGCGAACATTCATCACGGATGACAGCCATGAAAAATGCGACGGATAATGCTTTGGAACTGATCGATACTTTAACGCTGTCATACAACCGTGCACGCCAAGCTTCTATTACCCAAGAGATCACGGAAATTGTCAGCGGAGCATCTGCATTGGAGTAACTCTAGTTCGTTGCGGAAACAAGCAATAGAATTTTGGAATATGGCAGTCTTTGATCTGCTAAAAGCTAGTTAGGAGGGAACATAATGAGCAAAGGACACGTTCTTCAAGTAATGGGTCCAGTAGTTGACGTGAAGTTCGAGAGCGGCCAGCTTCCCGACATATACAATGCGTTAAAAGTACAATACGAAGCAAAAACGGAATCAGAAGTAAGCATCGACCTCGTATTGGAAGTGGCGCTTCACTTAGGCGATGATACGGTTCGTACGATTGCTATGGCTTCCACAGACGGTCTGCAGCGCGGAATGGAAGTAATCGATACAGGAAAACCGATCACCGTTCCTGTCGGAGACGTAACATTAGGACGGGTATTTAACGTATTAGGGGAAACCATCGATTTAGATGAACCAATTCCTGAAGATGCACGCCGCGACCCTATTCATCGTCCAGCGCCAAAATTTGAACAACTTTCTACCGAAGTGGAAATATTGGAAACCGGAATTAAAGTAGTCGACTTGTTGGCGCCTTATATTAAAGGTGGTAAAATCGGTTTGTTCGGCGGTGCAGGAGTAGGAAAAACGGTTTTAATTCAAGAATTGATTAACAACATCGCACAAGAACACGGCGGTATTTCCGTATTTTCCGGTGTAGGAGAACGGACTCGTGAAGGAAATGACCTTTATCATGAAATGAAGGACTCCGGTGTTATCAGCAAAACAGCGATGGTGTTCGGGCAAATGAATGAGCCGCCTGGTGCCCGTATGCGCGTGGCTCTTACCGGTTTAACGATGGCTGAATATTTCCGTGATGAACAAGGACAAGACGTGCTTCTCTTTATTGACAATATTTTCCGGTTTACGCAAGCAGGTTCTGAAGTTTCCGCATTGTTGGGACGTATGCCTTCTGCGGTAGGTTATCAACCGACGTTGGCAACGGAAATGGGACAGCTTCAAGAACGGATTACGTCCACAAATGTTGGTTCGGTTACATCGATTCAAGCGATTTATGTGCCTGCCGATGACTACACTGACCCGGCTCCAGCGACTACTTTCGCTCACTTGGATGCAACGACCAACCTTGAACGGAAACTTTCTGAAATGGGGATCTATCCGGCAGTAGACCCGCTTGCTTCTACGTCTCGGGCGTTGACACCTGAAATCGTCGGCGAAGAGCATTATAAAGTGGCTCGCCAAGTTCAGCAAACGCTGCAACGCTATAGAGAATTGCAAGATATCATCGCCATTTTAGGGATGGATGAATTAAGCGACGAAGATAAACTTGTTGTACATCGTGCTCGCCGCATTCAATTCTTCTTATCGCAAAACTTCCACGTGGCGGAACAATTTACGGGACAACCTGGTTCCTATGTGCCTGTAAAAGAAACGGTAAGAGGGTTCAAAGAAATTCTGGAGGGAAAATATGACCATCTTCCGGAAGATGCATTCCGCCTTGTAGGTCCGATCGAGGATGTAATCGAAAAAGCGAAAGAAATGGGAGTAGAAGTATAATAAAAGGGTTCAGGAGGTATTCATATGAAAACAATGAAAGTCACTGTCGTCACTCCTGATGGCCCGGTTCATGAATCAGAAGCGGAAATGGTCAGTACCAGAGCGACTAGCGGGGAGCTCGGTATTTTACCAGGACATATTCCGTTGGTTGCTCCTTTAGAAATCGGTGCTGTTCGTTTAAAAAATGGCAATAATACAGAATGGATTGCTGTCAGCGGAGGCTTTTTAGAAGTTCGTCCTGATCGAGTGACGATTTTGGCGCAAGCTGCTGAAAAAGCGGAAGATATTGATATTGAACGAGCTCAAGCAGCTAAAGAACGGGCAGAGCGCCGTCTGCAGCAAGAAAACATCGACAATAAGAGGGCCGAATTAGCATTAAAGCGGGCTGTGAACCGCATCAACGTATATAAACATAAATAATGGAATGACAAACCTACGCTGATCTAAACAGGAGATTTCCCCTTTCTTGTTTGGATCAGCTTTTTTTATGCCAATTAAATGATTCTAGAAAGAAGCTGTATTGCTTGCCTGGACCCCAACAAATATTATAGAGCCAGAAGAAATAGTACTGAACTTTTTGGCAGCTTATCTTAGTTGAGACTTTAAACGGAATAAAGCCTTATTTTATGGGGGAAAATGGCAATATTAAAGGGATATAGAGACAAAAAAGCACGGAGGAGCAAAGAGGCAGCATGGTCATTAGAATAAGAGGGAGATCGAGCGGTTGAATTTTAATGGAATCGAAAGGATAGAAATTTTTCATGGGAGAATTGGCATGAAAAAGGCTCTTTAGTGTCGAACAATCTTTTTTTTAGAATAAGGAAACCATCATTCGTTAGAAGAAAAGACACGTTGCACTAACCGTCGGTGGGGATGAACTCCCCACTGATGGAAGTTTCACTCATTAGGCAGCTGTATTTCAGTCGTTCTCCATGTAAGATTATGCTACAATAGCTGGCAGGTGGAAAAAGTGGAAGGAGGGATCAGGATGGTTTCGCAATTTGGACAACAGGCGCTCCTCAGCATTCTTTCCCATTTGGTGTTTATGGCGATTACATTTTGGGCTCTGCAAGCGCTAAGATTTGAGAAGCTGATTAAACCGAATAGAGTCTTTCAAGCCAGGTTGTTATACGTCTTGTTGACAATTGCTATTGGTTCCGTTGTCAGCAATTTTTTCTTGGACTATTTGCTTTGGTCGCAGCAGCTGCCGATGATGTTTCAATAAAGAAAAGCAGGCGGAAAGGTATGGATTCCACGCATCATAGGACTGATGGAATGATTTTCAAATTTAGATTGTCGTGATAATTTAGTTCGTTCTTCACACTTGAATTTTTAAAAATTTTATTTATTATTTTCATTGGATGCAGTTTTTTAACTGCTTTTTGTTTGCTCGATTAGCAAGTGAAAATGTACACATAACTCATTGTTGAAAGATGACGATGATTCCCACGTATTTCTCCCAGATAACCGGAAAGACTGTTACCAAAGGGGAGAAGATGTATGAAAGGGAATGATATCATTTTCGTCATTATTATTGGTATAATGAGTTTTTCAACGTTACTTTTGGGGAAAAACACGATAGCGGTGAAACAAAAACCGGAAATCGAAACACTTGCTAATCTGGCGGAAAATGTGAATGGAACGATTTCTTCATGGTCTTTACACACGAGGGAACCGATTCAAAGCGAAAAATTTGGACAAACTGTCCGGAAGCTTCAGGCGGAGTTTTCACACTGGGCTTGGTCCAAAAATACAAATAGTATAGAAAGTTCATACTCTGCTGTGTCAACCGAAGGAAATATCCGCCAAACCATTCAAATTATTTCCAATGAAAACAAACAATCGTATGTCCTTTATACAGTTGAAGGAAGTGACCTAAAAAAAGAAAATCTTTCTTTTCTTCATGGAGGGTTCGAAGAAAATTATTCTAAAATTTTTATTCACCGCCCTCTGATTTTCTCTTGTATAAAGGGGAAGTTCAATGGTAAACTTAAGGAAGTTTTGTCAAATCAAGTTTCCTCCATAATGGCGGCATTAAATGCAAAAGAAACGGAAGCACTAAAAGAAGATCATCTCTATTCCATTTCAGCTTATTCAGAACAATTTGGTCAGAGCTTACCTCTGAGAGAAAAACGCATGAATTTGCAAATTGGATTGAGAGAAGAACAATTGGACGCCAATACAACCTTTGTCATCGGCACACCAATCATTACAGTTGAATATTAATATAGAGAATTAGGACGCGGAGGGGAATACTCTTGGAAAAAATCATCGTCCGCGGCGGAAAAAGGCTGAACGGCACAGTGAAAGTGGAAGGCGCAAAAAACGCCGTTCTCCCTGTTATCGCTGCAACAATATTAGCAAGTAAAGGAAAAAGTATCATTCGTGATGTACCAGCTCTCTCCGATGTGTATACCATTAATGAAGTATTGCGTCATTTAAACTGTGACGTGAACTTTGAAGACAATACAATCGTAGTAGACGCATCAAGAGAGGTTTTTGTTGAGGCCCCGTTCGAATATGTTCGAAAAATGAGGGCGTCTGTATTAGTTATGGGTTCGTTGCTCGCTCGTACTGGGAAAGCACGGGTAGCCCTTCCAGGTGGCTGTGCAATTGGCTCCAGACCGATTGATCAACATTTAAAAGGCTTTGAAGCGATGGGGGCTGTTGTCAAAGTCGGCAACGGCTTTATAGAAGCAGAAGTTCCTGGCAGATTAAAGGGTGCGAAAATTTACCTTGATTTTCCTAGTGTGGGAGCAACGGAAAATATATTGATGGCTGCTGTATTGGCCGAAGGAACAACGATCATTGAAAACTGCGCCAAAGAACCGGAAATTGTCGATTTGGCTAATTTTCTCAATAAGATGGGAGCCAATGTTAGAGGAGCAGGTACAGGCACGATTCGTGTAGAAGGCGTTGATTATTTAATCGGTGCGGAACATGCCATTATTCCAGACCGAATCGAAGCCGGCACTTTTATGACAGCGGCGGCCATAACAGGAGGAAATGTGCTAGTTCAGGGAGCGGTTCCTGAGCATCTTACCTCTCTTATTGCCAAATTGGAAGAAATGGGCGTTACTGTTATTGAAGAAGCAAACGGCATTCGAGTGATCGGTCCGGAAAAGTTAAAAGCTGTAGACATTAAAACGATGCCGCATCCAGGCTTCCCGACAGACATGCAATCACAAATGATGGCTCTTTTGCTTAAAGCAGAAGGCACTAGTGTGATTACGGAAACAGTGTTTGAAAACCGGTTTATGCATGTGGAAGAATTCCGGCGCATGAATGCGAATATTAAAATTGAAGGGCGCTCTGTTATTATTAATGGACCATGCAAGCTTCAGGGAGCTGAAGTGGCAGCTACCGATTTGCGTGCAGCAGCTGCGTTAATACTTGCTGGCTTAGTCGCAGAAGGCTACACCCGCGTGACGGAATTAAAGCATTTGGACCGGGGATATGTGAATTTCCACGGCAAGCTGGCCTTGCTCGGAGCCGATATCATCCGCGTAGACGAAGAAGACCAAGAAACCTTTACGGAAAAAGTTGTCACCGATATGAAAGCGTGATGACTAGCCCGCTTGATAAAAAGCGGGCTTTTATCATGTTTTCCAACTAGCGTCCGCTTTTATTTTCTTCTTTTGCAAAAGGATCCATCCACCATTATTATGCCCCATTTATCCAGACTCTATTCAACAAATTTCTGACATAAAAGCTTGTCCTCCACCATATGTTGGAGATGAGAAAAGCGATTGCCCTTTCCATCTCAAATAACGTTACTGGAGGACAGAACACATGATGAAGAACTGGAATCCACTGTTCATTTTATTAGCTATTCTAACAACATCAGCCATGATTATTCCGGCATTGCTCGTCATCCCATTTTCCGATAATGGGACGAACGGAAAGATCACAGAAAAGAGTGCGGCGGATAAGAGCCAATCTCAGCTGGAAAAACAATCGAGTGTAGAGGTAGCGGTATATAGATCGGCGCTTCATAAAACGGAAAAGGAGCCGCTGGAAACATATGTGGCAGGTGTGGTGGCTGCGGAAATGCCAGCGGATTTTGAAATCGAAGCACTAAAAGCTCAAGCCTTGACGGCAAGAACATTTATAGTCAAAAAATTAATGAAAGGTTCTGATGCGCCGGACGGGGCGGATGTCACCGACACGGTCCAAGACCAAGTATATAAAAGCCCTGAAGAATTAAAACAAATATGGGGAAAAGATTATCATTGGAAGATGAAAAAAATAGAAGAAGCAGTGGGACAAACCGCTGGAAAAATTTTAACGTATAATGGAGAACCTATCTTAGCCTCGTTTTTTTCTACCAGCAACGGCTATACGGAAAACTCAGAGGATTATTGGAAACAGCCGATACCATATTTAAAAAGCGTCAAAAGTCCATGGGATAAAGAATCTCCGCAATATTACTCCAAGACCGTCATCCCCGTAAAAGAATTTGAAAAAAAATTAGGAGTGCATTTAAGAAATAATAAAGATTCCGGCACGATTATCCAACGGACAGCTGGCAATCGAGTAGGGAAGGTTTTGATTGCTGGAAAAGAATTCACAGGCAGGGAGATAAGGGAGAAGCTTGGTCTTAAGTCTGCAGATTTTTCCTGGATCGTAAAAGGCGATTATATGATCATTACGACAAAAGGATATGGCCACGGGGTAGGTATGAGCCAATATGGCGCCAATGGCATGGCAAAAGAAGGAAAAAACTACATACAGATTTTACAACATTATTATCAACACGTGCAAATTGCCTCTTCAGAAGATTATTTGAAAAACCGGATCACCGCGCAAAAATCAAGTGAAAATGGAAAGGGCGCGGCGATTCCTTAAATCGCGAGTTGAGCCTTTCTTTTTGCATGATGAGACGATCAACTTTGGAGGACAGGCCGCATTTCCCGGATGGAACTTTTATTCGGGATGGCGGTGCCTGTTTTTCTCTTGTCATATGACGTGCCCAGAAATTGGGTTGCGATCGTGTTGTATAATTTCCAATTGGTTGTCGAAAAATAAGAAGTAAAAAAATTTTAGGAAAAAGGTATAGAATTCACCCAGCCTGTTCAGAATGGTAGCTGAGGTGATGAAAAGTGAGAGAGGAAGAAAAGAAACGAATTTCTCGAAAGATGAAAGCTTTCTTTAAAAAACGTTGGGTATTTCCGAGCCTATATCTTGTCATTGCGGCCCTTTTAATAGCCGGTATTGTATGGTATCAAACAACTGGAGACCACAATGCGACGAAAGATCAGGGCCATCAACAATCCGCTGACAACAGCAGCCGTGAACCAGCGGTGGAAGTCAATACGGCGTTAGAAACCGTGAAGCTTCCATTGAAAAATCAGGATGATGCCGTTATTAAGCAAAAATTTTATGACAAAAACGCTTCCCAAAAGGAACAAGAAGCCGCACTAGTCGTTTATAACAATACGTATTATCCAAATACAGGGATTGACATTGCTGCAAAGGATGGAAAAAGCTTCGATGTAACGGCGGCGTTAAGCGGAAAAGTAACGAATATTCAAGAAGATGCCTTGCTTGGCAACGTCATTGAAATTGAACATGAAAAAGGAATTACGACACAATATCAATCTGTGAAGGATATTCAAGTCAAAGAAGGCGAAAATGTGAAGCAGGGGCAAGTGATCGGAAAAGCAGGAAATAGTCTGTTTAACGAAAAAGCGGGTGTTCATGTCCATTTTGAATTACGCAAAAACAATACTCCTTTAAATCCTGAACAATATATCAACAAAACCGTCCAGTAATTTATTGGATGCACAGAGAGTGAATAAAATCCATACTCTCTGTTTTTTTTTACTTTCATTTGTATGAGAAGGCAAAATAGCTGTTTGAAAAGAGAAATATATCCATTTTTTCAAGGTGCATCCTTATTTTATCAACCGCCTCTGTTTCAGCCAATAAAAAAGTCCGCTCATGCCTTGTCCTTAATCCTTATTTCGTGCATATATTTTAAACCAAGCTAATAAAATGATTACAAACCTGCACAAAAATTAGAGAGAGTGTTTGAGGTGAGGAATCGTTAAAAAAGCAAATATCCAAAGGCAAAAAGACTTGATCAGTCGTGGTAAAGATAGAAAGCGATCTCGCTTTCTGCCGCATGCGCGGGGGAGGACCACCAATTTATTTTCATGCGGGAATACAGTACTTAAATGAAGTGAAAGCGAGTCTCATTTCACACTTCTCACATCCAATTTAGGGAGGGCGAGTGGTGTGCACGATTACATCAAAGAGAGAACGATCAAGATTGGAAAGTATATCGTGGAGACGAGAAAAACGGTTCGCGTGATCGCGAAGGAGTTTGGCGTATCCAAAAGTACTGTCCATAAAGATTTAACAGAACGATTGCCTGAAATTAATCCTGAACTAGCTAATGAAGTGAAAGCTATATTAGATTACCATAAATCAATCCGCCACCTGCGGGGTGGAGAAGCGACAAAGAAAAAATACCGCGGGCATAACCCTGCTGCTTTAAAGCGGTAAGGGGCAAAGGAAAGAGGCGACCTATTGCTGGAAAGGCCGCCTCTTTTTCCGTTCCATTTCTTTTTCGCTCTCCTTTTGGAAAAGGTTTTATGGTAAAATAAATAATTGGGGATATAGAACTTCATTCCTAAAAATTGTACATAAATGGAAAGAAAAAGGAAAGGAGCCCTTATAAAACATGTTTTCAAAGGATATCGGGATTGACCTTGGGACGGCTAATGTGCTGATTCATGTAAAAGGCCAAGGAATAGTGTTAAATGAACCGTCAGTCGTTGCGATTGACCGAAATTCGGGAAAACTGCTGGCAGTCGGAGAAGAAGCTAGGCGAATGGTCGGTCGGACTCCGGGCAATATTGTCGCTATTCGGCCATTAAAAGACGGAGTGATTGCTGATTTTGACATTACAGAATCCATGTTAAGACATTTCTTAAATAAGTTAAACGTAAGCGGATTTATGTCCAAACCGCGAATTTTAATTTGCTGTCCAACAAATATTACGAGTGTGGAACAGAAAGCCATCCGGGAAGCAGCTGAAAAAAGCGGCGGGAAGAAAGTGTATTTAGAAGAAGAACCGAAAGTAGCTGCCATAGGAGCCGGTATGGATATCTTTCAGCCAAGCGGCAATATGGTAGTGGACATCGGCGGCGGAACGACTGACATTGCGGTGCTGTCGATGGGAGACATTGTCACTTCCGAGTCCATTAAAGTGGCAGGCGACAACTTTGATATGGAAATTTTAAATTACATAAAAAAAGAGTATAAGCTGCTGATTGGCGAGCGTACGGCAGAACAAATTAAAATGACCATTGGAACGGTATTTCCAGACGATCGTAATGAAGAAATGGATGTTCGCGGCCGCGATATGGTCACTGGCCTTCCGCGAACCTTAACGATTAACTCGAAAGAAATTGAAGGGGTTTTAAGAGAGTCCATTGTGGCCATTGTCCAAGCGGCCAAAAACGTATTAGAAAAAACACCGCCAGAGCTTTCCGCCGATATTATTGACCGCGGAGTAATGCTAACAGGGGGCGGGGCTTTGCTTCATGGCATCGACCAGCTGCTTTCGGATGAGTTAAAAGTGCCGGTGCTCGTTGCCGAAAACCCGATGAGTTGTGTAGCGGTGGGTACGGGAGTCATTCTCGATCATATTGATAAAATATCCAATCGGAAGTTCGTATAAGGATACAAGAAAATGTCGGAGACCTCAACTATAGCGAACAGACTGAATTTTTTCTAAAAAGAGAAGGCATTGCCAAACGGTTTTCTGTATAATAAAACCAGCAGTCCATTTCAGAGGTGAATCAATATGTTTCGAGGGTTTTATACAGCGGCTTCAGGCATGATTGCCCAGCAAAGGAGAACAGATTTGCTTACGAATAATATGGCCAACGCCAATACGCCTGGCTATAAAACAGATAAATCCTCGCTCCGGGCCTTTCCAGAAATGCTGTTAAGCCGCCTGGACCAGTATGGGAAGCTGGCGAAAATACCTGCCTATTCCCCGATTGGAAGCTTAAATACCGGTGTCTATATGCAAGAAACCATTCCAAACTTTGTCCAAGGAGACTTGCAGGAAACAGGAAACAAGACCGATTTGGCGCTGTTGGATATATTCGTGCCGGGAAATCAAGGGGCTAATTCAAAGGGAACGGTCTTTTTTGCTGTCCAAGGGACGAATGGCATACGGTATACACGCAATGGAAATTTTACTGTCAATGGCCTTGGCTATTTGACAACGGCTGACGGTTTGAATGTTCTAGATACGAACGGAAATCCAATCAAGGTTCAAACAGATAATTTGAAAATTGACGAACAAGGGCGAATTTTTGATAATGGGGAGTATGTGGCGCAATTAGGCGTGTCTTATGCGGCCAATCCCGATGCTTTAGTCAAAGAAGGGGATGGGCTTTATCGTTTGGATAACGGGACGCTTCCAAACGCTTTTCAAGAGAATAATATCCGCTTTCGAATTCAGCAAGGATTTACCGAACGATCCAACGTGGATGCCGCTCAAACGATGACCGATCTGTTAGCGGCTTACCGTGCGTATGAGTCGAATCAGAAGGTGCTGCAGGCTTATGACCGCAGCATGGACAAAGCCGTCAATGAAGTGGGGAGAATCAACTAGTCGCTGAAGAGGAGGAGCAGCAGTGAACCGCACAATAATCAATGCTACTAATACATTGGGCCAATTGCAAAAACAGCTGGACGTCATTAGCAACAATTTAGCGAATGCGGACACGGATGGCTTTAAAAGCCGTGAAGCCGCTTTTTCCGATCTGCTGGTCCAACAGTTTCAGAATCAGCTTTACCCAAACAGTGAAGTGGGGAGAATGACACCGGAAGGGATTCGATTAGGAACGGGAGCCAAACTGGCCCAAACCAAAATGAATACGAAATTGGGACCTATTCAAACAACGGGACGTCCATTGGATTTGGCATTGACAAATGAAAATCAATACTTTAAAGTGTTGGTTCAGGAAAATGGGCGGGAAGAGATTCGTTTTACGAGAAACGGCGCTTTTTATCTTTCCCCTGTGAATGGCAATCAAGTTATGCTTGTCACCAGCGAAGGCTATCCTGTGTTAGATGAACAAAATCGGCCTATTCAATGGAACCAGCAGGCAGCTCAAAACGTAATCGTGGATAGAACGGGAAGGATTTCTGTTAGAGGTGGACAAGCAGTGAATTTGGGAATTGTGTCCGTTGAAAGGTCTCAATATTTGGAACAAAAAGGAAATGGCTTGCTCGGGCTGCCGGCTAACAGCACAGTGGCCATTGGGGAAGTCGCCCGCAATTTAACGGGGGCTCTCCGCAGTGAAATCAGCATTCAACAAGGAGCGCTTGAGAAGTCCAATGTCGATATTTCCAAGGAAATGACGGATATGATCAACGTCCAGCGTTCTTATCAATTTCAATCCCGGGCGGTTACTCTTGGCGATCAAATGATGGGGCTTGTGAATAGTCTTCGCTAAAGGTGATCTTATGAAAGAACAGCAGAGAAAAGTGAGAAAGAAAAAGAAATTAACGCCGCTAGGACGATTTATCGTGAATCTTTTCTTAGTTGCATTCACAGCGTTTGTCGGGGCGGTCATCGGCTATAGCGTCATTGGACATGGGAAGCCGATGGATGTTTTAAAGCCATCGATGTGGATGAATTTATTTTCGACGATAAAGGACTTGTTATTGTCTAAGGAGGCATAGGTGGATGTTGGATTTGCAGCAGATTAAAGACATTATCCCACACCGTTATCCGTTTTTGCTGATTGATCGGATCGAAGAATTGGAAGACGGCAAAAGAGCGGTTGGAATGAAAAACGTAACGGGCAATGAAGCATTTTTTAACGGCCATTTTCCTGATTACCCTGTCATGCCGGGGGTGCTCATTGTCGAGGCGCTGGCTCAAGTAGGAGCAGTGGCAGTTTTGAATAAGGAAGAAAACCGGGGAAAGCTCGCCTTTTTTGCCGGAATTGACAAATGCCGTTTTAAAAAGCAAGTAAAACCGGGAGATCAGCTTCGACTTGAAGTGGAACTTGTGCGGGTTAGAGGAAGCATCGGCAAAGGCCAAGCGACGGCGACAGTGAACGGGGAAATCGTTTGTGAAGCGGAAATTACGTTTGCACTGGGAGATCGTTCGCAATCGAAATAAAACCATCCCGATCAAGCTTGCTTATCCGCTTGGATCAAGTTTTGGCTAAAACGGTTTAACAGGCTTCGTTTTTGGGAGTCTTTCATATAGCCGACTGAATGAGTCGCCATATGAAAGATTTTCAAAAAGCGGGGTCTTTTTTTATGAAATGTTTTTAGGCAAAATGGGAAAATTAGCGGTAGTATTACATGAATGGCTGGAAGTTTCTCTTTCCTGGTTTTTCACGTTTTCTTTTGTCAACATGTTGGCTTTTGCAATCTTTTTTCAAATCGGAATAGATCTCATGAAACTTGCGCATGATAACAATCGACCAGTAATACCCGGTCTACCAATGGATGGAATAATGAAAGGAGAAGGATAGAAATGAGCAAGTTTTTGCAATTAATGGGAGGATCGCTGTTAGCCATCATGCTTTTAGCTGGCTGCAATACCAACCAAAATCCCCCGCCGCCGGCCAACGACAACGACAACGGGGTAGTGGACGATAACCGCCGCGATCTCAAGGAAAACAATCGCCGCAATAACAATAATGACCGTAATGATTTAAACAGAAATAACAATAATGACGGGCTTAATCTTAACCCTAATGACAATAAAAATAACGGTATTTTCAACAACAATAACCGAAGAACCAATGATAAGAACACCAATAATGATTGGGATATGACGAAAGACAGAAATACTCCGGGAGAGGAGCCCATCGAAGATAAACGGGATGTAAGAGATAAAGACAATAAAGATGAATAATGGCGGAAAAGGAACATCAACGGTTGAATTCTTTCGTTGAGCCCCTCTTTTACAGGAGGCGCTTGGTGCATCGGACGAAAAGATGGAGGAGAGAGACGCTAGGAATGAATCGGCAGCCTCCATTGGAATGGAGGCTGCCAACCGCAAGGATTTACAAACTCACCGTTCTACACGGTGGGTTTGTTGCATTTTAATGAAAAAAGAAAAACTTTGTCAACAGCTTCCTAATTATGATAAAGTAGATATGTTATATGCATTATGTAGGAGGTACTTATTCCATGTTGCAAAGTTTACCGCACGGCGTAAAAATAAGTATCACTCGCTCTATTGCGACTGCGTTTGAACAATATATGGCTAAGATTCAATGGCAGGATCATCGTTTTTCTTTTGAAGAGTTTATGCAAGAATGGAAAGAATATATTCAATCGAATTCATCTTGGTATCATAAAGTGAGCGATGATATCAAAAGCAGCCCTGAATTTCACAAGGAAATAGCGTCCAAAATGAATGAAATCATTGAAAAAATAGTCACGGAAAAACCGACAAAAGAGCAAATTGAAACGGTGGATGCATTGCAAAAGCAATTGGGAACCGACTACGATTATTCCTGTAAAACGGAGGCGAAGTTTTATATAGAATTTCTTACTCAGCAGCTGAAAGAAAATGCCACCTCCAAATAGGAAAGAACCAGTTTTCTGCTGGTATGCTCCTGCTTTTTGTTCTTGAATCAAGTGTCAAAAATCAAAAATACGAAACAAAAGCCTACAAGCCATATAAAAGAACGAAAACCCGATCATTTGAAGTCGTGACCGGGTTTTTTATTTACGGATTGAAATATTTCAGACGGACAGCGATGGGTGGATATTAACGAATCTTGGCAACGGAATGGCTGGGTTGTTTTTTTAAGTTGATGGAAAATTCACGAACGAGCTGTTCACCGTTCAACCCCATTTTGACTAAATCCGTAAGAAGGCGTTCGGCAAATTCATTTTGCCTGTTCGTTAAACGTCCTTGCAGCAAGACGCTTACGTTGGATTCCATTTTTTTGATGCAATGGATATGGCCGAAAAAGTAAGCCGGGCTGTTTTCAGGACGGGATATGACCACCTGAATTTCCAAGTCTTTATCTCTTTGTTGAACGTCACGGAAATAATCGTAATAGGAAAGATCCGTAAAAAGCTCAATCAGCCATGTTCGTTTTTCATCCTCTTTATTAATAATTAATCCATCAATGAAATCAATGTCTTTGGCTTCTTGATCCAAGATAAATTGAAGACTGATTAATTTAAAGGTTTTCATTTAGAAAACGGCCCCCATTGATTCGCTTTTTCTTCCATTATAACATAGCCGAATCGACAGCACCTAGAAGCGGACGGAGACAAAAAAAGGAAAGAAAGGCAAAAAAGGTTGATTACCGGCAATGTTTTCGAAAATATTCGATTTTTTCTTCACGAAAAATGAGGAAAACAAAAGATCGTGTCGAAAAGGCGGAAAGTGGCGATTTTACAGAATGTCCTTTTCCCGATAAGATGAAAATGCCCCCGAAAAAAAGAAGAAGGAGTTGAAAAATCATTGATCAATCAAGTGACGTTAGTCGGGAGACTGACAAAAGATCCGGAGCTGCGTTACACGACAGAAGGGAAAATGTTTCTTCCCGTCATATTGGCGGTTCAGCGACCTTATCGCAGCCAAGAAGGAGGGGGAAAAGCAGACTTTGTTCTGTGCACATTTTGGAACAAGATTGCGGAAAATACGGCCAAATATTGCAGTAAAGGATCTTTGATCGGGGTGCTGGGCCGTATTCAAACAAGAAATTATGAAAATAAAGAAGGAAAGAAGGTGTATATCACGGAAGTCGCAGCCAAATCGGTGCAGTTTTTAAGTTCAAAGCCTCAGGAAGAAACGTTTCCATTAATGGAGCTCGAATGAAAAGAGGTGATGTTTCTGGATCTAAAGGATAACGCCAAAATAGAAAAAATGGAAAGGTTGATGGAAAAAGTGGTTTATTTACTGGGAAATTGTCATTCCTCCATACATCTTCTCGAACAGCGCATCCGCCATCTGGAATCCATCCAACGCTTTTCCGATCCAATCGTTTTTATATCCCGCAAGAATGAAAGCAAAACGGAAAGAGGTTTAAAAAATAACCAACTTTCCGGTTTTCCTTTCATAAAAATTGGTTTCATCCCAATCTTTTCCCTCTCATTATCCTCAAAATGGCCTTTCCAACTTTCCTCTACAGAGATAAAAAATGTATCTTCCATCTTTCCCTCAAATAAAAAGAGCCGGCGGGAGCACCGGCTCTGATTTTGTTTTGTTCAAACGAATAAAAGATACAGTGTAAAAGGGTCTTATCCTTGCGGTTCCAATTTGAGCAGTTGTTCAAGCTCTTGGTTGGAGAGTTCCGTGATCCATTGGTCGCTTTGGATGATTTTCTCGTTCAGTTCTTGTTTTTCTTCAATCATTTTGTCAATTTTTTCTTCCAACGTACCAGTGGCAATCAATTTATGAACATGGACAAAGCGGTGTTGGCCAATACGGTACGCTCTATCGGTCGCCTGGTTTTCGACAGCCGGGTTCCACCAGCGGTCATAATGGATGACGTGGTTGGCGGCTGTTAAATTCAATCCGGTCCCGCCAGCCTTCAGTGATAAGATAAATACCGGGAATTCTCCGGCTTGAAACTGGCTGACGAGACGATCGCGCTGCTGTTTTGGCACGCTCCCGTTCAGAAACGGCGCTTTGATGTGGAATCTCGTCTCCATTTCTTGCTGAATCATCTCTCCCATCGCAATATATTGGGTGAAAATCAAGCAGGCTTCCTTTTGTTCCAAAATTTCTTGGACTAACTCCAGCAGTTTGGCCAGCTTGTGCGAACGTTCGGCCGCGTGGCTCGGGCGGGTTTCTTTTAAATATAAAGCTGGATGGTTGCAAAGTTGTTTCAGTTTATTTAACATCTGCAAGACAACCCCCCGGCGTTCAAAGGGAGGCAATTGTTCGATCTGGCTTAATGTTTCTTGCACGTATTCTTCGTATAAAGCGGCTTGTTCCGCTGTCAGAGGACAATATTGCTTCTGTTCCAGCTTATCTGGCAAATTTAATTCAACTTCCGGGTCTTTCTTCGTCCGCCGCAGCAAAAACGGGCGGATTCGCGCTTTCAAGAGGCGGATTTTTTTCTCCGAATGCTCTTTTTCAATCGGGATGATATAGTTCTTTTGGAATTTTTGGTAGCTTCCTAAATAGCCGTGGTTCGTAAAATCAAAAATCGACCATAGCTCCGATAAGCGGTTTTCCATTGGTGTACCTGTTAAGGCGATATGATGGTTTCCTGTTAATTTCCGGATGGCCCGAGACTGCTTTGTATGGGCGTTCTTAATGTTTTGGGCTTCATCGAGCGCGATGGTGCTCCAATGAACGGCTGAAAGGGTCTCAAAGTCCAAATGAGACAGCCCGTAAGAAGTGAGTACGACATCTTTATTTTGTATACATTCGGTAAATTCCTCGCCTTGCAAGCGGTTCTGGCCGTAATGTAGCAGAACCCGTAAGTCAGGAGCGAAATGCTCTAGCTCTTTTTGCCAGTTTCCGAGTACAGATGTCGGACAAATAATCAAAGCCGGTCTATTTGGTTTTTCTTTTTCTTTTACATGCAATAAATAAGCGATCAGCTGAATCGTTTTTCCAAGACCCATATCGTCGGCAAGAATGGCGCCGAAACGAAACGACCGCAAAAACAAAAGCCAGCTCATTCCCACTTGCTGGTAGGGACGCAGTGTTCCTTGCAAGGAAGACGGAGCTTTCTGCATAGGAATTTGCTCGATATGCTGCAGCTTGTCGATCATTTGTCGCAAGGTGCGGTTTAATTGAATTTGGATCGAAGCGAGTTCGTGCAAGTTTGACGGTTCTTCTTGATTTTCTTCTGAATCGACGGTAAACTCTTGGGCTAAAACGTCCTGCATTCTAATGCCCTTTTTCTTCGCTTCTTCCATTAACTGTTGGATTTTTTGAATCATTTTTGGATCAAGAGGCACCCACTGGTCGTTCACCTTGACAAGGCGGCGTTTTTCCGCCACCAGTTTTTGAAATTCCTCTTCTGCTAGTTCTTCGCCATTCAGCGAAATCCGCCAGTCAAAATCAAGGAGTGTATTTAATCCAACAAATGTCCGCTGATAAAGAGATTGGGAGGAGCGGACACGGGCAGATATGGAAAGGGACGCTTGGCGTATCGATTCCCACCATGAGGGAAGAAAAATGGCAACACCTAGTGCGATCAGCTTTTCGCTCGTTTTTGTAAGAAAATTCCATGCTTCCTCTTCTGTCAACGCCGTTTTCATTTCTCCATTTTCCTGCAGTTCAGGGAATAAACGCATCCAGCGCTTTTGTTCTTTCATTACGTTAGGAAGATGCTCTTTCCAAGTAGGAGGAATTCTGCCATTTAGGCTGTAAATTTTTTCTGGTTTTATTTTATTTTGCAGAACCGTTTCTAATACCCATGAATCTTGATTGTTTTCAGGTTCTGACAGCCGCAGCCCGATGGAGAATGGGGCAGGATCTTCCGCCAAACCCGCCCATTGGCGAAAATGGTCGTCTGCCCAATAAGATTGGAGATCGTTGGCTGACAATCGCCCGTTTTGAAAATGATCGATAACCTCATGAAGCTTTTGAAAAGCAGGTGAATGAGACAGAAAATCCTGCACGCACCGCTGAAACAGGTCGATGGTCATTTCTTTTGCTGATATTCCCTTCCATACATCCTGTTTCCAAAAGTCAGGATTAAATTCATCCCAGACGGAGGCTGGAGGTTCCCAGTAAATGTCTGTTTCATGAAAAACGGGCAAAAATTTGCCATTCGCCACAGATTCATAAAGAACGGGCGCCACGGCCAATCCAAATTGGGTGAGAGGGTCAAACTGCCATTGGATAAACGAATGAAAACGGTCGTTTTTTAATAAACTAATCCATTGCCAAGCGGAAAGCACAAACCCTTTCATACCGCCTGCTTCCTTTATTTCTAGTTCCGTGCCGAAAAAGCTTTCTTGATGCCAAAGGAACAGCTGTTTTCCTAAGGAATCGTCAACTGCTTTTCCGTTGTCAGAAGTAAGAAATACAAAGAGACTGTTATCTTCCAATGGCTTCGTATGAATCGTCAATGATTTTAATTTAAGCATCGATCAGTTTACCCTTTCTGCATTCTTCGCGAAAAGCGCGAAGACGTTTCGTTTTTTCTAGCAAACCGTTCCAATATCGTTCCCAATCTTGTTCTCGCTTCAATTTCTTATAGAGTTGTCGAAGCTTCTTTAAATATTTAACGGCTCGTTTGTAGCTGGCGCGGTTTTTTCGGCCAATCAGCTCCGAAATGCCCCAATGATAAAGAGGAAGGGCGCATTCGGGGGCGGCTTTTTCGAGTTTCTTCAATCCCATCTGTTCGAGTTCTTCCAATTCCGCTCCCATCAATAGCTGCAATTCCGTCCATTTTTGATAATGCCGAGTGATGAAGTAAAATTCATGGAGTACGGAATAACTGTAAGGAAAAAGCTGAAAAAGCACATCCTCAAACAGGTGCGGTTTATTCTCCGCCAGCCATGAGGCATCAATCAATCGCAAAAAATCTTGGACAAATATGCGTTTATTATAAGAGCTTAAAAGGCTGTCTAAATAGGCGGGAAGCTTTTCCTTCACAAGTTCAAGCAAAAAGCAAGCTTTTCGATAAGGAGGCTCGGAAAAAAAGTAGTTAAGCCATACTAATGAAGCATCGACAATCGATTCTCCAAGCCTTTGGAAAAGAGCAGCGAAATCTTCCTTTTTGTCTAAAAACAGAAGTTGATGCAAGAAAGCAGCAGCCTGTCCGTAAGAATTGAGCCCCTCGCTTTGCAGACGATCCAATTCTTGTTTTCTCCAATCTTCTTTTTTCAATAGAACCGTCCAAAGGCTCATGTAAAGTAAAATACAAATATTAGAAAACAACTGGCCATCGCGGCTGATGAGTTTTGAGAGATCGTCTTTTAAATATAGAAGATAACGGTCAAAAGCAAAAGGGGTAGCATGGACAGAAAGCTCCCTCGCCGCAAGTTCGCATTCTTTGGCAAAAAAGTAGACAGTGGAGGAACAGGCCCGGTCAATCAAATTCAAATCTTCCCCCAATGTTCTGCACAATTCCACCATTTTTTGAAAGAGAAAGTAACTGCAAAATAATTGGTAGAGCGGTTTCCATTCCCTTTCAATCGGACATTGTGTCATCAATTGTCGATAAAGACTTTCGGCTTTCATATCCAATAAATATGGATTCTTTTTTACTGGAGACCAATCCATTTGGGAAAAGAAACGATCGACCATATTTTCCCACTCTTCAGGACCGTCATTGGCCGTCCGTTTTTTTAGCAGATCGCTGGCATAATACACTCCCGGAATGTCAAGAGGCGGTTGTTTCTTTGACTGAATGCCTGTGAGCCTGCGCCATTGTTCTATCCAATCTTGCGGATTTCCCGTTTGATTGTATAAGGTAAAAAAAACGGCTAATTGATGAGGACACGTTTTTTGGTGGCAAGAACAAGTGCTGAGTGCGGGAAAGGTTAAATCGAGGATAACCTCCCATCGGCCGTTATCATGGACAAAAGCATGAATGGTATGGTTTTCCATATGAAAGCTATTCGCTTTTCCTTGGTGGAACAGCTGCAATCCTTCCTCGATAGCGGAAGAGTTTAGATCAGCGGGGTGCTGCAATAATTCTTCCGAATAATACAATATGTCGTCTCGCCATTCTAAAGCGTTCTGCGGCATCTTTTCATCTCCCCTATCAGTTGTCTGGGAAATATTCTATCTTTTTATTATAACAGGGATCAATAAGAAAAAAAACGCTCCATCCAAGGAGCGTTAACGATTCGGAAGTCCGATATAAAAATATGTTCCGTTAAAGAGGCTGACAGCAGGTAGCGTTTCTTCTTTGCCGTCGACAAAACGGATATTTTTATTGACAGGGTAGCGGATTGTTTGCCCGCCCTTTTGCACTACTAATTCTGGATTTTTCCCTTTTTTTCGATAAATCGTCGTCTTAAAGCCTTGATTTTTATAATACTGTACCCCGTTTTGATAGTACGATGGAAGTTTCAGACCGAGTGATTGGCAAACAGATTTCGGCAAATCTGTATTTTCGACAAGTCCACTCGGTTTGCCGGGGCCGTAAGCGAATAAAAAGACATCTTCCCCAGTATGGCCGGTGGTTGTAAAACCTATTTTTGCCCGTTTGGAAAGCAAAGCGGCCATTTCTTTTTCTGGATTTTTCGATTTTTTGACGAGATTGTATTCCTTAATGTTTAAAGAATCTAATCCATATGATTTCAGCACTTCTTTCAAATTGGAGCGGTCCTTTCGTAATTGGGAAACAGATCCGGTGACCGTTAAATGGGCTTTTTTTAGCGGTTCAACGAAATGTTCTTTCGGTTCGCTTGCATAGGAATGATTAGTGGAGAGGTTTCCCATTGTCAACCCGCTGTTGCCGTGGTCGGCGACCGCAATGACCAATGTTTGCCGATCTTTTTTGGCAAATTGGAGCGCCTTTTGAACAGCTTCGTCAAAACTTAGCACTTCGCTGATCATTCCTACCGGATCGTTTTTATGGGCGGCCCAATCGACTTTGCTTCCTTCCACCATCAAAAAAAAGCCTTTGTCGTTTTTGGATAAGGTTTGAATGGCTTTTTCGGTCATTTCGGCAAGGGATGGCTGGTTCGGATTCAGCTTTTTTCGGTCGAGTTCATAAGCGAGATCTTCCTGGGCAAAACTCCCCCAAATTTTTTCTCCACTGCTTTGGAGAAGTTCTTTTCTTGTGGTTACATATTCATAGCCCTTTTTTTGAAGGATGGAAATCAAGTCTTCGCTGTCAGGACGGGATTTGACTTTGTCATCTCGTTTTAGCCATGCCCCTCCGCCTCCCAGAACAACCTCCATCCCTTGATAAACTTGCTGCTCCGCAATGTCGTTGAACTTGCTGCGATGGTTCACATGCGCAGAAAACGCAGCCGGTGTGGCATGCTGGACAGGAGAAGTCGACACAATTCCGGTCGAAAGCCCTTTTCGTTCTGCCGCTTCCAAAACATTCGGAACGGGATAAGCGGTGTAAGGCTTTCCTTCTTCAGGAAAAACCGGAATCATGCCTATAAGATCCACCAGCGTTTTTCTGCCTGTGGCTAGAGCGGTTCCGGCGGCGGCCGAATCGGTAATGGCAGACCGAAGCGAATAGGTTCGTACTCCCCCAGTCATCATTTCATCAAGGGCAAGTGCTGAACCTTTATACCAACGCGACAAGGCGAGGACATCAGAACTGGTGCCGTCCATGATCATAAAAATGACGTTTTTGGCTTTTGAGCGAGAATCGTAAGCCGCAGCCGGCAAACTTCCATTGGCCAACAGCAGCAGGAGGACGAAAAACGCTGATAAGTTGCGGAAAATGTTTATCACATCCAATCACCTCTATCTTTATGGTTTGATAAAAAAATGAAAATATGCGGATAATCGAGAAATGTTCCATTTATTAGTCGAAAAATCATAAATTAGCAGAAAAATAGTCAGCGAGAATGGTTTAGAATTGTCAATGAATATGTTAAAATGTAGAAAACTGTGGAAGGGAGGGAATATTGGTGAAAAAGGCCCTTTTTTTTCTGGCGATTGCCTTTTTGCTTTTCATCCCTTTATTTGGCGTGAAGCAGGCAGCGGCCGCCGCAAATTTTACAGACGTGGGAACGACCCACAGAGCCGCGAAAGAAATTAATTATCTAGCCGAAAAAGGGATTGTGACAGGAACAGCCGACCATCGTTTTCTGCCTGAAAAGACAGTGACTCGCGCAGAGGCTGCCGCCATGATCGGACGAGCTCTCAAACTAAATGGTACGCAGCGTGCGACTTCGTTCCGTGATGTACCGGCAAGCTCATTTGCATCGGGCTATATTCAATCAGCTGTGGAAAAAGGATATTTGTCCGGCTACAGCGATAGCACGTTCCATCCTGAGAAGACGTTGAAGCGCGGCGAAATGGCGCTTATGATCAATAAAGCGTTCCATTTCTCAAGCGAAATGACAACAGGTGGAGCAGCCGAAACATTAATAAAGCTCGGCATAGCCCAAGGAAAAGGAGACGGCGCGTTCGGCCTCGATGACCCTATCATCCGTGCGGATTTCGCTGTTTTTTTAGCTGGAGCGATGAATCCTGATTTTCGGGTAAATCCATCCAAAACAAATACGGAAACGGTCCAATTCACCCAACCGTTCTACGTCAATGTGGCCAGCAACGATAAGTTGAATGTCCGCAAAGGACCTTCAACGAACTATGCGATCGTTGGTTCGTTGGCCCGCGGTACGAAAGTGTATGCGGCGAATAAAGTGAATGGCTGGTATTACATAAAATCTGGAAGCTTGATTGGATATGTCAATGGTGCTTATCTTCAATCCACACCGCCTGGACAGTACAGCACTGGACAGTACGACAGCCGTCTGAGTAGCCAAGTGATTATTATCGATCCGGGACACGGCGGAACGGATCCGGGAGCAACCGGTTTTGGATTGAGAGAGAAAGACGTTGTATTGGATACGGGATTAAGACTGAGAAATGTTTTGGCCAAAAGTCCGTTCCAAGTAAAAATGACGAGAAGCACGGATACCTTTATTAGTTTGCAAGGCCGCGTTGATTTCGCGATCAAGAACAAAGGGAACGTATTCTTGAGCATCCACGCCAATGCCGGCGGCGGAACGGGTTCGGAAACCTATTATTGGGGCGGTTCCGGAAAAAACCCGTATAAGGCTGACAGCCAATTGTTAGCGTCGAAAATAGAAAACCGTCTCCACAGCGCAATGGGTATACCGGACCGCGGCGTTAAAAATGGAGATTTGCATGTGTTAAGAGAAAATAATATGCCTGCCATGCTGGCAGAGCTAGGGTTTATCGATAACCCGTCTGATAACGCGAAGCTGGCTTCGGCCACTTGGCGTCAAAAGGCAGCCAATGCTATTTATCTAGGCTTGCTTGATTATTACCAAGCTAAAGGATACAATGTTTCGAGCTTGTATAATCTTGTGAATCAATAGATAGCTAGAAAGAGAAGAGCGCGATCACCGCTCCTCTCAATCTATAAAAACAAGGGTTCAGACATTTCGTCTGAACCCTATTTGTATATCACTATTTATTTTTTAAAAAATGATAAAGCTCTGTATACATTTCTTGATAAAGCGGGTTGTTATAGGTGGCTAGACGGTTCACCATAGAGGCTCCTTGGTACATGATCAAACTTTGGGAGCTTGCTCCGTATAGATCTGCATAGTGCAAATATTGGCGAAACTTGTCCAAACCAATGTCTACGGTCGCATATCCGTGATTTTCAATTTCTAAGTTCACGCCGCTGTTTCTTGTTTGCGCTTCAATCAAACTATTATGTAATTTCGCTTTTGTTTCTTCTTCGCTCAGGTTCATAAAATGAGCGTTGCTTTGCAAATAAGCACCATCAAATCCGTATGATTGCCAGTTTTCAAAATTAGTAGACAGAGCATGAGGCGAATAGATGAATTTTCCTTTCTGTTGGTGAATATAATCGCTGACCATGAGAAGGAGCTGTTCATCATCCGTGTTCGTGACCGTTTCGTTTAACCAATAAAACCCTTTTAAGACTAACCCGTTGTGACTTTTGTTTCTCCATTGGCTGTACACTTGATCGATGTACCATTTTGTCCATTGGAATCGTTCGTCCAATGTGTTGGGATGCGTTTGGCCGTTTAGATCGACAATCGGATCTTTCCGCTGTGGATACGGAATAGCGATAAAGATGTTCACATGATCTAGGACCGGAATGTCTTGTATGCTTTGGCCGATGATGGAAATCGTTCCGTTTTCGCCAAACAATTTATTCAAATACCATAGCCATTCGCTATATCCTGCTTTATTTTGGCTGGATTCGGTGAATTCGCCCCCTGGATATTCCCTTCCTAGCAGAATGAGAGAATCGAACATGGAGTCTACATATTGGCCATTTTCTTTGTAGGCCAAATATGGCTTGAAAAATTCTTTATTTTGAAGGCTATTGTATAAAGGATTTTTCTCAATCTCGTATCCGTTGTACAGTAAAACGCCGTTTTTCACGCCTGATTTCTCCGGTGACAAAAATTCATTGGGAAAGGTTTGATATTGGTTGCTGACAGGTCGGATGACGGCATTGTCGTAAGGCTCTGCAAATAGAATGGCTTCTTGCTTGGAACGAAAGGTTGTTTTTTTCTCTCCATCTATCAACACTTCATATTCGCGGGGATTGGCTAGCGTTCGGCCGATAAAAGCGGCAAATTGGCCGCGGTTGACTGCACCTTTTGGCTGAAAAGATTGATCAGAATAGCCGGTCGTGATGTTATTAGCAGCCAAAGCATCAATGTAGCGATAATAAGGGTAGGTTTTAGGCACATCGACAAATGTGCTCATCTGGTCCCCTTTTAATGAAAAGCCGATGGCGAGGGCTTTGGCCATATCTTCTCTTGTCAGCGGTTCGTCAGGCTGAAACAGTCCGTCTTTCAAGTTAAACAAACCTGCGGATACCGCGGCTACTATCTCCTTGTAACCATAGGTGTTTTCGTTCACATCTTTGATCTCTAATGTTTGATCGGCGGATAAAGCAAGGGTGCGGACCAGCATCATAGCAGCCTGTTTTCTTGTAATAACAGCTCCTGGCTTAAACGATCCATCAGAATATCCGGAAATGATTTGTTTTCCGCTTAACTGCTCAATCCAATGGTAGGCATAATTAGAAATGGGCACATCTTTATAAGCAGCGAAAGAAATGGACGGACACACGCACGCAAGCGCCATAGTGATAGGGGCTATTTTCTTGTACAAAAATAGGATTCTCCTTTCTTTTTCCGACTTTTGGAATACGTCCTTCTATCAGATTATCAAAGACGACTAGAAAATTTAAGGGTTTATTGAAATTTATTAGATAAAAGGGAATTTTTTCATATATACTTTTTTCATATGTTCTTCTCATGGATAAACTGATAGACTATTGATCAAAGGAAAAAAGAACCAATGCAGGGCGAACCGTGGCTGTTGATTTTTGGCTGAATAAAAAATAAAAAGGCGAATGGGGGAAGAAAATATTCATTTAACAGTCTGATGCGTTCCGGTATAATAAAGAAAAAGTTTGAAAGAAAGGGTAGGCGGCTGGATGAAGAACACGAAATGGTTATTTTTTTTCTTTTTTTTGCTGGTCATTTTACCTTTAAAAGCTTATGGAGCTGAAACAGATGAGTATATGATTCTCTTCCGCCATCATATAGATGATGGGATTTTGAGAAAATACGATATTCAAGTAGAAGAAAAGTATGAAACGATTCCCACTGTTTTAGCCGAGCTGAATAAAAGCCAAGTCAACCAATTGCAAAGTGATCCAGAGATTGTCAAAGTACAAGTGAATAAGACTTATAAAGTTCAGAGCCAAACAGAAACGTGGGGCTATAAAAAAATTTACGAGGACAGCCAATATCGATCCCCATTTACGGGAAAAGGGGTGAAAGTGGCTGTTATCGATACGGGTATAGCGACGAACCATCCTGATTTGAAGGTGAAAGGGGGAACATGCGTCATCCGTTCCGATTGCAGCAAAGGCTATAACGACGACAATGGCCACGGAACCCATGTAGCGGGAATTATCGGTGCTTTAGACAATGGCGTCGGTATTGTTGGAGTGGCACCGGATGCGGATCTTTACGCGGTCAAAGCTTTCGACGAATTTGGAGAGGGGTCGACCAGTTCGATTACGGCAGGGGTCGATTGGGCCATTCAGCATCATATGGACATTATCAATTTAAGCGTGACGACCGTATCCGACGACCCGGTGTTAAAGAGTGCTTTAGATAAAGCGTACAACGCCGGAATTCTCATTACGGCGGCAGCCGGAAATGACGGGGATTCGGTTGGATCGAAAAATACCATTCTATACCCTGCCAAATACAGCAGTGTCATTGCGGTCGGCAGCGTCGATAGCCGCTTGCGGCGTCTGCCTTTCTCGGCGACGGGGCCGGAGCTTGAAGTGGTCGCTCCGGGGCAGTATGTATTTAGCACTTTTCCGACAAGTCTAGATACAACCGACGGCAAACAGGACGGCTATACAGCTTTGTCAGGAACATCGATGGCTACCCCATTTGCCACGGGGGTGCTGGCAGAACTGAAGGAGCAATATAAAGACAAATCGGCAGCGGAAATCCGCAAAATACTCGATCAAAATGCCAAAGATTTGGGCCCTGCCGGAAAGGATCCGCTTTACGGCTACGGCTTGGTGCAAATTAAAACGTTCCAGTCTACGCTTTTATCCGATATGGCTGTCAAGGCAGTAAAAGCAGACAACAGTCTTGTCGAGTTTCAGATCGATAAGCCTGCTTCCATTCAAAAAGTCTACGTGAAAAGAAGAAGTGGAATGGAAAGCGACATTACAAACAAGATAACAGGAGGCATTTGGGATGATTATGTGCCGGCTGGAACGTATTATTATTTCTTTACATTGACAGACTCACAAGGCCGCGACTACCAGACACAAGTAAAAGTGGCGATGAGCGAGCCCAAACTTGCCGACGTCTCTGCCTACGACTGGTTCAGTGAAAAAATGCTTTATCTCTATCATCGCTCCATTTTAAAAGGCGATCACAGCGGCCAATATCTATGGCCGACGAAGAACATTTCAAGAGGCGAGGCAGTGGCGCTTGTCGGTCGAGCCCTTGGATTGGACGGAACGAAAAGAAATACGGCATTTAAAGACGTTTCGAAAGATTATTATGCTTCAGGATATATTCAGAGTGCTTTTGAACAAGGAATCATTAAAGGCTACCGCAACGGCACTTTTCATCCAACGGAACCAGTAACAAGGGCCGAAATGGCGGTTTTGATCAGCCATGCCTATCGTCTGACGGATAACGGAACGAATCATTTTCAAGATGTCACAACAGGCATGACAGGTTACAAAGAAATCAATGCTCTGGCGGATGCCGGCATTACCAGCGGCTATTCTAACCATACTTTTGCACCGTATAAACCAATTTCCAGAGCCGAGTTTTCCGTCTTTTTAGCTAAAGCGGAAAACCCTCTTTTCCGGTAATCGATCCTTTTCATGAATAGAAAGCAAGAAAGCCCGACTCTTTTCGAGCGTTTTCGAAGAGAGCGGGCTTTTTGTATGCAAGAAACTTTGATCATTTTTGCTAATTTAACAGAAATCATGCTGGAAAATGACTAAATTTGTTACATAAATGTAATATTGCAGAAAAAAAACTGTCTTATTATTCTGATAGACTATTATTTGGAAAAATAAGAATAATGAGGAGTGACCATGAAAACAGGAGGGAAACTAATCAAAATAGTCTTTGTTGCTTTTGTTTTATTGCTTGCATTTCCGTTTAAGCAAGCATTTGCCGCTTCTTTTACAGGATATCAAGTAGTAGATTATGCGAAAAATTTTTTAGGAGTACGATATGTCTACGGAGGAACAACTCCTAACGGCTTCGATTGCTCAGGCTATACATCGTATGTATATAAACATTTTGGCATTTCCCTCCCGCGCACATCGGGCGGCCAATTTTCGACTGGAAAAAGCGTATCCAAATCTTCTTTGCTGCCGGGAGACTTAGTGTTTTTCAAAAATACATATCAGTCAGGCATTTCCCATATCGGAATCTACATCGGCGATAACCAGTTCATTAACGCGGCATCATCCGGCGTGGAAATAGACTCTCTCAGCAATTCTTATTGGAGCAGCAAATATGCGGGAGCCAAGCGGGTGCTGCCTCAGCCGGTAGGAACCTTTTTCAAAGATCTGGGCGATGCCCATCCGGCGTTGACCGCCGTTAAAGAATTGAACAGCGAAGGGATTATCAAAGGATACTCCGATGGACGTTATCATCCTGATGAAGCGGTCACACGCGGACAAGCAGCTGCTATCATCAATCGAGCGCTTCATTTAGCGGCGCCGTCATCCGCAAGTTTTAAAGATGTATCTTCTTCTAATCCGTTTGCGAAAGACATTGCCGCCATTGAAAAGGCAGGCATTATTAACGGCTACAGCGACGGTACTTTCAGACCTTATGATCCGATGACAAGAGCGCAGATGGCTGTGATTGTGACAAAAGCATTCCAGAAAAATGTGTCTGTCTCATCATCAGCAAAACCTGCTTATCAAGATGTTCCATCCAGCTATTGGGCTTTTGCCGAAATTAACACCATCCACAATATGGATAAAACAACGGTCTATCAAACGAGCAAATACCGCGCCGGCGATGAAACGACGAGAGCAGACTTTGCCGCCGCGATTTACAATGCCAAATAAGGAAATAGACAATCGAGGCCACTATGAATGGTTTCGATTTCTTTTTACTCTTCTATCAGCAAAAGGAACTGTTCATCGGGACGGGTTTTATAGAACCGTTCAGTCAGGCTCGATTCCGATTTTGGCTTGCCGGCTTTGTGGAAAAAAGCATTCCGTGATGACAGGGCGAATCAGACATGATGAAGTTTCCAGTACATAGAGACACAAGCTGTGAGAAATTTCATTTCGCACAGTTTTACATATAAAAGATTACTAGTGTAGGAGGAAACTAGATGAAAATGCGAAGACGCATGCTGATTATAGTTATGTTTCTTCTTGTTTTTTCGGCAGCGGTCCCGCCGCAGCCGTCCAGAGCGGCAAGCGATGACATTTCGGGGATTACGCTGGAAAAGGAAATGAGAGAATTAATTGCCAAAGGGATTATTTCTGGTTATGGCAAGGGCGTCTACAAGCCGGGCCAAAAGGTGACAAGAGGAGAATTTGCCAAGTTTATAGCGAGTGCGCTGAATCTCGATATGACTAATACGTCTAACGTTTTTAAAGACGTATCTCCTAATTCGGCATTGGCGCCGGGCATTAATGCAGCTGCCAAAGTAAACATTGTGAAAGGCAAAACAGGCGGAAACTTCGGTCCGGATGAATTCGTTACGCGTCAAGAGATGGCGGTCATGATTAAAAGAGCCATTCAATATTTGAATGTCCCTTTAGAAACGGGACCTACGAAATTCACGGACATTTCCAATTTGAAGGATGAATTCAAAACAGCGATTGTCGAAATAGCTCAAGCCAATATTATCCACGGCTATCAAATAAATGGACAATTGAAATTTCAACCTAATAATGAAGCCACAAGAGCGGAAGCAGCGGCTTTTATCAGCCGGATGCTGGCCTTTGTAGAACAGTATAATAACAAACCGGCTCCTGTTAAAAATCCTTATGAAACGGCTGTCGTCTCCAATCATGAAGTCAAGCCGACCGGAAAGTCGTACAAAACGTTTAACGATGCGAAAAACATCGTGGATGCCGGCCAATCGGACGCTGTCACTTATAACGGAAGAGTCGTGTATATGAAAAGCGGGATTGTCGTACCTGACCGGGCAGCACTGAAAGCCACCATCAACTTATATTCAGATTCCAATTTAAAAACGGGCTATACTTATGTATCAACAGCGGCTACCTATTCTTCTGAAATGAAATATCTAACATCTACAGAGAACTATGTAAAAGTAGAAGTGGGCGGCAAACAGTTATACGCCTCCCCGCAAGACGTTCTTTTGGAGCCGGACGGCACGGCGCCGGGGCAAAACTACTATCAAGCAAAAAACGGTGAGCTGGTCCATTATTTGTACATCGACACGGCCACAGGCGGCTATTATGCGTCTTATACAGTTGGAAAAGCGCCTAGCTTTTTAAAGGAAGGGCAGCCTTATTACAGCTGGGACGGCTATACGTTTTATGATGCGAATGGTCAAAAAGTCGGAACCGCCTATCAATACTTCCAATTTTTATCGGCGAGAACTCCAACAAGCTATACCGCTGCACAGCTGGATCAAGCGATTATGACCAAATTGGCGGATTTGGAAACACTATATCAACAAAATCCAACAACCACATACGCCATCTATAAAGATGCAACGAAAAAAAGCAAGCTGATCGGCCTTGGCAGCTATTTGAAAAAAGTCGAATCCGAGAAACATATTAATGCCTTATTGATTTTGGGATTGGCGTTTAACGAAAGTCAGTACGGATTAAGCGACTTAGCTCAACAAAAAAACAATTTATTCGGCTATGGTGCCGTCGACAGCAATCCGAATCAGGCCAATCCTTTTCCATCGCCGGCAGACAGTGTGGATGCATTGGCGGAAAAATTCAATGACAGCTATCTTTCTTTCGGAGATTTTCGAGCAAACGGCGCGGTTCCGGGCAACAAGGGAACGGGCTTTAATGTCAAATATGCTTCCGATATGTTCTGGGGAGAGAAACTGGCCCGCCATATGTATAGCATCGATAAAATGCTCGGCGGCAAGGACTTCGGCCAGTATCAAATCGGTTTAACAAACGGATATGATCCAAACGATGGATTAAATATCCGATCCGAACCGAAAGTTTCATCCAGCACGCTGTTATTTGAATACAATAAACTGGGCATGCCGGTGGCGATTAAAGGACAATCCGGCTCTTGGTATAACATCTTTTCCGATGTATTAAAATTTGCCGATCAATTTAAAGACGGCGTCTACGTTTCTAGCGATTATGTCGACATTCTGCCGATTGCCGGGAAATAATGCCTCATCTTGAAGCTGGCCCGATATTCGAGGGTCAGCTTGTTTGTGCGCTTTTAGCGAGTGCGGACGGAAAGCGTGGAGGTCAGCGGCTCTGCAATACCTTTACGCTTCGGGCAGCGGAGAGAAATGAGATCTACAGGCATATTCATATTCTTTTAGAAGATGTCGACGATAATAAAGGCTAGTAATGGAAAACAGAGGGGATTCAGGATGTCACTTTATGAACAAGGAACACTGCGTCATCTTGCCAAATTAAATGAATGGACGCCAGAACAGGCGCAAGCATTTGATCAATTTAACAGCGCGGTCTTTGAAGAAGGGGCGCTGTCCCAGAAGGAAAAAGAAATCATTGCGGTAGCAATGGCATATGCGACCCAATGTCCTTACTGCTTAGATATTCATACGAAAAAAGCAAAACAAGCAGGGGCTTCTTTGCAAGAATTGGCTGAAGCGGGCTTTGTTTCTGCCGCATTGGAAGCCGGCGGAGCCGTGGCGCACAGTTCTCACATGCAAGATGCTTTAGAGGAAGAACAAGATGATATTTTGTAAAAGAGATCAAACCGAAATAAAGTAGGAAACTTGACCAAATGGGCAGGCAAAGGCTTTAAAGCGTATCAACAGTTTGGCGCCGCCGCTTTAAAAGCGGGCAAACTGTCTGCCAAATTGAAAGAATGGATTGCCGTAGCGGTTGCCCATATTACGGAATGTCCTTATTGCATCGATGTGTATTCCAAAAATGCTGAAAAAGCAGGCGCAACGAAAGAACTGCTTTCCGAAGCCATCCTTGTGGCCGCTGCTGTAGCAGCTGGCGGCGCTTCTACTCACATCGCCAATATGATCGAAAGCTATGGTGCTGAAGAATAATACAGATCATAAATAGCAGAAGAAGGCTGTCCCATAAGCCAGTGAAAACGGGCGAGGGACGGCCTTCTTCATTAGGGGAAAGACCGAATCATGGACTTGTCGTTTGCGGCAGCCTACAAAACTACGACCGCATTTTTCTCTTCACTATGCCGGCGAGCTTTTGAAATCCTTCTCGGTAAAATACATACAGCCCGGCTATGTAAAGAACGGCTCCAAGCGTGCCAAGGATGAGAAGCTGCCAAAGCGAGTAGAGATGATCGATCGGAACATACATTTTGAACAAGTATAGCGGCACGAGCATAAAGACTGTCGGCAGCAAAACTTTTCCAAACAGTACAAACAGCCTCCGCTTTTCGCCGGGTTCAAAATCTTTATACATGAAAGCGGCGGTAGCAGCCAAGTAATAAACAGACACAATCGAGTTGGTCAAAGCTAATCCCGGATAGCCGAATGGCTTGATAAACAGCCAGTTTAAAATCGCGTTTAATGCGATGGTCGTCACGCTGATTCGGAACACAATCGCTGTTTTCCCTCGAGCGTACATCGACTTTGATACAATATATTGCAAACCTTGCGTCACGATGGTCGGCAAATAGTACATAAGCACAAGATAGGTTTGATACGTGTCCGCAGCCGTAAATTTGCCGCGCTCAAAAATAAACGCAATCGTTTCCCGGCCGGCCACGATCAGCCATGCGGTGATCGGCATTAAAGTCAAAAGCGAAAGCTGCATTCCTAAGAAAAACGTGTCCTGAAACTTTTTTTGATTGTCCAGCTGTTCAGATAAGAGCGTAAAAATAATCACCGCAATCGATGTTGCATAGACGGTTTGGGGGATGGAGGTAATGAGAGAAGCGTCGTTTAAATAGGTGACGGCTCCCTTAATGCCAGACGCAAACGCCTTATTGACGAACACGTTGATTTGCCCGACAACCGAATTCAATAAGGAAGGAACGAGCAGCACGAGAAACGTCTTTCGAAATTCGCGTTCGACTTTCCAAACCGGACTCCAGCGGTATCCTGTCCGAAACAAATAGGCGAGCTGAATCATCGTTCCTAAAATCGTTCCGACAATAAACCCGTAGGCAAGGCTGTTGATCCCCCATTTTTCTGAAAACAAAAAGGCAAAGGAAACGCCCATGACCGTTTGCAGCAGTTTGGCGATTTGCGACGGGACAAATACCCTCCGCCCCTGCAGATAGGAATCCAATATTCCACTTAGTGCAATAAAGCTCATAAACAGAAAGAAAAATTGCGTAACGGCAATTGCTGTTTCTTTCGTTTGCGGCTTCATGTCGCCGTAAATCCACGGTACGAAGTCGGGAACGAAGAAATAGCCAGTCACGGTGATCACAAGAAATAGGAGCACCGTCCAGTTCATCACTCCGTTTGCGTTCCGTTCCGCCTGCTTTGGCTCGTCTTTCATCTGCTGGACGTACATAGGAAGGAACACATTATTAAAGCCGCCCGATATCATAGCGAGCGCCAACGTAATAAACGAAAACGCAGCAAATACCCGTCTGTATATTGGCTGACCCCAAACTGGTGGGCGATGATGCTCTCACGGACAAAACCGGACAGTTTGACCACCACAGCCAGGATCGTCAGCCAAATGGCTGTTTTTTTCAATGACATGAATGACACCTCTTCAGTAAGGAAACGTGCAGAGGAGCTTCTATCTGCACGTTCAAAGTGGCTAAAAAGTGAAACTCCATCCGTGGGAGGCTTTTGCCCTCAACGATGGCTGTGGAACCTATCGGGCATTTAGGAAGAGTTTCACCCACTGAACCTCAACATGCTCCTGAGAGAATAAACCATTATTGGCCAAAACGTTCTTTCAACAAATCAATATTTTTCATCGCGTCTTTTCGCATGTCAGCGGCATTGTTACGGATCATCTCTTTCAGTTCTTCTTGGCGATGCAATACTTCTCTGGCATTGTCCGCCAGTTTTTCTGGATCCAAATTTTCAAGTGTGAAGGAATAATCCCACATCCCGGAACGCTTCAGCAAACTTTCGACTTTTTGGTCATAGCTGATCCCGATATGGGGAACCCCCGCCAAGCAGGAAAAAATCAAGCAATGCAGCCGCAGTCCAATCGTCATTTCGCAAGCAGAAATAAAATTCAAGTACTGATTAGGGGTAAAGTTTGGTCCAAGCAAAAGGCATTTATTACGGTGCTTCATTTGCTGCCGGACCTTTTCAGAGGCTCGGACATCGTAATGTCCTTCCATCGGGACGAAGACAGGAGTGACACCTTCCGATTCGATCAGACTATCCAGAGCTTTGGCGATATGCCCGTAATAAGACGCATCCCCGAACCAAGGGCGGACGCTGACCGCGATCAACCGCTCCCCGCCCTTCAACGGCAAGCTGTCTAAACAGGCGCTGTCTTCCTTCTGGTGAAAGGCAAAGACAATATCTGCCGTTACGACAGACTCCGGCTTATTCACACCAAGTTTATGGAGAAGCTCCTTTGAAAATGGATCTCTTACTGTAATGAAATCGGCCATATTGGCAAAGACTTTCATAAGAATTTTTCCCCATGTCGTATTGACAGGACCAATGCCTTGGGAGAAAAACATCACTTTTGCTCCGCATAGCTTGGCTAAAAACACAATCAGCAAATAATAAGGAAGCGGTCCAAACAAAAATTTCGTTGGATATGTATCCTGAAGGAGGCCGCCGCCGCCGGAAATCAATAAATCCGCCTTTTTTAAAGCTTGCACTTTTTGTTTGTTGTCACGGCGCCACCCGCGGTATACGGCCTTGACATCGTGGCGTTTCGCTGTTTGCTCCGGGGAAAAAGAAAAAACAGTGATATCCACTTCGTCAAGCTCCTTGCGCAAGTTATCGAGAATCGATTCCAGAATCGCTTCGTCCCCGGTATTCCCAAGGCCATAAAAGCCAGAAATAACTACCTTCAATTTGTTTCCTCCTTCTCATTTCCTCCTTCATACAAGGCTTGATTTCTCAGAAACTTTTTTGTTGTGGATCTTGAAGTGAAACGAGACGCCCTGTCTGTTCTTCATCCATCTATAAAAAGGAATAAGTGCAAACAAAATAAAATAGAGAATGGCGCAAAACCGCCTTTCTCCATCCTATCAACACTGTCCATCATTGTATCATTTGCCTGAAACACATTCAACGGATACAAAAGGACTAGATCATCCACAAAGGAAAGGGGATGAGAAAATATGCTATGTATTGTATACATTTCCCCAATACCGAAATTTTTTCCAAAAAGTCTTTCATTTTCAAATGAAAACCATTATAATTGGAAACAGTATGACAATTCTATCTATCCATTAGTCTAACCGAAAGTTTCTTAGACTTATGTTAAAAACTGTTTACAAGTGTGTAAAAAAAGTGAAAACCACTTTGAATACATAAAAAACAGTTGAAAAAAAGGCATGGTTTGATAGAATAGGAGATGAGTTTAAATCTACCAATTTGTCCATATTGTTCATATTCGTAGAACAATAGGCATATTGAGGTTTAGATGAATTTAGTAAAAACGATTGACGTTTTGCCAGTCGTTTTCATATGTACTATTACAAAACGGGGAGGAAATAGTAGATGGCTTACCAACCAAAGTCTTATCGCAAATTTGTAGCTACGGCTGCAACAGCAACATTGGTAGCAACGGCTGTTACGCCGGCATTTGCTGCTGAAAATCTGCCGTTCGGCGATGTAAACAAAAACTATGCAGAAGCAGTCGGTGCTTTGTACAGCAAAAACATCGTCAGCGGTATCAGCAAAACTGAATATGGTACGTATAAAAATTTAACTCGCGGCGATGCTGCTGTTATCATTGCTAAAGCAAAAGGCCTTGATACAAATAATGCTCCTGATGCTGGCTTCAAAGATGTGAACAGCCGTATTAAAGGTGCTGTGAACGCTCTTGTAGCAGAAGGAATTATGGACGGAGTTTCCGGTGATAAATTTGATCCAAATGCTCCGCTTACTCGCGGCGCTATGGCGAAAATTTTGGTCAACGCATATGACCTTAAAGACGAAGCAAAAGAAACACCTTTCACAGATTTAACATCGACGTTCAAACCTTATATTGAAGCTCTTTACGGTGCAGGAATCACTAGCGGTACTACCAAAACTACATACGGTACGGACAAAAACATTACCCGCGGTGACTTTGCAAACTTGCTTTACAAAGCAATGAACTATAAAAAATCAGTACCTGAAAGCATTAAAGCTCTTAACGATATCACAGTAGACGAAGGAACAAAATTAGAAGATGTGAAACTTCCTGAAAAAGTAACGGTTGTCTACTCCGACAAATCCGAAAAAGAAGCATCCGTAAAATGGGATACTTCTAAACTGGATACTTCTAAACCAGGTACTTACACATTGGACGGAACCGTTGACGGCACTGAGCTGAAAGCTTCTGTTAACGTTGTAGTTAAAGCAGTAGCTCCAAAGGTTGAAAGTGTAAAAGCTATTAATGCTACACAAGTTCAAGTGACATTCAATAAAGAAGTTGACAAAACGGATGCTGAAACACTTGCGAAATATTCTATTGATAATAATAAACCTTCTTCTGCCACTTTAAGTGCAGATAAGAAGACTGTCACTTTGACATTTGCATATGCAAACCAAGTGGAAGTTACAAATAAAGTTCTAGTTGTAGAACCTATTAAAACAGCTGCTAATGCTAATGTATCTACTGAAAAATACGTACAAGTATTTACTTATGAAGATAAAGAAGCTCCACAAATTGCAAGTGTAGAAGCAAAGACAAAAGGATCTGTAGCAACTAGCTTAACTGTTAAAGCTTCTGAGCCAATTCAATCTTCATTGGCAAAAGTAGATGGTTCATATGTGAACGTGGACTTCAAAGGCACAGATACTGCTACAATCACAGGTCTTTCCTTAGAAACTGGAAAAACTCACACAATCGAATTAATTAACTTAACAGATAAAGGTGGAAATGTAACAGTTTCTACTTCCGCATCATTTAATGTAACTGTTGACACAGTAGCACCAACGGCTACTCTATCACAAAAAAGTGATAAAGAAATTCTTGTAACATTCAGTAAACCAATGGATGTTAATTCTGTATTAGGTGCGTTTACGTCAGGAAACAACCCTGTCAAAGATGAAACTTTAGCTAATATAACAACAGGTAATCCAACAGTAGTGCCGGATACAAACGACACTCAATTTATCATTCCGGTGACTGATACCTTATATTCAAATAAGTCTAGCAGAACATTAACAGTAGTATTGCCTAATACAATTCAAGACAAGTTAGGTAACAATATTACTGCAGGTACTCAAACAGTTACATTAACTAAAGATAGCGTAAAACCAGTTGCGACTGGATATAATGTTGTTAAAGATGCTGATGGCAAAGTAACTGCGATTGAAGTTTCCTTCAGCGAAGGATTAAAAGCTGGAACTCCAGATACTCCTTCTATTGTTAACGAAAA
>JADBKC010000012.1 GCA_014896555.1 Caryophanales bacterium | reverse complement strand
GTTGACTTGGCTTGTTTCACAAATTGAAACATTGGTTTACGCTTCGTTTTGTTCAATTTTCAAGGATCCATTTTTACTATTCGCTAAAACAGCGACTTTTCTATTTTAACATCCCTTTAAAGGAATGTCAACAACTTTTTTCTTACTGTATGTTGTCCATGTAAGGACAAGTAATAATATATCAGCATAATGATATAGTGTCAACATCTTTTTTAAAATTTATTCTCTACTTGTGGTTCGTTTCCCTACTCGTAAATACTTCATACATTCATGATGGTTCGCAACTCTCTTAAATAGATTGAATAAAATGTTATACCGCTCTTTCATGGCTCTTTTTACAATGTGATCAATCCGTTGATCATTAAGATCAAATAAAATTTCGTCCATTTCCCTTTTTAGCAAATAATAAATCTCTTCTTTTTCCTTTTCATTTATTAAAATTCCGATCATGCAGGTCACTCCTTTTGATAAATGTCTTATGCGCTGAGAAAAATCTAGGAACTTGTTCTACCGTAAGAAAAACCATCATACAAATAGAAGCAAAGACTTGTCTAATGGAGGGCCAGAAATGAATTTTTTGTATGTGATAAAGGATAAAAGAGTGAAACAAACATTGTTGATTGTTGTCATCTCATTTTTTACAGCATTATTATTGTTTACTCAAAATATACTCCATATTCCTGTTTGGTCAGGAAAAGAAGGTCCTCAAGCGATTTACAGGGGTGAAAAAGGAATTGCCTTAACTTTTGATATCGGCTGGGGCGATGAAAAAGCAGAGCCCATTGTAAATGCCTTAATTAAAAACAAGGTGAAGGCGGCCACTTTTTTTCTTTCTGGTTCTTGGGCGGAAAGGCATCCCGATTTAGTGAAAAAAATAGCCGATCATGGATATGAAATTGGAATGTTAGGTTACAGTTACAAAGATTATACGGCGTTGGAAGATGAAGAAATGAAAAGGGAATTTTTAAAAACGAAAGAAACATTTAAAAAACTTCAGCTGAAAAATGTCCATCTATTCCGCCCTCCGACCGGCCACTTCGACAAACGAGTGATTAAAACAGCCGATCAATTCGGATTCACTATTGTTCATTGGAGCGTCAACTCCGAGGATTGGAAAAACCCCGGAATCAATCAAATTGTCAAAAATGTTTCTAAGGCGAAAAACGGTGATATCATCTTGCTTCATGCTTCCGATTCAGCTAAACAAACCGAAAAAGCTTTGCCTCTGATCATCGAGACACTTCAGCATAAAGGAAAATTTGTGACCATTTCCGAAATGGTCGCAAACGGCAATGTAGATACTACGTTAATCCCTTAATTCTCCATTAGCATCTTTCTGAAAATAGGCTAAAATTGCGGGATAATGGGAGTGATTTTTGAAAGAACAAACAGAACCATAAAAAGGAAAAAGGACAAACTACTACGCATCATGATCTAGACTTCAAAAATTGGCAGGATTATAGGGAAAAGTACCGAACATACATACGGTATTTCTACAAACATACGAGGTTGGCTTCCTTTCATGAAAAAGGGAGGCCATTCCTTTTTATTGGGCTGTTCTGGACAAAAGAGTCAGAACATATCACCACGCTCTATTCAGCAAAAAAGTGACACCCCGCTCGTTATTTATATATTTGGAAAATTCACAAATTATCCTTCGCAGCAGTCCGATTTTTTTCATTTGTCGGATAGACAGGGGCTTTCTTTTTTCGGGAGATCTCTTCTTTCGATCTCTCAATGTATTTAGGCAGCATAAGAAGTTGGTAAGCATTGCAGAACAGGAGAGCAAATAGCATTAAATACAGCCAGCTTTTTTCATTGACCGTCAAAACTGGCAGCCATTCCAGAACGGTGGCCACGACCATAAAAAAGAGAGCAGAAGCAAACATTTTTTTATTGGATTGTTTTGTTTTGATCCAAGCGACCACAATCGCAAAGGCCAATAAGAAGGCCGCAAGCCCAAAATAAGGAATAAGAGATTCTCCTTTATCCGCAAAGGCTTGAAAGCGAAAATACACCAAATCAAACAATACAAACGCTACCAAAATCATTTGAACAGCATTCCAAAGAGAGCTGGAGCGAAACATGCGAAGTCCAAATTGATGGATGGTCAAATAAGCGAAATACCCCATTTGGCTGATCACACTAAACGTGAATCCTACGCCGACAAGCCATATAAATACCGACAAAATGTTGAGAACATCCCCTTTTTGAAACAAAGGAGCAAACTCATCCCAACGAATCATAAATCCCATAATTCCGGTCGTTGTTCCCCCAATAAACAGCGTATGTATAAAAAAACGAACCCCATTTCGAATTGACACGCCAACTGCCTCCACTTTCCCAGTATTGCTTAGATTTTACCAATAGAGGATAAAAAAATCCAGTTGATTAATCTTTCCGAAAGAATAAATTTTAGCCCTTAGATTATGCTAACGTTAAGAAAGTTCTTAGAAAGGAGCTTTTTTTCATGAGAATTTTACAATCTCTTCTTCTCGTATTTTTTTTATTAACGGCCTGTTCTGGGGATGAACAAATTGCTAGCCGCATGAATTATGATGAGACGAAAAGAATGGTCATTGACATATTGAAAACGGATGATGGCAAAAAAGCCATTAAAGATGTTTTGAAAGACAAAGAATTGAATAAAAATTTAGTTATGGATCAACCGGAAATCACAAAAACGATCGAACAAACATTAACATCGGAACAAGGCAAAAAATTTTGGGAAAAGTCTTTTCAAGATCCTAACTTCTCAAGTTCTTTTGCGAATGGTGTAAAAAAAGAAAACGAAAAGTTATTAAAAAGTTTAATGAAAGATCCTGAGTACCAAGCAATGATGCTGGATATTTTAAAAGATCCGACCTATGAACAAGAAGTCATGAGGCTTTTAAAAAGCAAAGATTACAGACAGCACCTTCAAAAGATTATGCTCGAGACGTTTGAAAGCCCATTATATAAAAAGAAAGTAGCGGATTTACTCGTTAAAGAGACTAATGATCAGCTCAACGGAAAAAACGATCAGCAAAACCAGAATACAGGAGGCGGCCAAAAATTTAATCCATAGAAAAAAGCCGGACCTTAAAGCCGGCTTTTCTTGCTTAATTTTGGCTGGAAAGTTTTTGATCGACTTTCTTTGCAATATCCATATAAATTTTTCCGATCGGGTGGTCTTCTGCATAAACAGACGGGGCAAAATCTTCTTCATTCCAGTCAGGCTGTTGAAGCGGAATTTGGCCAAAAAGATCGGTTTGCAATTCTTCGGCCAGCTTTTCGCCGCCGCCTTTTCCGAAAATATATTCTCTTTCGCCTGTTTTTTTGCTTTCAAAGTAGGACATATTCTCAATAACACCAAGTATTTCATGCTCAGTCCGCAAAGCCATTGCTCCGGCTCTTGCCGCTACAAAAGCTGCCGTCGGGTGAGGAGTCGATACAATAATTTCTTTACTGTGAGGAATCATCGTGTGAACATCCAATGCCACATCTCCAGTACCAGGAGGCAAATCCAAAATCAAATAATCCAGTTCTCCCCACTCCACTTCTTTAAAGAAGTTGTTGAGCATTTTCCCAAGCATTGGTCCCCGCCAAATGACAGGTGCATTATCCTCTACAAAGAATCCCATTGAAATGACTTTGACCCCAAATCGTTCTACAGGTATAATCTTGTTGCCTTTGACGAGCGGGCGATGAGTGATCCCCATCATATCTGGAACACTAAACCCGTAGATATCTGCGTCAACCAGTCCAACCTTTTTGCCGAGGCGGGCCAGAGCAACAGCTAAATTAACCGATACAGTGGACTTGCCTACTCCGCCTTTTCCGCTCGCAATGGCAATGAACACCGTTTTACTGGCAGGAGAAAGCAAATCATGGCCGGAATCCCCTGCTTGTCCTTTGAATTTTTCTAGAACGTCTTTTGGAAGTTCTGCAAAGCGAATTCCAACGGTTTCCGCTCCAGCATTTTTCAAGAGATTGACGATTTCCATTTGAAGCTTCAACTGTTCAGAGGTTCCTGTTTTGGCAATGGCCACCTTCACACTCACATGCTTCTTTTCTTCTTTTATTTTGACTTCCACAATTCCATTGGTTTCTTCCAACGTTTTATGTAAAAATGGATCTTGCACTTTTTTGAGCAAATCCCGTACTTCTTGTTCTCTAACCAAGCTCTACACCTTCCTTTTCATTCCTTTTCAATAGTATAGCATATATTTAGACAATACTTCCAATTTCGCTGCTATACCGTCTCCCCGTACTGCTGTTCCCTCCATGTTAACTGATTCTCGACTCCTCAATCCCCTCCCTCTCTTTCATCACAAAGTTTCAAAAGAGACGTAAAAAGCCCAAAATAAAAAGCCATTGGAAATCCTCCGGCTATTCGGTAAAGTATCTTAAAACTCCTTTATAAATGGACGCTGCCACTTTTTCCTGATAGTCATCCTTTTTTAATTGTTCTCTTTCTTCTTGATTGGATAAAAAGCCAATTTCCACTAAGGCTCCTGGTTTTTTAGCATATCTTAAAATATATACATGGTCGATGGCTTTCGCTAAACGATTAGTATTTTCTAAGTTCAAGACAAGTTCGTCTTGGATCAACTTTGCTATTTTTTTATTTTCCTTATAATGTGGGGAAAAAAACGTCTGGGCTCCTCTCCACCGCGGGGAAGGGATGGAATTTAAATGAATGCTAATAAAAAGATCGGCATCCGATTTATTAATGAGATCAAGTCTTTTTTTCAAATCCTCTGTTTTGCGACGGCTTAATCCGCTCGTGTCTTGGTTTGCCAAGTCCTTATCCTTTTCCCGTGTTAAAACGACGAGCGCTCCCTGCTGCTGTAAATAGTCTCTCACCTTTTTTGCTACATTTAAGGCAATGTCTTTTTCCTGCATGCCATCTTTTGCAGCGCCCCCGTCAGGACCGCCATGCCCAGGATCCAAGTAGATAATTTTTCCTGATAACGGCAAATTCCAAGGTTTCCATGAGTGGTTTTCTAAAAATTGAAACTGGATTAGCAAAAAAATGAGCACACAGCCTAATATATAAACTCCCCACTTTAATCTCCGGTGCATACAGCACGTCCCCTCCTTGTTCTCTCTACTTTTCAACATATGGGACAAGGGGAGATTTTAGAACAATCTGAAAGCATTTTCTTTTGATCGGGTTAGTGAAGCCGGAGTTTTAACCGTTTCTTTCCTTGCGAGTACCCTTCATTCCACCAGTAATCGACAAATTGGCTGCAATTGTAGAAAGTCGATTCATCGACGTTATCAGCCACGCCAATTTTCCACCAATACAGCCAAAAATGATATAACGTATCCTTCAAATATTCCATTTCCTGCTGGCACCTATTCTTCACCTCATCGGTGTCTTCGCCATAAAGTCCAAATTTGCTGTACTTTCCCCCTAATAAGTAGGATTCGATGCCTACATCAAAACAAGCATCCTCAAATCCCGCCATCAAAACGTTTCCAAAGAGATGGATCGTGCCAAAGTGCATCCGAATGCTTTTTTGCAAATTTTGGATTGAAAGTTCCTTTAACAACTTCCGCTCAAGCTGCATTTCCTTTTTTCGCAGTCGTTCTGTAAAGGAAGTAATGACAGTCATCGATAGAATCCTCCTTTGTCCTATTTTTCGACAAAAAAAAGAAACTATGCGATGCTTGTTCTCATATCGTAGATGAAGGGACGAACTCTTCATCGTCATCGCCCTGTTGGAATATCCATAAAAATGAAGTCATTTCCAAAATGATGGAAGTGATGTTGAAAAATTAACGATGCCAAAAGGACTCAAGAGGATATGGAACGCTGATTTTTTATATATAATATAATAAAGAGAAACAAGGGAGGTAGGTATATAATGGAAAATGATTATAAAAAAAACTTACCGGCTTATAAAAAGTCGTCTCATTTTTTATTTTCCTATTCCTGGAAAGGAAAAACGAAAGAACAAATTATAATAGAAATGGGACTTCTTGATTATGAACAAGTCTACCTTGATGACGCGATGAAGGAACTGGCTCGACGCAATCAATTTTCAGGATATGATTTAGATCGATATATCCTTCAACGATTAGACATGGAGGAGGAAGATGATTTTGATCCGAACGATGTCATTTACCTTGAAAGAAGGTAAAAATGGATTGAATATGATTTATTTTTCAAAGCATAAAAAAAGATGATCCAAATAAGAAAGGAGTAGGCAGCATGAGCAAGTCCAGACTTGATATAACGTACAAGAAAACGAAAGAAGGCTATCTGATTCCGAATATACAATCATGCGATCCCGAATACGATCGACCTATCGGGAGATACGGCAAACTGGCGTTGATGCACCTTCAAGAGACAAATCCAGTACGGTTCAGCCAATTGTTCATAGAGGGAACGCTTGAAAAAAAGATGTATGAACGGAACAAGGAAATCATAGAGAAGATGATGCTCCTTGAAGAACAGCTTCTTCAACAAAATCCGATGCCGGAAACGGAGGACATATTGGGGAGAACAAGGCATTTGAACCAAATTCGGCTGCAAGCAGAGGAAATCGTGCTGAACGAAATGATTTATCACAAAATATAACTAAAAATAAAGTGGATTGCCGACACTTAACTGATCAACTAAAAATGAAGGTCAATTAGACTAAACGCCAAATTGGGAGATACTGCTTATTACGCATAAATGATCCTGCCACAACGTTGCTTTACATGAAAACGGGGTATGGCAGCTTTTTTCGGCAACGAGGAGTCGTCAAACATCGGATACCAGACAAGGGATTCGCCGGCTTATTGGAACCAACCTTTTTTTATTGTTCAATTCCATATAAACAACATCTCTTCCACAATAAACGTTCGAATTTTCCGCGAAAAACTTCATTTTATTTTTGAGAAAGGATAGTCAACTCTTTCTCCAACGCAAAAAACCCTTTCCCGTAAATCCGAGAAAGGGGCGTAACCTATAACAGCAATGTTAACGTTTTGAGAATTGCGGCGCACGGCGAGCACCTTTGAGACCATACTTTTTACGTTCTTTCATGCGTGCATCGCGAGTCAACAGGCCTGCGCGTTTTAGTGGTTGACGATATTCTGGATCCGCTTGAAGCAGCGCACGAGCGATTCCGTGGCGAATAGCACCTGCTTGGCCTGTGTAACCGCCGCCTTTTACGTTTACTAATACATCATAATTTCCTAGCGTTTCCGTAATCACTAAAGGTTGTTTAATCACTTCACGCAAAGCTGCGAATGGAATATAATCTTCAACATCTCGGCCGTTAATGACGATGCGTCCATCGCCAGGAACTAAACGAACGCGAGCAACTGAGCTTTTACGACGACCTGTTCCGTAATATTGAACTTGTGCCAAATTAATACCCTCCTCTTTCGATTATCCGCGAAGTTCGTATTTTTCCGGTTTTTGCGCTTGATGCGGGTGTTCCGAACCAGCATATACATGCAGTTTTTTAAACATTTGACGTCCAAGGGAACCTTTTGGAAGCATTCCTTTAATGGCTAATTCAAGCATTTTCTCAGGATAGTTCGTCCGCATCTCTAATGCAGTTCGAGTTTTTAACCCGCCTGGATGTTGGCTGTGGCGATAATAAATTTTGTCCGTTAGTTTTTTCCCTGTTAATTCAATTTTTTCAGCGTTAATAATAATGACGTGGTCACCTGTATCAACATTTGGTGTGAATGTTGGTTTATGCTTACCGCGCAAAATAGAAGCTACTTCACTTGCAAGACGTCCTAAAGTTTGGCCTTCGGCGTCTACAACGTACCATTTACGTTCGATTTCATTTGCTTTCGCCATATACGTCGTACGCATGTTTTTACCCTCCCATATAATCAAAATCGTTTCATGTATTTATTTAAAAACACGAATAAGTTTCCGGGGCTTATCGTGGGGCTAAAATACATACCATATGCTATGATAAAGGTTTCTAAAAGTGATGTCAAGAAAATGTTACACCTGGATTAGTTGTCATAGAATACGTTCCATAAATACAATCCCTCTGGCGGTACAGTTTTCCCTGCCTGCTGCCTGTTCTTCGCTTCTAAGATTTCAGGGATATCTTTGGGAGATCGTTTTCCTGTCCCACATTCCAAAAGAGTGCCGACGATAATCCTGACCATATTGTACAAAAAACCGTTTCCGATCAGCTGAAAAACCATCTCCTCCCCTTCTTGGAAAATCGCTATTTTTCGGATAGTTCGCACTTTATCCTTGACTTCCGTCTTGGCTGAACAGAAGCTCGTAAAATCATGCGTTCCCAACAAATAACGAGCCCCCTCTTCCATCGCCCCTACATTTAATGAATAAGGGAAATGATAGGCATAAGACTTTTTAAAAGGATCGCGGTGGGGAGTCGTATACAGTCGGTAACGGTATTCTTTGCCCGTTGCTGAAAAGCGCGCATGAAAAGCATCATTGACTGTTTCTGCATGAATGGCTGCAATATCTTCAGGAAAAATGCTATTTAACACTTGCACCCACTTTGTTTCCGGAATCGGAAGGGACGTATCAAAATGAATCACTTGACCGCGGGCGTGGACGCCAGCATCGGTTCTCCCCGATGCTGTCACTTTTACCACGTCTCCTTGATGTAGAATTTTTAATGCCGATTCTATTTCTGATTGGACGGTTCTTTTAGACGGTTGAATTTGATAACCGGCAAATCCTGAACCATCATACGAAATCACACATTTCATTCTAACCATATAGGACACTCCATCTAGCTTCTTAATAGCCATAGCGCCACAGCAAAAAGAACGATGACAACAAGAACAAAAGTGTCGCGAAGCTTCCAAGTCAACAGACGATATTTTGTACGTCCTTCTCCGCCTTTATAGCCCCGCGCTTCCATTGCTACGGCAAGATCTTCCGCACGTTTAAAAGAACTGACAAACAGCGGAATTAATAGCGGTATAACCGCTCTGATCCTTTCTTTAAGCGGCCCTCCGGAAAAATCAGTTCCTCTAGCCGTCTGCGCCTTCATAATTTTTTCTGTCTCATCCATAAGAGTAGGGATGAACCGCAGCGCTATCGAGATCATCAACGCCAGTTCATGGACGGGAAGCTTGAATTTTTTAAATGGCCCTAGAAGGCTTTCCAGCCCGTCCGTAATCGAAATCGGCGTTGTCGTTAGGGTCAATAAAGAAGTGACCAACACAAGAATCAAAAAGCGCAACGAAATAAAAATCCCCTGCTGGATTCCCACTTGATAAAATTTGATCCATCCCAGCTGAAAAACAACGGGCCCTTCTCTTGTAAAAAAGAGTTGAAGCAGAAATGTAAACAAGATCAACCATAAAATCGGCTTCAACCCCGCAAACAAAAAACGAAACGGGATGCGGGACAAAAAGATAAGAAAAAGTGTAAATGCGGCTAAAATACCATAGGTCGCCATATTATTAGCCAAAAACACAATACACACAAAAGCGATCACAAAGACAAGTTTTGAGCGCGGATCCAGCCTATGTATAATGGAGTCGCCCGGTACATAGCGCCCAAAAATCATCTTTTCCATCATGGCTGACCACCCCGCTTGTACAACCGCTCCAACACATCTGCTAATTCTTGAACGGATAAACACGTTTTCCCTAAACGGATCCCCGATTTTTTTTCAAACATGTATTGAAATTTCACAACATCCGGTACGTTTAATCCTAAGCTAAATAACTCCTCAGGGGAAGAAAAAATCTCTTCCGGCTTTCCCTTTCTGTTCAGTTTTCCTTGATGCATAATGACGATTTCGTCAGCATATAAGGCCGCATCCTCCATACTGTGGGTAACCAAAATAGTGGTCATTTTTTTCTCTCGGTGAATCTTGTAAAAAAGATCCATGATTTCCCGTCTGCCTCGCGGATCCAAACCGGCAGTCGGTTCATCAAGAACGAGCACTTCCGGTTCCATTGCAAGAACTCCTGCAATCGCCACTCTTCTCATTTGACCGCCTGATAAGTCAAATGGGGATTTCCGAAGCACATCCTCCGCGAGCCCCACCATTTGGGCCGCCTGACGCGCTCGCCGTTTCGCCTCTTCTTCCGGTACCCCAAAATTTATCGGTCCGTAGCAAATATCTTTTTCAACTGTTTCCTCGAACAGTTGGTGCTCAGGAAATTGAAAGACAATCCCTACTTTTTGCCGTATCGGTTTTAAATTCTTATTCTTTCTACCTGCCTCAATCACTCGCTCTCCTATTTTCACCTGGCCGCTAGTCGGCTGCAAAAGAGCGTTTAAATGCTGCAAAAGAGTCGATTTACCGGAGCCAGTATGACCGATGACAGCAAGGAACGTCCCCTCCGGAATATCGAATGAAACATCCTTGAGCGCAAAACGTTCAAATGGAGTTCCAGCAGAATATCGATATTCTACATGTTGAAGTTTAATGTCCATAAATCATTCACCAACTCATCTTCTGTCAAATGATTTTGAGGAATAAGAAGTCCTCGTGAACGAAGCTCTTTGCTCATTCTTACCGAAAAGGGGATATCAAGACCGAGCGCTATCAGCTCTTCGTCCATTTGAAAAATTTCATCAGGGGTTCCCTCTTTATAAACTTTTCCTTTATTTAATATAATCACCCGATCCGCTTTTGCCGCTTCTTCCAAATCGTGTGTAATCGACACGACGGTTAAGTTTCGATCTTCCTTTAATTCTCTTATCGTAGTTAAAACTTCTTCTCTGCCGCGGGGATCGAGCATAGATGTAGCTTCATCCAGCAAGATAATATCCGGCCTCAGAGCCAGAACGCCGGCGATCGCCACTCGCTGTTTTTGCCCTCCGGAAAGGTGATGCGGTTCTTGTCCGGCAAAAGCGCTCATCCCTACTTTATCTAGGGATTCTTGCACTCTTACCACCATTTCATCATGATCTACACCATTATTCTCCAATCCAAATGCGACATCATCTTCCACCGTTGTACCTACAAATTGATTATCAGGATTTTGAAACACCATTCCTACTTTTTTGCGAATATCCCAAACGGTTTCTTCGCCTAACAAAATGTTGCTAACAATAATTTTTCCTTTTTCAGGGAAATGAAGACCGTTCAGCAATTTGGCCAAGGTGGATTTTCCGGATCCGTTATGGCCGACGATCGCCAGCCATTCCCCTTTCACGATCGATAGACTGATATCTTCAAGGGCATAACTCGGTTGTTCAGGATAACGAAAAAATACGTGCTCAATCTGAACAACTGTCTCTCTTTTCATTTGAATCCCCCCTTAAACGAACCCGTCTCTGCTTACTTTTCCTTTATACCACAGTTTGACAAAACGATGAAGCAAAAGTCGGACGCATATCACGTCATTAAAACGTGCCATAAAATGCTGGTGCGCCTCAAGTAGATGTTTGGTTTATTTGACACGATTCTAAAGAAACGAAACACGGTCTTGGGCACGCATCTGGCGAAAACGCTGAATCCTGCAAAATAAACCAAACACCCACTACCAGGTTCTTCACTAGGCTAAGCCCTGTATTGTCCTTGAAAATTTATTCATCGACCATATAGATGGTATTTTATGGACGAAGAGTTAAAAGGATCTTATTATAATTTTCATAAAATACAAAAAAAGCCCGCGCCTCTTCCCTTGAACGAATTGTCCGTTCCTTTCTTGTCGAATGAAAGAGGCGCACGAGCTAGACGAGTCTTAACACTGCTCATCATAACGCTCAAGCTTTGTTGCAATCGCGTACATTAAAAATATAGAAAAAGGGCAGTGGTCAGTTGCTGTCAACTGTCCCGCCCTAATGGTCTACCTTTGGCCATTATACTAATTCAATAACGACCATAGGTGCACCGTCGCCACGGCGAGGCCCAATTTTCATAATGCGAGTATAGCCTCCTTGGCGCTCTTGATAACGAGGTGCGACATCATTAAACAGTTTTTGCAAAGCATATACCGGTTTTTCCTTTTTCTTGCCATTTGCGTCTTCCACTTCAATAGTCTCTGCTACTTCATGGCGCAAGAAGGCAGCTGCTTGGCGGCGAGCATGCAAATCTCCGCGTTTGCCAAGGGTAATCATTTTTTCTACGACAGAGCGCAATTCCTTTGCACGCGCTTCTGTTGTTTCAATACGTTCGTTAATGATTAAATCTGTTGTCAAATCGCGAAGCAATGCTTTCCGCTGATCGCTTGTACGTCCTAGCTTTCTATAAGACATGAAGATTCCCTCCTTTGTTGAGCTGTCTATAACTAAATCGCATGATTAATCGTCTTTACGCAAACTTAGTCCAAGTTCATCCAACTTGGCTTTTACTTCTTCTAATGATTTTCGTCCAAGGTTTCGGACTTTCATCATATCTTCTTCTGTTTTATTGGCCAGTTCTTGCACAGTATTGATGCCGGCACGTTTTAGACAGTTGTAGGAACGAACGGAAAGATCCAATTCCTCGATCGTCATTTCCAGAACTTTTTCTTTTTGATCTTCTTCTTTCTCGACCATAATTTCAGCATTTTGAGCCTCATCAGTCAAATTAACAAAGATATTTAAATGCTCTGTCAAAATTTTGGCGCCAAGAGAAACGGCTTCCTTCGGTCCAATACTGCCGTCAGTCCAGACATCAAGAGAAAGTTTATCATAGTTGGCTACTTGACCAACTCTCGTTTTTTCTACTTGATAGTTCACTCGTGAAACTGGAGTATAAATAGAATCTATCGGGATCACGCCGATTGGATGATCTTCGCGTTTGTTTAGATCAGCTGGAGTGTAGCCGCGTCCACGCTGCGCTGTTAACCGCATGCGCAAACTGCCGTTTTCCGCCAACGTAGCAATGTGTAAATCCGGGTTTAAAATTTCTACATCGCTGTCGTGCGTAATATCTGCAGCGGTCACAACACCTTCACCCTGCACATCAATTTCAAGCGTCTTTTCTTCATCAGAATAAATTTTTAAAGCTAATTTTTTTATATTCAAAATGATGGATGTTACATCTTCAACGACGCCTTCAACTGTCGAAAACTCGTGCAAAACTCCGTCTATTTGAATAGATGTGACAGCGGCACCTGGGAGTGAGGATAATAGGATACGACGTAAGGAGTTACCCAAAGTTGTACCATATCCACGCTCAAGTGGTTCTACGACGAACTTCCCATAAGTGGCATCATCGCTGATCTCAACCGTTTCAATTTTTGGTTTTTCAATCTCGATCATTCAATTATACCCTCCTTTAAAACGTCGAAACCCCGGCTAGTACAATCACCGAAATTCCCCATGTTTTCGTTCCCGATTGTGCACAATGAAAGATTTTTTCTGTATGAACAAAATATCCATAATATCCCATTATTGACAGAGATACAAATAATATACAGAAAAATTAAACACGGCGACGTTTTGGCGGACGGCATCCATTATGAGGTACAGGAGTCACATCTTTAATTGCTGTAACTTCCAGTCCGGCAGCTTGAAGGGCACGAATAGCAGCTTCACGTCCAGCACCAGGTCCTTTTACTGTTACCTCAAGAGATTTCATTCCATGTTCCATGGAAGCTTTTGCAGCTGTTTCTGCTGCCATTTGAGCTGCGAATGGAGTAGATTTACGGGAACCTTTGAAACCAAGAGCTCCTGCACTTGACCAAGCGACAGCATTCCCATGGACGTCAGTAATAGTGACAATCGTATTGTTAAATGTTGAGCGAATGTGCGCAATTCCAGTTTCAATATTCTTTTTGACACGACGTTTACGAGTAGTTGTTTTACGAGCCATAGTTGGTGTTACCTCCTTTACCTATTATTTTTTCTTGTTCGCTACCGTTTTGCGCGGACCTTTACGTGTGCGGGCATTATTTTTCGTATTTTGTCCACGAACAGGCAAACCGCGGCGATGACGAAGTCCACGATAGCTGCCGATTTCCATTAAACGTTTAATGTTCAGCGATACTTCGCGGCGAAGATCTCCTTCAACTTTTAATTTATCGACAAGATCACGGATTTTGTTTACTTCTTCATCTGTTAAATCACGAACACGAGTATCTTCAGAAACACCAGCTTCTGCTAAGATTTTTTGAGCAGTTGATTTACCGATACCATAAATGTAAGTTAAAGAAATCACAACACGTTTATCACGCGGGATATCCACACCAGCAATACGTGCCATTTAAGAGCACCTCCTTCAAAATTAACCTTGTTTTTGTTTATGTTTTGGATTTTCACAGATTACCATAACTTTTCCCTTTCTGCGAATGACTTTGCATTTTTCGCAGATTGGTTTTACAGACGGTCTTACTTTCATTTTCCAAACCTCCTTAATTATTTCGGAGTGCAAAACTATTTGTAACGGTACGTAATTCTACCGCGAGTAAGGTCGTACGGAGATAACTCAACCGTTACTTTATCCCCCGGCAAAATCCGGATAAAGTGCATGCGTATTTTCCCGGAAACGTGGGCAAGCACCGTGTGACCATTTTCTAATTCCACTTTAAACATCGCGTTTGGCAAAGTCTCAGTAACGGTGCCTTCTACTTCAATAACATCGTCTTTCGCCATCGTATCGTCTCCCTTCTTCCATCTTGTAGGACCCGCTTCACAGTCACCGTCTAAGCATTGATCGAAGCTGCAAAACATTTTGCGTGACAGCCACAACCATCTATATACAAGTAAAACCACTTAAAAAAGGGTATATTTATGCTGTTCATCAGGTAGTCAAGCCATAACAGCAACCGCCCAAGACAGAATCGCTCATAAGAACAAAACTAGAAGGCGATCAAACATTAATTTTATCACCCAAGTCTTCATAAATCAACTTTTATAGAAACACTCAATAAAAGTGATCTTTTCTGAAGAACATCATAGGAAGCGGCACCATCCTTGTGAAAGATCATGAAAATGTTCATTTTCACTGTTGACCATTCCACAATCAGCTATACGTAATGAATGCTAAAAATGCTGCATTCATCTTGATAAAAAATTTGAAAGACATTATACAGCCGATGAACGGGTCGCTTTCCAAAAAGAAACTTGAGATCGAGCCTAAATGAAGATCTACTGTTAAGCGAGATTGCCTAGCAGCTGATCAATATCTTCGAACACTTTATTTATCTCCTGCGTGCCGTCAATATTTTTCAAATAGCCCTTCTCACTGTAAAAATCAAGCAAAGGTTGTGTTTGCTTTAAGTTGACATCCAAGCGGTTTTGTACAGTAGCTGCATTGTCGTCAGCCCGTTGATACAGTTCGCCTCCGCACCGATCACATTTGCCGGGAACTTTAGGAGGGTTAAAGACTAAATGATAGGTTGATCCGCAATTTTTGCAAATTCTGCGTCCAGTCAACCGTTCCAGCAATAAGTCTTTATCAACATCAATATTGATCACATAATCGATCTTTTTTCCAAGACCGTTCATGATAGACTCTAACGCCTCAGCCTGTGCAACGGTTCTTGGAAATCCATCTAATAAAAACCCTTTTTTGCAGTCGTCTTTGCTTAGACGTTCGCGAACGATGCCAATTGTCACTTCATCGGGAACTAGCTCGCCATTATCTATATAAGACTTGGCTTTTAAACCCAGATCCGTACCCTCTTTCATAGCTGCACGGAACATATCTCCAGTAGAAATATGAGGGATTTCGTACTTCTCGACAATTTTTTCGGCTTGCGTACCTTTTCCGGCACCCGGAAGCCCCATTAATACAAGATTCACTCTTCTACCCCCTCAGGTTAAATAAGTTCATATATATCATTGATACAAGCTATTTGATAAACCCTTTATAGTGACGTTTTACAAGCTGTGTTTCTAATTGTTTCATCGTTTCCAAAGCAACCCCGACAATAATCAGCAAACTGGTGCCTCCAATACGTGATGACGGGGGAAGTCCTACAATATCAACAAAGAAAACAGGAAGTACGGCTACCACTGCAAGGAATATGGACCCCGCAAAGGTTAGACGATACAAAACGCGTGTTAAATAATCTTGTGTACTTTTGCCAGGCCGAATACCCGGAATATACCCGCCTTGCTTTTTTAGATTATCTGCTAATTGTTCTGGATTCACTTGTACAAAAGCATAAAAATAAGAAAATGCAATAATTAAGGCGACATAAATCAACATGCCGACAGGTTTTGTATAATCAAAAATATAATGGATCGTACTTGTGATTTTGCCGTTTCCAAAGAAAGTTGCAACCGTTTGAGGAGCAATGAGAAACGAGATCGCAAAGATAACTGGGATGACTCCTGCTGCATTAACCTTTAACGGCAAATGTGTAGATTGTCCTCCAACAGGGCTTCTTCCAACAAGACGTTTTGCGTATTGAATAGGAATTTTTCGCAAAGCCTGCTGAACAAAAATAACACCGACCACAATCGCTAAGACGGCGACAGCAATCAGAAGTAGGACAACAATTCTTAAAAACAGTTGATCTCCAGCATTTTGAAGCTGCTGCGCATAAATTTGGTTAATACCGTTTGGAATACCTGCGACAATTCCCGCAAAAATAATGATTGAGATTCCGTTGCCGACCCCTTTAGCGGTAATTTGCTCTCCCAGCCACATTAAAAAGGCGGTGCCGGCCGTCAATACAAGAGCAATCAGAAGATAGGTGCCAATGCCATTATCTACAATTAAAAGCCCTCCGTATAAACGATTAAAGCCATACGACATTCCCAGAGCTTCAATGAATCCTAGTACAATTGTAAAATAACGAGTAAACTGATTCAGTTTTCTTCTTCCTACTTCACCTTGCTTCGACCATTCCGTGAATTTCGGAACTACATCCATCTGTAGCAATTGAACAATAATAGAGGCAGTAATATATGGCATGATCCCCATTGCAAAAATGGAGAAGTTTTTCAATGCACCGCCCCCGAAAGTATTTAAAAAGCCAACAAGTCCAGCCTGCTCTTGCATTTTAAATACATCAGCATTAACGTTCGGCACTGGGATAAAGGTTCCGATACGGAACACAATCAACATAAGAAGGGTGAATATAATTTTTTTTCTTATATCACCCACGCGCATAAAATTGGAGACTGTACGAAACATTAAATCACCTCGGCTTTACCGCCGGCAGCTTCAATAGCTTCTTTAGCAGCGGAAGAGAACTTATGAGCTTTTACCGTTAATTTTTTCTCAATAGCACCCTTCGCTAAAATTTTGATGCCTGCTTTTTCTTTGCTGACAACCCCTGTTTCAATCAGAAGTTCTGGAGTTACTTCTGTACCGTCTTCAAAGCGATTTAATGCTTCCAGGTTCACAATAGCATATTCTTTTCGATTGATATTCGTAAAGCCGCGTTTTGGAAGTCTTCTGTATAAAGGTGTTTGCCCACCTTCAAAACCTAAACGCACACCACCGCCGGAACGAGCGTTTTGTCCTTTTTGACCTCTTCCGGACGTTTTTCCGTTCCCTGAACCAATACCACGGCCTACACGATTGCGTTTTTTGCGAGCCCCTTCAGCAGGTTTTAACTCATGAAGTTTCATTTTTCGAGCACCTCCTTATTCAATGATCGATCCTTATTGTTCTTTCACAGTTACAAGATGAGACACTTTGTTGATCATGCCACGAATGGCTGGATTATCATCATGTTCAACGGTTTGATGCAGTTTACGAAGCCCTAATGCTTTAACTGTTTCACGTTGATCTTTTGGACGACCGATCAAGCTGCGAGTGAGGGTAATTGCTAACTTGTTTGCCATTTTACTCCCTCCTTATCCTAACAGTTCTTCTACTGATTTACCGCGCAATTTCGCTACATCCTCAGCACGTTTTAATTGTTTCAATCCGTCTACTGTTGCACGAACCATGTTGATCGGCGTGTTGGAACCTAGGGATTTGGAAAGGATATCTCCTACACCTGCTAATTCCAATACGGCACGAACAGGACCGCCGGCGATAACACCCGTACCTTCAGATGCAGGTTTTAAAAGAATTTCCCCTGCACCAAAGTGTCCGATTACTTCATGAGGAATCGTCGTTCCTACTCTTGGTACTTCAAAAAGATTTTTCTTTGCATCCTCAACCGCTTTACGGATAGCATCCGGAACTTCTTGCGCTTTTCCAGTTCCGAATCCAACATGGCCGTTTTTGTCACCTACAACCACAAGAGCAGAAAAACGGAAACGGCGACCACCTTTTACAACCTTCGCAACACGGTTTACGGTAACAACGCGTTCTTCTAATTCAAGCTTGTTTGGATCAATGCGACGCATTCAAGTTTCCCTCCTTTTATCTTAAAATTGCAAGCCATTTTCGCGTGCAGCATCAGCCAATGCTTTTACACGACCATGATATAAATATCCACCACGGTCAAATACAACAGAAGTAATTCCTTTCTCAACAGCTTTTTTAGCGATCAGTTCTCCCACTTTCGCTGCAGCTTCGACATTACCTGTGGATTCTAAATCGAAATCCTTTTCTAATGTTGAAGCGCTGACAAGAGTTACTCCTTTCGTATCATCGATCAGTTGAGCATAAATGTGTTTATTGGAACGATAAACATTTAAACGCGGACGAGAAGAAGTACCGGAAATTTTCGTACGTACACGTGCATGTCTTTTTTTGCGCACTTTGTTTTTATCTGGTTTTGTAATCACCAAAGCTCACTCCTTTCTTTACCTAAGCGGCATTACTTCCCTGTTTTACCTTCTTTGCGGCGTACATATTCTCCTTCATAGCGAATCCCTTTTCCTTTGTAAGGTTCAGGTGGACGTACATCGCGGATATTGGCAGCAAGGGCACCTACACGCTCTTTGCTTACCCCTTTAACGACGATTTTCGTATTAGAAGGAACTTCGATTTCGATGCCTTCTTCAGGTTCAATTTCTACTGGATGTGAGTAACCTACGTTTAAAACAAGTTTTTTTCCTTGTTTTTGCGCACGGTATCCAACCCCGATCAATTCAAGGGATTTTTCAAATCCTTTTGAAACACCTTCTACCATATTGGCCAGAAGTGCGCGAGTCGTTCCGTGGAGAGCACGGTGTTCTTTCGAATCAGAAGGCCGTGTTACAATAATTTCTTTTTCTCCTACTTCGATGTTCAAATCTGGGTTAAAGGTCCGAGTAAGACTTCCTTTCGTTCCTTTTACTGTTACAGTGTTTTTTTCAACGGTAACAGTAACTCCTGATGGAATTTCAATAGGTTTTTTTCCGATACGAGACATTTAAGCTGCACCTCCATTCATAAAGAGAATTATTACCAAACGTAAGCTAAAACTTCTCCGCCCACTTTTTTAGCACGTGCTTCTTTGTCTGTTAACACACCTTGAGAAGTGGAAACAATTGCGATTCCTAAGCCATTTAAAACTTTAGGCACTTCGTCCGCTTTTGCGTAAACACGCAAACCTGGTTTACTGATTCTTTTCAAACCAGTAATTACGCGTTCGTTGTTCGGTCCGAACTTCAGAAAAATACGGATAATGCCTTGTTTATTATCTTCAATGTATTCTACGTCACGAATAAAACCTTCACGTTTTAAGATTTCAGCGATTTCTTTTTTGATTTTTGAAGCCGGAAGTTCTAATTTTTCGTGACGAACCATATTCGCATTTCGGATACGAGTCAACATATCTGCAATTGGATCTGTCATTACCATAGGTTTTTACCTCCTTCCCTAATTCGGGTATTACCAGCTAGCTTTTTTCACGCCAGGAATTTGACCTTTATATGCGAGTTCACGGAAACAAATACGGCAAAGTTTAAATTTGCGATAAACGGAATGTGGACGTCCGCAGCGTTCGCAGCGTGTATATTCACGCACTTTAAACTTTTGAGGGCGTTTTTGTTTCACGATCATTGATTTTTTAGCCACGATTTCGCCTCCTTTTTGTAAGTTAAGAGCGATTATTTTTGAAATGGCATTCCAAATTCAGTTAACAGTTCACGTGCTTCTTCGTCTGTATTGGCTGTCGTTACAATGACAATATCCATACCGCGCACTTTGCTTACTTTATCGTAATCAATTTCAGGGAAAATCAATTGTTCTTTAATCCCTAATGTGTAGTTGCCGCGTCCGTCAAACGCTTTTTTTGAAACACCACGGAAGTCTCTTACACGAGGTAGAGAAACGGAAATTAGTTTATCAAGAAATTCATACATGCGTTCGCCGCGAAGGGTAACTTTCGCACCAATCGGCATTCCTTCGCGAAGACGGAATCCAGCAATCGATTTTTTTGCACGGGTAACAAGTGGTTTTTGTCCAGTGATGAGTGACAATTCTTCTACAGCATTGTCTAATGCTTTAGCATTTTGTACAGCGTCACCTACACCCATGTTGACAACTACTTTTTCGATTTTAGGCACTTGCATAACAGATTTGTAGTTGAATTTTTTCATTAATGCAGGAGTAACTTCTTTAAGATATTTTTCTTTTAGGCGGTTCATTTAGAATACCTCCCTTCATCTAAAAACTATTTATCTAATGGTTGACCTGATTTCTTAGCGATTCGAATTTTCTTGCCGTCCACAATTTGATAGCCTACTCGGGTAGGTTCATTTGTTTTCGGATCTAAAGGCATAACATTCGACACATGTATAGGTGCCTCTTGGCTAACGATTCCGCCTTGCGGATTCAATTGAGAAGGTTTCGCATGTTTTTTCACAATATTTACACCTTCCACGATCACGCGGTTTTTCTTAGGAAAGGCCGCTAGGATAACCCCAGTTTTTCCTTTGTCTTTACCGGAGATCACCATCACTTTATCGCCTTTTTTTACATGCATTTTGTAGCACCTCCTTGAAAGGCCTAAATAATTTTGATTTCTTAAATTACTTCTGGAGCAAGAGATACGATTTTCATAAAATTGTTGTCGCGCAATTCGCGTGCAACCGGTCCAAAAATACGAGTTCCGCGAGGGCTCTTGTCGTCACGAATAATGACGCAAGCATTTTCGTCAAAACGGATGTACGAACCGTCAGAACGGCGAACACCACGTTTAGTCCGCACAACCACTGCTTTTACAACGTCGCCTTTTTTGACAACGCCTCCTGGTGTTGCTTGTTTAACTGTGCACACAATCACATCACCAATATTAGCGGTTTTGCGTCCAGAACCACCTAAAACTTTAATCGTTAGGACCTCACGTGCTCCAGAATTGTCAGCAACTTTTAATCTGGATTCTTGTTGGATCATTTTGGTTACCTCCCTTCGGAATGAGCATCCATCCGAACAAATTAATTAAATGATAACAGCTTTCTCAACAATTTCCACTAAGCGGAAACGTTTCGTAGCAGACAGCGGGCGAGTCTCCATAATACGAACAATATCGCCTACTTTTGCTTCATTTAATTCATCATGAGCTTTATATTTTTTCGAATATTTAACACGTTTCCCGTAAAGTGAATGTTTTTTGTATGTTTCTACTAAAACGGTGATCGTTTTATCCATTTTATCAGAAACAACGCGTCCAGTATAAACTTTGCGGTTATTACGTTCGCTCATTAGGCAAACCTCCTTTCAATTATCGATTGTTAACACCGATCTCTCTTTCGCGAATAACAGTTTTCATACGAGCGATCGCTTTGCGTACTTCACGAATACGAGCAGTATTTTCAAGCTGACCAGTCGCTAATTGAAAGCGAAGGTTAAAGAGCTCTTCTTTTAAAGACTTTATTTTTTGTTCAATTTCGGCAGTGGTAAGTTCACGGATTTCATTAGCCTTCATTTGATTCACCACCAATTTCTTCACGTTTTACAATCTTGCACTTAATCGGCAGTTTGTGTGATGCAAGACGAAGCGCTTCGCGTGCAACTTCTTCTGATACACCGGCAATTTCGAACATGATTTTGCCTGGTTTTACAACCGCTACCCAACCTTCTGGAGCCCCTTTACCGGAACCCATCCGTACTTCCAACGGTTTAGCCGTATATGGTTTATGTGGGAAGATTTTAATCCAAACTTTACCGCCACGTTTTGTATAACGAGTCATCGCAATACGGGCAGCTTCAATTTGACGGTTTGTAATCCAAGCCGATTCAAGAGCTTGAAGGCCGAATTCTCCGAATGAAACTTCTGTACCGCCTTTTGCTCGTCCACGCATTTTTCCGCGATGTTCACGGCGATATTTTACACGTTTTGGCATTAACATATTAATTTCCTCCTTCCTCAGATTTCTTCTTAGCAGGAAGGACTTCTCCACGATAAATCCATACTTTCACGCCAAGTTTTCCATAAGTTGTATCTGCTTCAGCATGAGCGTAGTCAATATCAGCGCGAAGAGTATGAAGAGGAACAGTTCCTTCACTGTAATGTTCAGAACGGGCAATATCAGCGCCGCCTAAACGTCCTGATACCATGGTTTTAATTCCTTTTGCACCTGCACGCATTGCACGACTGATCGCTTGTTTTTGTGCACGGCGGAAAGATACACGATTTTCAAGTTGACGCGCAATGTTTTCTGCCACTAATCTAGCATCTAAATCAGCTTTCTTAATTTCGACAATGTTAATGTGAACGCGTTTTCCGGTTAAATCGTTTAAAGCTTTGCGGAGAGCTTCGACTTCAGTACCGCCTTTACCAATAACCATTCCAGGTTTTGCAGTATGAATCGTGATGTTAATACGGTTTGCCGCACGTTCGATTTCCACGCGGGAAACAGAAGCATCCTCTAGGCGTTCTGCAATATACTCACGAATTTTCAAATCTTCGTGTAAAAGGTCTGCGTAATCTTTTTCTGCGTACCATTTTGAATCCCAATCACGGATTACACCAATACGCAAACCGTTAGGATGTACTTTTTGACCCACGAATTATCCCTCCTTTTTTTCTGATACCACGATCGTAATGTGGCTTGTGCGTTTATTAATTTGGCTTGCTCTTCCCATAGCACGAGGACGAAATCTCTTTAAAGTCGGACCTTCATCTACATATGCTTCCGAAACCACAAGATTGTTTACGTCCATATCATAGTTATGTTCTGCATTCGCAACAGCAGATTTTAATACTTTTTCAACGATAGGAGATGCTGCTTTAGGAGTAAGGCGTAAAATCGCAACAGCTTCACCTACTTGCTTTCCTCGGATCAAATCAACCACTAAGCGAGCTTTACGAGGAGCAATACGAACTGTTTTTGCAACAGCTTTTGCTTGCATTTGGATAACCTCCTCTCATTAACGTCTTGTTTTCTTGTCATCACCAGCATGGCCTCTAAAAGTACGAGTCGGTGCAAATTCACCTAGTTTGTGGCCTACCATATCTTCTGTAATGTATACAGGTACATGTTTGCGGCCGTCATAAACAGCAATTGTATGCCCAATAAAAGATGGAAAAATAGTTGAGCGACGAGACCAGGTTTTAATCACTTGCTTCTTATCGGTTTCATTCAATTTTTCGATCTTTTTCATTAAATGGTCATCAACAAAAGGTCCTTTTTTCAAACTGCGACCCATATTGGTACCTCCTTTCTCGATTGTTCTACGGCTCTTGAGTCGAACCGTAGTGCAATCATATTATTTTTTGCGGCTGCGAACGATAAATTTATCGCCTTTATGATTTTTCTTGCGTGTTTTATAGCCAAGAGTTGGTTTACCCCACGGCGTGACAGGAGTTTTCCGTCCGATTGGAGCACGTCCTTCCCCACCACCATGTGGATGGTCGTTCGGGTTCATAACAGATCCGCGAACAGTTGGGCGTTTTCCTAGCCAACGAGAACGTCCTGCTTTCCCTATATTAATTAATTCGTGCTGTTCGTTGCCCACTTGACCAATCGTAGCACGGCAAGCAGCTAAAATCATTCTTACTTCACCGGAAGTTAACCGAACAAGTACGTATTTGCCTTCTTTTCCGAGTACTTGAGCAGATGTTCCCGCAGAACGCACTAACTGCCCGCCTTTTCCAGGTTTTAATTCAATATTGTGAATGACCGTACCAACTGGTATGTTAGCGAGCGGCAGTGCATTCCCAACTTTAATATCTGCTTCAGGGCCAGACATTACTTCCATGCCGACCTTTAAGTTTTTAGGAGCCAAAATATAACGTTTTTCTCCATCTACATAATTAATTAAAGCAATATTGGCGGAGCGGTTTGGATCATATTCGATCGTAGCAACGCGTCCTGGTATGCCATCTTTATCACGCTTAAAGTCGATGATGCGGTATTGTCGCTTATGACCGCCGCCTTGATGACGAACCGTAATTTTCCCTTGGTTGTTGCGGCCGCCTTTTTTATTTAAAGGCGCTAGCAATGATTTCTCTGGGGTATCAGTCGTAATTTCAGCGAAATCAGATACCGTCATGCCGCGACGACCGTTGCTGGTTGGTTTATACTTTTTGATCGCCATTCTTAATTCCCTCCTCTTCTACTAATTTAGGCCTCGAATAATTCGATTTCTTTACTTTCAGGAGTTAATGTAACAATCGCTTTGCGACGTTTGTTTGTATAACCAGCAAAACGTCCCATGCGTTTGAATTTTCCTTTATAGTTCATAATGTTGACTTTCGCTACTTTCACATCGAAGATTTCTTCAATCGCTTGTTTCACTTGTGTTTTGTTAGCTTTAACGTCAACTTCGAAAGTATATTTCTTATCGGATGTTTGTTCCATTGAACGTTCAGTAATAACGGGGCGCTTAATAATATCACGAGCATCCATTATGCAAGCACCTCCTCTATTTTTTCAACGGCAGATTTTGTCATGATTAATTTATCATGACCTAGTACGTTCATCACATTGATGCCGTTCGTATCAATGACTGTCACACCAGGAATGTTGCGAGCTGAAAGAACCACGTTTTCATTGGAACCGTCCGTTACAACAAGTGCTTTCGCATCTACTGAAAGGTTTTTAAGAACACTAGAGAATTCTTTTGTTTTTGGAGCATCAAAATTCAATGCATCCAAAACTACAATGTTATTTTCATTCACTTTAGAAGAAAGTGCTGATTTGATAGCCAAACGACGTACTTTCTTTGGAAGTTTATAGCTGTAGCTGCGTGGTGTCGGTCCAAATACGGTACCACCTCCACGCCATTGAGGTGCACGAATGGAACCTTGACGAGCACGGCCAGTTCCTTTTTGGCGCCAAGGTTTGCGCCCTCCGCCGCTAACTTCCGAGCGATTTTTCACTTTATGCGTGCCTTGGCGCAATGAAGCTCTTTGCATTACAACTGCTTCATGCAAAACATGTTCATTTGGTGTAATACCAAAGATGGAATCATTTAATTCGATATCTCCAATTTTAGTTCCGCTTTGATTGTATAAAGCTACTTTTGGCATTCCTGTTTCCTCCTTTCTTTCGTCAGATTTTATAATGATTTAACCGCAGTTTGGATTTTTACTAACGATTTTTTCGGTCCAGGAACATTGCCTTTAATAAGGATCACGTTGCGTTCAGGATCCACTTTCACGATTTCAAGATTTTGAATCGTTACTTGTTCTCCACCCATGCGTCCAGGAAGTTCTTTTGATTTAAATACTCTGTTTGGAGCAATTGGACCCATAGAACCAGGACGACGGTGATAACGAGACCCGTGAGCCATTGGACCTCGAGATTGTCCGTGGCGTTTAATAGCCCCTTGGAATCCTTTCCCTTTTGTTACTCCTGTAACATCTACTACATCGCCTTCAGCGAAAATATCAACTTTGACTTCTTGACCAACTTCATATTGGCTGAGATCAACCCCGCGAATTTCGCGAACGAAGCGCTTAGGAGCAGTGTTTGCTTTTGCAGCATGGCCTTTTTGCGGTTTGTTAGCTAGTTTTTCGCGTAGATCTTCAAATCCTAATTGAATAGCTTCGTAACCGTCGGTTTCCACCGTTTTCTTTTGCAGCACGATATTTGGAGCAGCTTCCACAACAGTTACCGGAATTAAATCACCATTTTCTGCAAACACTTGCGTCATGCCAATTTTTCTTCCTAAGATTCCTTTTTTGGTCATCAGTCACACCTCCTAATAATGATCTGCTTTTTATCTTTACAATTTAATTTCAATGTCTACACCAGATGGAAGATCTAATCTCATGAGTGAGTCAACAGTTTGTGGTGTTGGATTCACAATATCAATTAGACGCTTATGAGTACGCATTTCAAATTGTTCACGAGAATCCTTATATTTGTGCACCGCACGAAGGATTGTATATACCGATTTTTCCGTTGGCAACGGAATCGGACCTGACACTGCTGCGCCGGAGCGTTTAGCAGTTTCTACTATCTTTTCAGCAGATTGATCTAAAATTCTGTGATCATAAGCTTTCAATCGAATGCGAATCTTTTGTTTTGCCATTATTTTCCCTCCTTTTCGCCTATTTTCAAATAGACATTCTCCATGGAAATTTCCTCACACACTCGCCATGGCAAAGCGGCCGGGTGTGTCAGCAACCTTCCACTTCATCGCAGTCAAAAGCCAACATTGTCTATTATACTTAAAAAGCCGTACAAATGCAACACAATTTTCACACACAATAAGGCGGGCCTTCATTATTATACTGGGATATTGCTGCGAATTCAAGACAGCGGAAAAATTCAATGAGGCACTAACTAACTTGTTTGAGAGAAAATCATTCTAAACTTGAAACAAAAAGCAGCAGCACGGCATTAGTCGCGCTGCTGCTTCATATAATAAATACAACCTGACTATTGATTACTCAAGAATGCTAGATACAGAACCAGCACCTACTGTACGTCCGCCTTCACGAATAGAGAATTTTGTTCCTTCTTCGATCGCGATTGGCGAAATCAATTCCACTGTCATTTCAACGTTGTCACCAGGCATAACCATTTCTACGCCTTCTGGAAGAGTGATAATTCCTGTTACGTCCGTTGTACGGAAATAGAATTGAGGGCGATAGTTGGAGAAGAATGGAGTATGACGTCCACCTTCTTCTTTAGACAAAACGTACACTTGTGCTTTAAATTTAGTATGTGGAGTAATTGTTCCTGGTTTTGCTAACACTTGACCACGTTGAACTTCTTCACGAGAAATCCCGCGAAGAAGAGCACCGATGTTGTCACCAGCTTCAGCATAGTCAAGAAGTTTACGGAACATTTCTACTCCGGTAACTGTAGTTTTCTTAGGTTCATCGGAAAGACCGATAATTTCTACTTCGTCGCCAACTTTTAATTGACCGCGTTCTACACGACCAGTAGCAACAGTACCACGTCCTGTGATCGAGAACACATCTTCTACAGGCATCATGAATGGTTTATCAACTTCACGTTCTGGAGTTGGGATATATTCGTCTACTGCATTCATTAATTCAATAATTTTTTCTTCCCATTCAGGATCTCCTTCTAAAGCTTTAAGGGCAGATCCTTTGATGACAGGAATATCGTCACCAGGGAATTCATATTCAGAAAGAAGGTCGCGAACTTCCATTTCAACTAATTCAAGCAATTCTTCATCGTCAACCATGTCGCATTTATTTAAGAATACAACGATGTAAGGAACACCTACTTGACGAGAAAGAAGAATGTGTTCGCGAGTTTGAGGCATAGGACCATCAGCTGCAGATACAACAAGGATAGCTCCGTCCATTTGAGCAGCACCAGTGATCATGTTTTTAACATAGTCAGCATGTCCTGGGCAGTCAACGTGCGCATAGTGGCGGTTGTCTGTTTCATATTCAACGTGTGCAGTAGAAATAGTAATACCGCGTTCGCGTTCTTCAGGAGCACCGTCGATTTGGTCATATGCGCGAGCTTCCGCTTTACCTTGTTTAGCAAGAACAGTGGTAATAGCAGCAGTTAAAGTTGTTTTACCATGGTCAACGTGACCGATTGTACCAATATTAACGTGTGGTTTTGAACGATCATATTTTGCTTTACCCATTAGGGAATCCTCCTTTTAAATAATAAGGTTAAGTATATATATGGGGCTTTGAAGATAGAAACACTTCTATCTTCAAAGATTCCATAGCTTACAATGATATTTATACTTTATTGCTCACTATAAATCAATTATTCGCCTTTATTTTTTTTAATAATTTCTTCAGCGATGCTCTTTGGAACTTCTTCGTAGTGATCGAAGTGCATAGTGTATGTTCCGCGCCCTTGAGTATTGGAACGCAGGGATGTTGCGTAGCCAAACATTTCAGCAAGCGGTACAAACGCTTTTACAACTTGAGCATTTCCGCGAGCTTCCATGCCTTCCACTCTACCGCGTCTAGAAGTAACATCGCCCATGATATCTCCTAAATATTCTTCAGGGATAACAATTTCTACTTTCATGATTGGTTCAAGAAGAACCGGATCACATTTGGAAGCAGCGTTCTTCAACGCCATAGAAGCTGCAATTTTGAACGCCATTTCACTGGAGTCGACATCATGGTAAGAACCATCAAACAGTTTTGCCTTGATGTCAATTAAAGGATAACCAGCTAAAACACCGTTTTGCATAGCGTCTTCCAAACCGGCTTGTACAGCTGGGATATATTCACGAGGAACAACTCCTCCGACAATCGCATTTTCGAACTCGAATCCTTTTCCTTCTTCATTTGGCGAAAATTCGATCCAAACATGTCCGTATTGACCACGTCCACCGGATTGACGAACGAATTTCCCTTCCACTTGAGCAGATTTACGGAACGTTTCGCGATAAGCAACTTGGGGAGCACCTACATTCGCTTCTACTTTGAATTCCCGTTTCATACGGTCAACGATAATATCAAGGTGAAGTTCACCCATACCCGCGATAATGGTTTGGCCTGTTTCTGCATCAGTATGGGCATGGAATGTTGGGTCTTCTTCTTGCAGCTTGCTTAATGCGATAGACATTTTATCTTGGTCGGCTTTTGATTTTGGCTCAATAGCAACCGAAATAACCGGATCCGGAAATTCCATGGATTCCAAGATAATAGGATTCTTTTCATCACAAAGAGTATCCCCAGTTCCAGTATCTTTTAGTCCTACAGCCGCTGCAATATCTCCTGCATAAACCGTTGAGATTTCTTCGCGGTGGTTAGCGTGCATTTGAAGAACACGTCCAACACGTTCACGTTTATTTTTTGTTGAATTCAATACATAAGAACCGGAGTTCAACGTTCCAGAATAAACGCGGAAGAACGTTAATTTCCCAACATAAGGGTCTGTCATGACTTTAAATGCCAAAGCGGAGAATGGCTCGTCATCGCTTGCATGGCGTTCTTCTTCTTCATCTGTATTCGGGATCGTTCCTTTAATGGACGGAATATCCACTGGAGACGGAAGATAGTCAATCACGCCGTCCAGCATAAGCTGAACACCTTTGTTTTTAAAAGCAGATCCGCAGAATACTGGGAAGAACTCAACATTTACTGTTCCTCTACGAATAGCAGCCTTTAATTCCTCGTTGGTGATTTCTTCCCCTTCAAGGTATTTCATCATTAAGTCTTCATCCAGTTCCGCAACAGCTTCGATTAGTTTGTTTCGATATTCTTCTGCTTGTTCTTTGTAGTCATCTGGAATTTTACGTTCTTCGATACTAGAACCTAAATCATCAGCATAATAGTATGCTTTCATTTCAATCAGGTCAATAATCGCTTCAAATTGATCTTCCGCACCAATTGGAAGTTGAACAGGGTGCGCATTCGCTTGAAGACGTTCATGAAGTGTTTTAACAGAATATAAAAAGTCAGCTCCGATTTTATCCATCTTATTGACAAATACAATACGGGGAACTCCGTATGTAGTAGCTTGGCGCCAAACAGTTTCTGTTTGCGGTTCAACCCCGGATTGCGCATCAAGAACAGCTACAGCACCGTCAAGTACACGCAATGAACGTTCAACTTCTACAGTGAAGTCCACGTGCCCAGGGGTATCGATAATATTTATGCGATGACCTTTCCATTGAGCAGTTGTTGCCGCAGAAGTGATCGTAATACCGCGTTCTTGTTCTTGCTCCATCCAGTCCATTTGGGATGCGCCTTCATGGGTTTCCCCAATTTTATGAATGCGTCCCGTATAGAAAAGAATACGCTCGGTTGTTGTTGTTTTACCGGCGTCAATGTGAGCCATGATACCGATATTGCGAGTCTTTTCTAAGGAGAACTCTCTTGGCATGTTGTCTTTCTCCTTCCTTCACAAAATAATAAAATAAATCCCGCTTATAATGCCCGATCATCCCGTAAGTTTTAGGAAGATCTAGGACAAGAAAAGCCAAGTCCATCCATTTCCATCAGAAGGGGATAAAGAAATCCCCACTGACGGAATTTCAACGGATAGTAAGTGATGTTTCATTTTTACCAACGATAGTGAGCAAAAGCTTTGTTGGCTTCAGCCATTTTGTGAGTATCCTCACGTTTTTTCACAGCTGCACCCGTGTTGTTAGCAGCATCCATAATTTCGTTGGCTAAACGTTCTTCCATTGTTTTTTCACCACGGAGGCGAGCATAGTTTACTAACCAGCGAAGCCCCAAAGTGGTGCGGCGTTCTGGACGAACTTCAACCGGAACTTGATAGTTAGCGCCACCAACACGACGTGCTCTTACTTCAAGTACAGGCATAATATTTTTAAGTGCTTGGTCAAACACTTCCATAGGATCTTTGCCTGTACGTTCGCGAATGATATCAAATGCAGAGTAAAGAATTTTTTGCGCTTTTCCTCTTTTCCCGTCAATCATAATTTTATTGATCAAACGAGTGACTAGCTTTGAATTGTAAATGGGATCTGGCAAAACGTCTCTTTTTGCCACTGGTCCTTTACGAGGCATATAATTTCCTCCTTTCGATACCAATTATTTGTACATTATTTTTTCTCTTTTGGTTTTTTCGTACCGTATTTTGAGCGGCCTTGTTTGCGGTTTTCAACACCTGCAGTATCTAATGCTCCGCGAATAATATGATAACGAACCCCTGGCAAGTCTTTTACACGTCCTCCACGAATGAGTACAACACTATGTTCTTGAAGGTTATGTCCAATACCAGGAATGTAAGCAGTAACTTCGATACCATTTGATAGACGAACACGAGCGTATTTACGCAATGCAGAGTTCGGTTTTTTCGGAGTCATGGTACCAACACGTGTACATACACCGCGCTTTTGAGGTGAAAATACATCTGTTTGTACTTTCTTAAAGCTGTTTAATCCTTTATTAAGCGCCGGAGATTTAGATTTTGTGATTTTAGATTTACGGGGTTTGCGTACTAATTGGTTAATTGTAGGCATGAAATTTTCCTCCCTTCGTTTTTGTTTAAGCCCACACATCCAGGCGGTTCATTTTTTGGCAAAAACAAAGTTTTTGTAGCAATCTACAAAAACGCTATTCATTGACAATAGCAACAGCTGCTGCACCAACATTGATCCCGCAAGCTTTTCCTAGCTTTTTCATCGAATCGACATAAGCAACAGGTACATTTGATTGCTTCGCTTCTTGAATCACTGCTTCAACTACTCTGCTATCGGCATCGGAAGCAACCACTACTTCTAGGGCGCGATTATTCTTAATGGCTTTTGCTGTTTGTTTTATTCCTATAATCACTTTTTTTGCCTGTGCTACTTTTTCATAAGACATATTGAAACATCCTCCAAAGTAACAAGGTATAGATAGGAGCACCTTGAATATAGTAACACTTTCAATTTTTAATGTCAACGTCAGAATCAAAATTTTCATCCGGCACCGGTGATGACCAGAGCCGGATGACCTATTATTCTTGTGCTACAGGTTGTTCTTCTTTCATTTTTTTGGTAACTACTGGCTCCGATTTGCGATAACGCTGCATTCCTGTACCTGCAGGAACAAGTTTTCCGATAATGACATTTTCTTTCAAACCGAGCAATTCATCCCGTTTGCCCTTGATAGCGGCATCTGTCAATACACGCGTCGTTTCTTGGAACGAAGCTGCAGATAAGAAAGATTCTGTTTCCAGAGATGCTTTCGTGATTCCCAGCAACACCGGACGGCCCGTTGCTGGTGTCTTTCCTTCCAATAATACTTTTCGGTTCGCTTCTTTAAACTGATGTATATCCAGTAAAGACCCTGGAAGTACATCCGTATCACCGGCGTCAATGACGCGTACTTTCCGAAGCATTTGTCTTACCATAACCTCAATATGTTTATCGCCGATTTCAACCCCTTGCATTCGATAAACTTTTTGCACTTCTTTCAATAAATATTCTTGAACCGCAGACACATCGCGAACTTTAAGTAGTTCTTTCGGATCGATGGACCCTTCCGTAATTTCCTGTCCACGTTCCACTTTATCATTCACACTTACTTTTAATCTTGCTGTGTATGGGGCTGTATAAGTTCGAGTTTCAACATCGCCTTGTACGACTATTTCGTATTGGCGATCTCGACCTTCATTGATAGCAGTTACAACGCCGTCAATTTCAGAAATAACCGCTTGCCCTTTCGGATTACGGGCTTCAAACAACTCTTGGACACGTGGTAAACCTTGTGTAATGTCGTCTCCTGCCACACCACCAGTATGGAACGTACGCATCGTTAATTGCGTACCAGGTTCCCCGATGGATTGAGCAGCAATAATACCGACAGCTTCTCCGACTTCCACTTCCTGTCCAGTCGCCAAGTTGCTTCCGTAGCATTTTTTGCATACGCCATGTCGTGTGTTGCAAGTGAAGGCAGAACGAATCCATACTGCATCAATTCCAGCATCCACAATAGATTTTGCTGTATCTTCTGTAATCAGTTCGTTTTCTCGAACAAGAATTTCTCCTGTTTCTGGATGTTTCACCGTTTTTCTAGAGTAGCGGCCAACAAGACGTTCTTCTAAAGGTTCTATCACTTCCGTACCATCTTTGATCGAAGAAATCAACAAACCGCGATCTGTTCCGCAATCATCTTCCCGGACAATGACATCTTGCGCTACGTCGACTAAACGGCGAGTTAAATAGCCTGAGTCCGCAGTTTTTAACGCCGTATCAGCGAGACCTTTACGAGCACCGTGAGTGGAAATGAAGTATTCGAGCACTGTTAAACCTTCACGGAAACTAGATTTAATCGGCAATTCGATAATCCGGCCAGCTGGGTTTGCCATTAAACCGCGCATACCAGCCAACTGCGTAAAGTTCGAAGCATTACCACGGGCGCCAGAATCACTCATCATGAAAATTGGGTTTGTTCTATCCAAGTGTTCCATCAGTCTGCCTTGGATTTGATCTTTGGCTGCACTCCAAATGGAAATAACCCGATCATAGCGTTCATCTTCTGTGATAAGACCTCTTTTGAATTGTTTCATGACCGTATCAACCTTAGATTGAGCATCCTGCAAGATTTGCGGTTTTTCAGCCAATACAACGATATCAGCAATACCAATCGTGATCCCAGCTTTTGTAGAGTACTTGAAGCCGAGGTCTTTCATCCGATCAAGCATCTTCGAGGTTTCCGTAATTTTGAAGCGTTTAAACACTTCTGCAATGATGCTTCCCAAGATTTTTTTCTTAAACGGCTGGATAAGCGGTTGATTTTTAATATGTTCTTTCACATCCGCCGTTGGATCAACAAAATATTTTTCCGGTGTTTTGCCTTCCAAATTTTCTTTTGTCGGCTCATTAATATATGGGAACGTGTTCGGCAAAATTTCGTTAAAAATGAGTTTCCCTACAGTCGTAATCAACAATGTTTATTTTGTTTTTCAGTAAAGGTTTGGTTATGAAGTGAACCAGCATGAACCGCGATACGAGAGTGCAAATGAACATAGCCATTTTGATAAGCAATCAAAGCTTCATTCACATCTTTGAAGACCATTCCTTCTCCGACTGCATTTTCTCGTTCAAGCGTTAAATAATAGTTACCGAGCACCATATCTTGAGATGGAGTTACTACTGGTTTACCATCTTTAGGGTTCAAGATATTTTGGGCGGCCAACATCAGCATCCGAGCTTCTGCTTGGGCTTCTGCGGACAACGGTACGTGAACAGCCATTTGGTCTCCATCAAAGTCTGCGTTATAAGCTGTACAAACGAGAGGATGAAGACGAATAGCGCGACCTTCCACCAATGTTGGTTCAAACGCTTGAATTCCTAAACGGTGAAGCGTTGGGGCACGGTTCAGCAATACAGGATGTTCTTTTATTACTTCTTCTAGTACATCCCAAACTTCTGGTTGAACTCGTTCAATTTTTCTTTTAGCGCTTTTAATGTTGTGTGCCAATCCTTTTTCTACAAGCTCTTTCATTACAAAAGGCTTGAAAAGTTCAAGCGCCATTTCTTTTGGCAGTCCGCATTGATACATTTTTAAGTTCGGGCCTACAACGATAACGGAACGACCAGAATAATCTACGCGTTTTCCTAGCAAATTTTGGCGGAAACGGCCTTGTTTCCCTTTCAGCATATGGGAAAGAGATTTGAGCGGGCGGTTTCCTGGCCCTGTTACAGGTCTGCCTCGACGTCCGTTATCGATAAGAGCATCGACCGCTTCTTGCAGCATCCTCTTTTCATTTTGGACAATAATATTGGGTGCACCCAAATCTAAGAGACGTTTTAAACGATTGTTTCTGTTGATGACCCGGCGGTACAGATCATTTAAGTCTGAAGTAGCAAAACGACCTCCGTCGAGTTGAACCATTGGACGCAGTTCAGGAGGAATAACAGGAAGAACATCTAGAACCATCCATTCCGGCTTATTGCCAGAATTACGGAAAGCTTCCAATACTTCCAATCGTTTGATTGCACGTGTTCTTCTTTGCCCTTGAGCTGTTTTTAATTCTTCTTTTAATGTTTCTACTTCTTTATCCAAGTCTATGTCCTGTAAAAGCTTTTTAATCGCTTCTGCACCCATTGCTGCTTGGAATTTATTTCCGTATTTTTCTCTATAATTACGGTATTCTTTTTCAGAGAGGAGCTGTTTTTTCTCTAATGTTGTTTCCCCAGGATCCGTCACAACGTAAGAAGCAAAATAAATAACTTCTTCCAGGGCTCTAGGCGACATGTCCAAGACCAGTCCCATGCGGCTTGGAATTCCTTTGAAATACCAAATATGGGATACAGGCGCAGCCAATTCAATATGGCCCATTCTTTCCCGACGAACTTTCGATTTGGTGACTTCCACACCGCAGCGATCACATACAACACCTTTATATCTCACTCTTTTATATTTTCCACAATGGCATTCCCAGTCTTTCGTTGGACCGAAAATACGTTCACAGAATAAGCCGTCTTTTTCTGGTTTGAGAGTGCGATAGTTAATCGTTTCGGGTTTTTTTACTTCACCGTATGACCAAGACCGGATTTTATCCGGAGATGCTAGACCGATTTTCATATACTCGAAATTATTTACATCTAGCAAGGGGCCTACCTCCCTTTTTATCTAGAGCTTTGCAAGTTTGAATGCGTTCCTCCCAATTTTGTCGTCGGGAGGAACGGCCTATCCATCAAAAATCTTTTCTACGTCCATAGAAATGACCGAAAATCATTCTTTAGTCCCGACTTTTTCCGATTCTTCATTACCTTCCGCCACAATATTTAAAGAGTCAACTTGCTGAAGATCGTCTTCATCTTCCAGCTCTTTCATTTCAATTTCTTTTTCATCACCTGAAAGAATTTTTACATCTAAACCTAAACTTTGAAGCTCTTTGATCAATACTTTGAAAGATTCAGGAACTCCTGGTTCAGGAACATTTTCTCCTTTAACGATGGCTTCATATGTTTTTACACGACCGACTACATCATCGGATTTCACGGTGAGAATTTCTTGCAGCGTATACGCGGCACCATAAGCTTCAAGAGCCCATACTTCCATTTCTCCAAAACGCTGTCCGCCAAACTGAGCTTTCCCGCCAAGCGGTTGTTGGGTGACAAGGGAGTATGGACCTGTTGAACGAGCGTGCAGCTTATCATCGACCATGTGCGCCAGCTTGATCATATACATGATACCGACTGATACGCGGTTATCGAACGGTTCACCCGTCCGGCCATCATAAAGAATCGTTTTGGCATCCCGAGGCATACCTGCTTCTTCGATTGTTTCCCATACGTCATCTTCACGGGCACCGTCAAAAACAGGAGTTGCAACATGGATTCCCAGCTTACGGGCAGCCATTCCCAAATGAAGTTCCAGCACTTGCCCAATGTTCATCCGCGATGGAACCCCTAATGGGTTAAGCATGATATCAAGAGGGGTTCCGTCTGGTAAAAACGGCATATCTTCTTCAGGCAAAATGCGTGAGATAACCCCTTTATTACCATGACGTCCAGCCATTTTGTCCCCTTCATGGATTTTCCGTTTTTGAACAATATAAACGCGGACTAGCTGATTAACACCTGGCGGCAATTCATCGCCATCTTCACGGTTAAATACTTTTACGTCCAAGACAATTCCACCGCCGCCATGCGGCACTCTTAAGGAAGTATCTCTGACTTCACGGGCTTTTTCACCAAAAATGGCGTGCAGCAAACGTTCCTCAGCAGTTAATTCTGTTACGCCTTTAGGAGTTACTTTTCCTACTAGAAGGTCGCCGTCTTTTACTTCAGCCCCGATGCGGATAATTCCGCGTTCATCTAGATTTTTCAGCGCGTCTTCCCCAACATTCGGAATATCGCGGGTGATTTCTTCCGGCCCAAGTTTTGTATCGCGTGACTCGGATTCATATTCCTCGATATGGATCGATGTATAAACATCATCTTTGACGAGGCGTTCACTCATGATAATAGCATCTTCATAGTTATAACCTTCCCAAGTCATAAATCCGACCAAAACATTACGTCCTAACGCTAATTCACCTTTATCCATAGATGGGCCGTCGGCTAAAATTTCACCTTTTTTCACTCGATCTCCAACTTCCACAATAGGTCGTTGATTGTAGCACATGCCTTGGTTGGAACGAACGAATTTCAGAAGACGGTATTTATCCAAGTCGCCTTTTACTTCTTGGCCATCCACTTCTTTCATGCGGCGGACCCAAATTTCTCTTGCTTCTACGTGTTCAACAATGCCGTCATGCTTACAAATCACAGCAGCCCCTGAATCTCTCGCTGAAACATGTTCCATTCCTGTTCCAACAATTGGTGCTTCAGGTTGAATGAGCGGTACTGCTTGACGCTGCATGTTAGCTCCCATTAACGCCCGGTTGGAGTCGTCATTTTCAAGGAACGGGATACACGCGGTTGCCGCAGACACAACTTGTTTTGGCGAAACATCCATGTAATCAACACGTTCTTTTTTGACGACCGTGTTCTCGCCTCGAATACGTGCAACGACTTCATCATCAACAAACGCCCCATTTTCGTCTAAACGGGCATTGGCCTGTGCAACGACATAATTATCTTCTTCATCAGCCGTTAAATAATCAATTTGGTCAGTCACTCTTCCGGTTTCCGGATCTACGCGGCGATACGGAGTTTCAATAAAACCGAAACGATTGACTTTTGCGTAAGTGGAAAGAGAGTTAATCAACCCGATATTCGGACCTTCAGGGGTTTCAATTGGACACATACGACCGTAGTGGGAATAGTGAACATCTCGAACTTCAAAGCCCGCACGTTCCCTCGTTAATCCACCTGGCCCAAGTGCCGACAAACGGCGTTTATGTGTCAATTCTGCTAGAGGATTGGTTTGATCCATAAATTGAGACAGCTGAGAACTACCGAAAAATTCTTTGATCGATGCGATGACTGGTCGAATGTTAATTAATTGCTGCGGCGTAATCGTATTGGTATCTTGAATGGACATTCTTTCACGAACAACACGTTCCATTCTCGACAAACCAATGCGGAATTGGTTTTGCAGCAATTCACCTACCGAACGCAAGCGACGGTTTCCTAAATGGTCAATATCATCCGTATGTCCCACACCATACAGCAAATTAAAGAAATAACTAATAGATGCAATGATATCCGCTGGAGTGATGTGTTTTACATTCTCATCCGGCACCGCATTGCTGATAATGTTAATCACTTTGTCTTCATCACTGTTTGGAGCATAAACTTTTATAGATTGGACCACAATATCTTCTTCCAAGACACCGCCTGTTTGGCGATAGGTTTTAAAACCAATGCCATTTTCGATGTTAGGCAAAATTTTGTCTAAAGTCCGGCGATCTAAAATCGTACCTTCTTCGGCAATAACTTCTCCTGTTTCTGGATCAACAAGCGTTTCTGCTAGACGCTGACCGAAAATACGGTTTTTAATATGAAGTTTTTTGTTAATTTTATAGCGTCCTACATTAGCTAAGTCATACCGTTTAGGGTCGAAAAAGCGGGAAATCAACAAGTTTCTAGCATTTTCAACCGTTGGCGGCTCGCCTGGACGCAGGCGTTCATATATTTCAATAAGAGCTTTTTCTGTATTGTCTGTATTGTCTTTTTCTAATGTATTTCGAAGATATTCATTGTCACCTAGCAACTCGATGATTTCTTGATCAGAGCCAAAGCCAAGAGCCCGTAGAAGAACCGTAACAGGCAGTTTTCTCGTCCGATCAATACGTACATACACGATATCTTTGGCATCTGTTTCATATTCAAGCCAAGCTCCGCGGTTTGGTATAACCGTTGCTGTAAATCCCTGTTTTCCGTTTTTGTCCATTTTCCCGTTGAAGTAAACGCTTGGCGACCGGACCAATTGGGAAACAATGACCCGTTCAGCTCCATTAATGATAAACGTTCCCGTTTCCGTCATAAGCGGGAAGTCCCCCATGAATACTTCTTGATCTTTCACTTCGCCTGTTTCTTTATTGACTAAACGCACCTTTACTCGAAGAGGAGCAGAGTAAGTTGCATCTCGCTGTTTCGATTCTTCCACCGAATACTTTGGTTCACCGAGGCTGTAGTCGATAAACTCCAAAGATAAGTTCCCAGTGAAATCTTCAATCGGCGAAATATCCTGGAACATTTCTCTTAGTCCCTCATCAAGAAACCATTGATAAGAGGATGTTTGAATTTCAATAAGATTCGGCAATTCTAAAATTTCACTGATACGTGCATAACTTCTGCGTTGGCGGTGTCGTCCGTATTGAACTAGTTGACCTGTCAACTGATTCACCCCTCAAATCAAGCGTTTTAGTTGCATCTATCCTTTTATGTTGGGGATAGCCCCTAACAACTAAGGCAAAAAGAAAAAGGTTTTTTCTTAGAAAACCTCAAATTCACATGACAAGTTATTATTTTTCATTTTTTCCATAATATCCAAATTTTAACCATCCGTTTATTTTTTCAATAAGCCTTGGATAATATATTGGCATTTTATAATATTAACACAACCGTTATTGGCCGTCAATGTTTTTCTGCTTTTAAAACATAATAACCTTTCTTTTTCTCTTCAATGGAAACGGATTGAAACAGTTCTTCCAATTTCTTTATTGCGGATGGGGCACCCTGTTTTTTTTGGATCACCGTCCAAAACTCTCCTCCAGGCTGAAGTTTATCATAGCTTTGTGAAAAAATTTTATGGACAATCGTTTTGCCTGCTCTTATCGGGGGATTGGTAAGTACGGCGGCAAAGCCATATACTTTTACGTTATCCAGACCATCACTTTCATAGATCCGCACATTTTCAACACCATTCATATCTGCATTTTCCTTTGCGAGCGATAAAGCGCGCAAATTGATATCGACCATATGCACCGTTCTTTCGGGATAAGATGCTGCAACCGCCAATCC
>JADBKC010000011.1 GCA_014896555.1 Caryophanales bacterium | reverse complement strand
CCCTGATGACTACGTGGAAATAGCCAAGCAATTAAAAGAACTTGGCGTGGACTTAATCGATGTCAGCTCAGGAGCGGTCGTTCCAGCTAAAATCCATGCCTATCCGGGCTATCAAGTGCCATTTGCAGAAAAAATCAAGCACGGCGCCGATATACCGGTTGGAGCAGTTGGCTTAATTACTTCCAGCATTCAAGCCGAAGAAATTTTGCAAAATAACCGTGCTGATCTCATTTTTCTCGCCCGCGAGCTGCTTCGCGACCCTTATTGGCCGCGCAAAGCCGCAAAAGAATTGAACGCTGCGATCGAAGCACCCGTCCAATACGCCAGAGGCTGGTAAGAAGATCTCACTGCTCGTCTATTAAAAAAGGAAGGCCGAATCTTTCAGCCTTCCTTTTTTTCTTTGTCCTCGATTTTGACTTCCATAAAATCATGAACCAATACGGTCGGCTGAAAAATCGATTCCGCTTCTTTCTGTAAACGATCCCACTCTTCCGCAGGATACCGGGAGCTGACATGATTCAAGCATAACGCTTTTGCGTTCGCTTTTTTCGCAATTTCTGCTGCTTGAGCGGTCGTAGAGTGAAAATACTCAAACGCCATCTCTGCACTTTCAGCGGAAAATGTGCCTTCATGAACAAGCATATCCGCATCCTTAGCAAGTTCTACAGCGGATTGGCAAGGACGGGTATCTCCGAGGATCGCTACGACCTTTCCTTTCTTAGAAGGCCCCACAAATTCTTTTCCATCGATTACACGGCCGTCTCCCAGCACCACCGTCTCGCCATTTTTGATTTTTTTATAAAGAGGCCCCGGCATAATGCCCATTTCTTTTAATTTATCCACGAGCAAAACACCGGGTCTATCTTTTTCGATAATCCGGTAGCCGTATGAAGGAATCCCGTGTTCCAAAAGCCGTGCTTCCACCATCATTTGTTCATCTTCAAAAACGATTCCCTCTTCGATTTCTTCAATGATGAGCGGATAGCGGAGCCTCGTTTCGCTAACTTCCAAGCTGATGCGCAAGAAATCAGCAATTCCCTTAGGCCCATATACCGTCAATGGAGTCTCTCCTGCCTGAAACGAACGGCTTCCCAAAAGCCCCGGAAGGCCGAAAATATGATCTCCATGCAAGTGGGTGATAAAAATTTTTTCAATTTTTCTCGGTTTTAAAGATGTGCGAAGAATCTGGTGCTGTGTTCCTTCTCCACAATCGAACAACCACACTGTTCCCCGTTCAGCGAGAAGTTTAAAAGCCAAGGCACTGACATTTCTGGCTTTGGCAGGTACGCCTGCTCCTGTTCCTAAAAACAACAATTCCAAAAAACTCACACCCTTTTAACAAACTGCCTGTTTCCTGTTCTTCCATTCTGTCATAAATGCACGTCTTTTTCCAACAAAACATGAACTTTGCCATCTAAACCAGCGTCATCCATCCCCTTTTTTCATTGCAATCCATACGCATAATAGTTGCCTAACGGCGTTAGAACGTCTAAAATTAAATACCTGTATAGGATGGTGTTCGTGCTTTTAAAATAAGAAAAGAGGTGTTTGATTTTATCCTGTTTAGTGAAAACTATCAAAGCATAGCAGCAACTTTAAATAGCAAAAAGCCTTTTGTTGCTTAAAGAGGTAAAAAAGTGAGGTCATACACGGTGAAACAAACAGAATCTCCAGCAACTTTGATTATGATTTTTGGTGCAACAGGGGATTTAGCAAAGAGAAAGCTGTTTCCTTCTCTTTACCATCTATTTCAAAAAAAGAAATTATCCAATCGATTTGCCGTCATTGGCGTAGCCAGAAGAGAATGGTCAAAGGAAACCTTCCAATCCCATGTAAAAGACTCCGTTATTGCTTCGATTGGAAAAGTGGACAATATCGATGAATTTATATCCCATTTCTATTATCAGCCTCATGATGTGTCAGACTCAGAGTCTTATGTTTCTTTAAAAAAGCTGGCGCAAACGCTGGATGAACAATACAACCTTGAAGGGAACCGGATCTTTTATCTGGCAATGGCGCCGGAGTTTTTTGGAACGATCGCCGAACATTTGAAAAAAGACGGCTTAACCGACACAAACGGATTTACCCGTCTCGTCATTGAAAAACCGTTTGGCCATGATTTAGAATCCGCCATCGAATTGAATAAACGAATTCGAACCGCCTTTTCCGAATCTGAGATTTATCGGATTGACCACTATTTAGGAAAAGTCATGGTGCAAAATATTGAAGCCATCCGCTTCGCTAATGCCCTTTTTGAACCATTATGGAACAACCGCTACATTTCAAACATCCAAGTGACTTCCAGTGAAACGCTGGGAGTAGAAGAACGGGGACGCTATTATGAAAACAGCGGTGCACTCCGGGATATGTTTCAAAACCATATGCTACAAATGGTGGCGCTGCTTGCGATGGAACCGCCGATTAAATTGACGACAGATGAAATCCGCAGCGAAAAAGTAAAAGTATTGCGGGCGCTTCGTCCGATAAAAGGGGACCAAGTACACGATTACTTCGTCCGCGGCCAATACGGAAAAGGAGTCATTAACGGCAAAGAAGTGGTCGCTTATCGGGAAGAGCCGAATGTCAATCCTCATTCCAATACAGAAACGTTTGTAGCCGGAAAAGTCATGATAGACAATTTCCGCTGGGCTGGCGTGCCTTTTTACATTCGAACAGGCAAAAGGATGGCTGCAAAATCAACGAAAATTGTCGTCCAATTTAAAGATATCCCGATGAATCTTTATTACAAGATGGATCGCCCTTTGTCCCCTAATCTGCTTGTGATCCATATTCAGCCTGAGGAAGGAATCACCCTTCATTTAAACACAAAACAAAGCGGACAAGGTATGGACATGATTCCAATTAAACTAAGCTTTGGAAATAACAGTTTTGACGCCATTAACACGCCAGAAGCGTACGAAAAGCTTTTACACGATGCCATTCGGGGAGATGCGACCAACTTTACCCACTGGGATGAAGTTTCCCTCTCATGGCGTTTTGTTGATGAGATTTCGGAAGTATGGGCCAACTCTTCCGCCCATTTCCCTAATTATAAGGCCGGCTCAATGGGACCGAAAGAAGCAGACCAGCTTCTTGAAAAAGACGGATTCTTCTGGTGGCCTATTGATCGGCTCGATGTAGACAATTGCCAATAAAAGTTCCATCATCAGCGGACACTTTCCATCCGCTGATGATGGCCAACACACCAATGATTGGATAAATGGCACCACCGTCCACTAGCATCTAATACTTAGGCATTTTACGTCAAAGATTCCTTTCAAGCGAGAATCAAAACGAAATCTCATGCAAAAGGAAAAGGAGGCTATCAAATTGAAAATTATTGATGTTACAGCGCCCATTTATGAAGGCATGCCGGTTTATAAAAATAAGCCGGAAAAACAGCCATCGATTACCACTCATACAAATGGCCATGTAACCGAGTCACGAATTTGCATGGATGTACATACAGGCACACATGTCGATGCTCCGCTCCATATGATGAACGATGGAAAAACGATTGAAACCATTGCGATCGAACAACTCATCCGCTCTTGCAAAGTGATGGATTTGACGCATGTCCATGAAAAAATTACGAAATCAGATGTAGAAAACGCGGACATTCAAAAAGACGACTTCATTTTATTGAAAACGAAAAACTCGTTCGATAAAGAATTTAATTTTGATTTTATTTATCTTGCTGAAGACGCGGCTCGATACTTGGCGGAAATTGGAATCGCCGGAGTCGGCATCGATTCCTTGGGGATAGAACGTGCTCAGCCGGAGCACCCCACTCATCGTGCTCTGATGGACAAAGACATCGTTGTCATCGAAGGACTTCAATTGGCGGATGTGGAAGAAGGATCCTATTTTATGATTGCGGCTCCATTAAATATTCATGGAACGGATGCCTCTCCAGCCCGAGTTCTTTTGCTGGATAATTGGAAATAAAGAAAGGCGATGAAAGAGAGCAGCTTGTGCGGTTCACAGGCTGTTCTTTTTTAGTAATCATGTTTTGTCATCCCCATTTCGCCTGGAACTTCCTGACTATCTATCCGTTTAGATCTATCGAGGTTTTGCCTTCATCGTTGCCAAATTTCTTTTATATGAAAATGGACTCTTTTCATGATCCATTTACCTTTAGGAAAAAACGGCCATTTTGACCGATATTTGAACCTTTTTCAGCCATCCTGAATAGGTGTAACTAAACCTGAAAACATGAACAAGGAGGGGAGCGTTGAGTGGCCGGAAAAAAGATCGATGATGTGTTAAAAGAAGGATTATACGGAAAAAAAAAACTAAAACCTGAAGAACGAAAACGGTTTTTAGGAACGTTTCGAGAGCGCGTGGAAGGTGCCTTAACGATAAGCCAAGTACAAGAGCCAGACATCTATCCGGAAGTGAAGGAATGGATGGGAAAACCCGGCATCCGCCTGCTTTTAAACGGGAAAATAGACTATACCCATATCAGCAAATATATAAGATTGGCCCATGACAAGCACATTTCTTATACCATCATCCAAAACGATGAAGCGGAAACGGATATCGGCCTTGTAGTCGCCCATAAACACGCAGTCGACAAAGAGATGATTTGGGCATCCAAAAAGAAACCAGCCGTAAAAAAGTCAAAAAAGAAAAGAAATGGATTATTTTCTAAAATATTCAAATAAAAATTTGTTCAAAAAAGAAATCCTGCTTCACTACTTGAGTTTCATTTTTTCATATGTGGATTCATAAACGATCAATTTCTCACATTTGTCTTTTCTTACCGAAAAATATATTCTAAAGATAGAGTAAACCTATTCATAATCGTTGCTATGAAGGAGATGTGAGGGATGAGTTTAAAGAAAACACTTACGCTTGCGGGGTCAGATTCCAGCGGCGGAGCTGGTCTTCAAGCTGATTTGAAAACATTCCAAGAACTAGGCGTCTATGGGATGTCAGCCATTACTTCCATTGTTGTCATGGATCCAAAAAACCACTGGCATCATAACGTTTTTCCAATAGATGTAAAAACGGTTGAACCACAATTAGAAACCATTCTTTCCGTTGGGATTGACGCCATGAAAACGGGTATGCTTGGATCTGTTGACATTATTGAACTCGCTGCCCGTAAAATGGACGAATATCATTTAGATAAAGTTGTGATTGATCCTGTTATGGTATGTAAAGGAGAAGATGAAGTTCTTCAACCAGAAAATACAGATGCCATGCGCGAATTATTGCTGCCGCGTGCAACGATTGTCACTCCAAACCTTTTTGAAGCATGGCAATTAGCACAAACCGGCCCCATTAAAACGATTGACGATATGAAAGAAGCAGCTGTGAAAATCCATGAATTAGGGGCTAAAAATGTCGTAATCAAAGGCGGTAAACAGCTGCAGCACGAAAAAGCGGTTGACTTATTCTACGATGGTCAAAACTTCCGTGTATTCGAATCAGAAAAAATTGATACCACTTATAATCACGGTGCAGGCTGTACTTTTGCCGCCGCCATCACAGCTCAACTTGCAAAAGGCAGCTCAGTGGAAAACGCTGTTCATATGGCGAAAGAGTTTGTTCATGCAGCGATTGAACACGGCTTTAAATTGAATCAGTATGTTGGCCCCGTTATGCACGGTGCTTATACACGATTTGTTTCTAAAGAACAAGAACCCGCTAATATATAAACATGATGGAAAAAGGCATGTGTAATTCGATCATGCCTTTTTTCTTTTCCTGGCCAATTCTTTGTTATTGACCGATTTCTAAAAATGTATGTATCGCTTTGGCTACGCCATCTTCATCATTTTTACTTGTCTCATACGGACAAAGATTTTTCACTGATTGTACTGCATTTCCCATTGCAATTGGAAAACCGACTCTCTCTAGCATCGAAAGGTCATTCAAATGATCTCCAACTGCCATCGTATGTTGCAATGAAATTCCTTTTTCTTTCACAAAGCGTTCCAAGGCAATCCCTTTTTGTGCGGAAATATGGTTGATTTCAATATTTCGAAAACCTGATGAGGTAACGTGAATATCATCTACCTCAGACTGCAACTGGCTGCTAAGTTCTTCAAATATCGATTCCTTTTTATCGAATGCTACTATTTTATAAAAGATAATAGAGGGATCATTGAAAATTTGTTTCGAGTCATACATGTTTTGAATATACCGATTATTACCACGATTTTGAACATGCATACGAATTTCTTCTTCAGGCACTTCGGGATTAGCCGATTGGAAAATATCAACCAGCATATCGATGCTTGTTTCATAGTTCTCCGTAAAAGTGCCTTTATTGGTAAAAAACTCATAATAAACCCCAAAATTTTCTAGATAATCCGCCGCTTTAGAAGCTGTTTTTGCACTCATGACACTTCTATGAGTAATGCCGCCCGCTTCATTTCTTACTTCTGCACCGTTTAACGCAATCACTGTACAACGGATCCCTGCTTCCTCTAAAACTTCTTTTGCTTCTCGATAAGAACGCCCCGTTGCAATGACAAATTCCACCCCTTGATTTTGAGCGAATTGAATCGCGTCACGATTGGCCGGGCTAATTTTTTGTTTGGAATTTAGAAGGGTTCCATCCATATCAGATGCGATGCATCGAATCATGATGTTCTCACCTTTCTTCATGTATATTCGGTTATTCTTTTTCAAACTGTCCTCCATCTTCTTTTTTTCCTTTGTTCATGAATCTCCTTTTGAATTTTTTCTTACCAGCAGGTCCCATTGCTTACATAATGTTGAAATAAACGGAAACTATTCAATCACCATGTCTTCTTCATATATGTACTCGTTTTTTCTTTCAATATGCCTTTCGAATTCGCCGTTTTTTGAATCACCTTCTTGGAAGATGAAAAGAATTTAACACTGATGTAAAGCTCGATTGAGTGATTCAAAGATCAGATCAATCGCTTGCCCTTTACACTGTCTATATTAAAATAGAATTATTAAGGGTCTTTTACGAAATGATAAAATACTTTTAAATTTATTCATACAAAAAAATTCGTCTATTCGATATTCATCCATTGAATCTTAAACTTTGTTCCGCCATTTATAAATGGCAGAAGCGGTAAATCCTCGTCGATGATCCTTCCGATTACGTTTACTTTCTCATCTGCCGGCAAATCACGTTTTACAATTTGAAGCTCTCCTTGATAACGGCCATAAAGGAGATTATCTATTGTAATAGACCCTTTTTTACGAGTGGTTGTATGGATAGGCTCCAATAATGGTTGACCGATGAATCGATATTCGCGTGATTCTTGGGAACGGATCACATCTCTTGCTGCATCCATTCGATTCGTTTGTACAGTTGTAATCTCTTTTTGGAGGATCACATCTTGTACGAAAGGTTTCGCCCACAGCAAAAAAACATTTTGATCGAAAGCAGAAAACTGTTCCAATGATTTCTCGCTGATCCTAACATCACCGATCAGGACTTTGTCAACGTTCTCATTTATTTTTAAGTCAAGATAAGCGAAAAAAGGCGATGCGTAGCGATGATCTTCCAATGTCGGCAATCCTGAATATAATGGGCCTCTCTTTTCTTCATCTCCAGGAATAAAGGCCGTGACACGGATTCCTTCTTTTCTTAGCCAGTCATTTTGCTGCGAAAAATAAGTTCGATCCAATCCTGTTTCAGGTCGAGGATAATAATTATGCCATGCTTCTATGTTTTTACTGCACAGTCCTAATGATTTTAAACGCCTCATCTCCTCCTTTGTTAGTGTGCTTGCATTTAAAGCAATCTTCATTTTACGAGATAATTCAACCATGATCTCTTTACTGATGCCATAATCGATGCGCAACCCCGTTAATCCCCATGATGCAAGCCGATCTATGGATTCCCATGTCAACCCTAAATGCTGCAGTGATTTTGGAGAAATATCGGCTATTAATTCCATTTCATATTTTTTTGCCAATTTCCCTAGCTCTTTTAAAAGATTCACATAAAGATGAGGATTTTCTTCAGGAATTTGCAAGGAAGTAAAAATAGAAGAAAAGCCCGCTGATTTCATTTTTGCCATATATTCTTCATGACGGGAGATCGAATCCGATAAATAAATCGCTATTCCGCGCATATAGCCATTTGCTCCTTTTTAATCGTCTAATAAAATAAGAAAAGTGTCAGACATCTGTAGTAAAATCCTATATTCAAGATTGATGGACTGTCAGACACTTCTCTCTCATTCCATGATGTAATGAAAATATGTTTCTCTTACTTTATATTTTCAGACATTTCTTCTTTATAACCAAATAGATAAGTGAAAATAAAGCCGCATGCATAGGCAATAAAAATTCCAATGAGATAATACAAATATTTATTATCGACAATCAGTGGTGTAAGCGACAGACCTGATACTCCTATAGCAGAAGCACCTGTTTTCATAATCGCTTGAAAGGCACCGCCAACCGCTGCACCTAAACATGCTGTGACAAACGGTCTTCCTAATGGCAAAGTAACTCCATACAATAACGGTTCTCCTATTCCAAGAAATCCTGCAGGCAGTCCCCCTTTAATAATATTTCTCAGTTTTCTATTTTTTGTTTTGACAAAGATAGCAATCGCTGCACCAACTTGACCAGCACCAGCCATTGCCAGCACAGGCAGCAAAGGAGTGCTTCCAGTGGAATTGATTAATTCGAGATGGATCGGCGTTAGTCCTTGATGCAATCCAACCATAACAAGCGGCAGGAAGAATCCGGCTAATATTGCGCCTGCAATAAAACCACCAACATCTAAGATGGCTTTGATTCCTGTTGTGATGCCATCGGCCACGACTCCTGCAACAGGTTGTATCGCATAAAGACTTAAAATACTAACGATCAATACCGTAATAAGTGGAGTAAAAATAATATCAATGGAATTCGGCATGATCTTTCTGATTTGTTTTTCTACAACCGTCATCAACCAAGCAGCAAAAATGACTCCGAATAAACCGCCTCGCCCAGGGATAAGAGCATCTCCATAAATATGAATTTCCGCAAGACCCGGATTAAACAACAGCATGCCGGCAATGGCCCCAAGAACGGGTGTGCCATGAAATTCCTTTGCCGTATTCCAACCTACTAAAACAGCTAAATACGTAAAAATACAACTACCAACTAGCAATAAAATTTGCATCCAAGTCGTCTTGTCATCAACGCCGGCATTTTTCGCCAAATTTGCTGCCCCATTGATTATCCCTGAAGCAACAAGACCTGGAATTAAAGGGATAAAAATATTCCCGATTTTCCTCAAGAAATTTTTAAAAGGCGTCTGATTTTTCGATTTTATAGTGGATTTTTTCAGTGCCGCTCTTTCCTCAAAAGTCAATTCATCTAGTTCTGCTGTTTCTTCGCCTATTCGAATCCCAGTCAAACGGCTAAGGCAATCGGCTACTTTATTCACTGTTCCAGGACCTACGACAATTTGCAAAGTGCCATCATCCACAACCCCCATAACCCCTTCTATTTGCCGCAACGCTTCTACATCTGCTTGTTCTTTGTTTTTCAATTCAAGACGTACTCTTGTCATACAGTGCGCTAATTTTCGGATATTTTCTTTACCACCCGTGTATTGGAGTATCCCCTTTGCCATTTGTTCTTCTTTTGTCATCTTTCTCCCCCCATACCAATCTAAAGTGCTTTGCGAATAAACCCTTTTGCCTTCTCCAATTTTTTTATGGCCTCTTCATATGAACATTTCAATAAAATCATAATAATGGCTGCTTTTACATGATGATTGGCTTTTTCAAAATATTGGCTGGCTGTTTCATAATCAACATTTGTTGCTTCCATAATGATTCGCTTTGATCTTTCTACTAATTTCTGATTCGTCGGTTGTACATCTACCATTAAATTTTGATAGGTTTTCCCGATTCCGATCATGGAAGCTGTTGAAATCATATTCAGTACGAGCTTTTGCGCGGTTCCTGCTTTTAGTCTTGTAGAACCCGTTAACACCTCCGGTCCTGTTTCGACTTCAATAGCCACATCAGCCAACTGGCTAATCTCTGCCTGTTTATTGCAGCTAATGCTCACCGTTTTCGCTTTTTGTTCTTTCGCATAGGACAGCGCTCCTTTTACATAGGGCGTTCTGCCGCTCGCAGCTAATCCGATGACCGTATCGTTTTCATTTAAGAAAATCGATTTCAAATCATCTTTTCCTAAAGATTCATGATCCTCAGCTCCTTCCACTGATTTAGTAAGCGCTTCCAAACCTCCCGCTAAAATACCTGTTACCATGTTTTTAGGTGCACTAAAAGTAGGCAAACACTCTACTGCATCGAGAACCCCTAATCTCCCGCTTGTACCAGCCCCTACATAAATCAGCCGACCTCCCTTTTGAAAAGATCGGATCACCAACTGAACAGCTTTTTCAATCATAGGTATTTGCGTCTGAACAGCTTTAGGAACCGTTTGGTCTTCTCGGTTCATCACCTCCAATATTTCTCTTGTCGACATGAGATCTAAGTCCATCGTGCTGGCATTTCTTTGTTCTGTTGTCAATTTTTCAAGCATCTAATCATCCTTTTTAAAACTTATTTTTTGATTTTATTGTATATGACTGAAACAAAATGTCAATAATTTTATTTTTATTTTTGAAATTTTGTTTCATTTATCAGAAATTAAAAAAACATCCTTCGTTTCCAAGGATGTTCTTTGATTCAAGGTTATCTACGCAATTTCACCGCTTCATTTCTTGCCTCATAGTATCGATCCACTACTTTCTCTCCAATTCGATTAAACACACTGACATAAAGGGCATCCACAATATCAAGTTGTGCCATCCTGGAAGAAATGGTTCCTATCCGAAAATCTTGTTCGACAACCGGTGTACAAAGCCGAATATCTGCTTTCTTATAAAGAGGAGATTTATCCATATTGGTGATAGCGATCACTGTTGCTCCTTTTCTTTTGGCAAATTGAGCTAATTCAAGGACATCCTTCGTTTTCCCCGACATACTGATCGCCACAAAAACATCCCGTTCATCTAAATAAGGAATAAGCGAAAGCAAGTAATGAAAATCATGGGCCATAATCGATGGAAATCCCAGTTTTGTAAATTTGTACTGAGCATCAAAAGCGGCCGTTGCAGAGCCGCCGACACCGTAAAAAACGAGTTTTCTTGCCTTTTGCATCACATCTACTGCTTTGTCTAATTCTCTCCGATCCAACGATGTCAGGACGGATTCAATCGCTAACTTGTTCACATATGTCACTTTTTGAAATAAATCATAAGGTAAATCTTTTTTCTGTAAAATGGAGAAATCAGAAATATTCGTTTCAGATAAAGTTAAATGTTTGACTAGCTCCAACTTAAACGTTTTAAAACTCGTCATACCAATGGATTTGCAAAACCTTACTACACTTGATTCACTGACTCCTGTTTTCTCCGATAAATCTTTCGTCGTCATATTCGGAACCAATTCAGGGTTCTCTAATATGTACTCACCTATTTTCCGTTCCGCATCCGTAAGTTTAGACAGCTCATTCTTTATTCTCATTAGTAACGAATTCACATGATTTCCCCCATTATGCAGCTACTTTGTTTTACTATAAAATGAATTTGGAAAAGGAGTCAACTGATAAAGTAATCGTAAGTATCGTTTCTACCGCATCCGCTTGGCGGTCTCTTTCACCACAAATATTTTCCTTATAGAACAATTCGGTCCGAAAAAATATCATTTGTGATTACTCCGAGCTAGTCTGTAGTTGTTGTTCGGCAAGTTCTCTGTAGAGCGGATGGGTTTGCAGCAATTCTCTATGTGTGCCGATCCCGGTGATAACCCCTTTCTCTAATACAATCATTTGGTCTGCGTCAATAACCGTTGAGAGACGATGGGCAATAACAATGGTTGTTCTTCTCTCCATCAGCCGCTGCAAAGCCTTTTGAACAAGAACTTCCGATGAACTGTCTAAGTTTGAGGTCGCTTCATCCAGAAGAAGGATTTTAGGATCGCGTATAAGAGCGCGGGCAATAGCGATTCTCTGCCGCTGTCCACCTGATAATTTGATTCCCCGTTCCCCCACTTCAGTCCAATATCTTTTTGGAAGCCGATCGATAAATTCCGCTGCGTTTGCCAGTTTAGCCGCTTGTATGATTTCTTGATCGGAAACGTCTCTACTTAGTCCATAACAAATATTGTCACGTATCGTTCCTGACATCATCGGGCTTTCTTGTAAGACATAACTGATATTGCGGCGCCACGAATGTAAGTGAAATTCTTCAATATTGGTTTTCCCTAGCAATATTTCTCCTTCGTCGGGGGTGTAAAATCGCTATAAGCACTTTACAATACGATCCAACAGAGAAGATAAACAACTAATCCTGTTTCAGATCAAGGATACGCTTATACGGGATTTGCTGGCGGGAACACTTCGATAAAACAAACCCCTACTTTGTAAAGCAACCGTATACGTAGTTCATCTTCACAAGGAATCTCTTATATTTTGAAGAGAATAAAAAAATCCCCTCACAGCAGACAAATTTTTTGCTTTTATTCCGTCTGCTATGAGGGGACGTTCATACATAAAAAAGTTTCTTTTTCAAAATTACTTGCTTATCCATTCTGTATGGAAAATGCCTTCTTTGTCCACTCTTTCATAAGTGTGAGCGCCGAAGTAGTCCCTTTGCGCCTGAATTAAGTTGGCAGGCAATGTTTCTGTCCGATAGCTGTCATAGTAGGCCAAAGCAGCAGAAAAAGCAGGAACAGGGATTCCTTGAAGGGCAGCCAACGAAACGACTTCACGCAAAGAAGATTGATATTTTTCGACGATCTCTTTGAAATAAGGATCTAACAACAAATTCGCCAAGTTTGGATCTCTATCATAGGCATCTTTAATTTTTTGCAAAAATTGCGCGCGGATGATGCAGCCGCCTCGGAAAATCATGGCGATCTCGCCGTAGCGAAGGTTCCAATTGTATTCCTCTGAGGCTGCTCTCATTTGGGCAAATCCTTGGGCGTAAGAGCAGATTTTACTCATATATAGCGCTCTGCGGATCGATTCGATCAGTTTATTGCGATCGCCTTCAACCCCTTTTGTTTCCGGTCCTTTTAACAGCTTGCTTGCTTTTACTCTTTCCTCTTTTAACGCAGAAATAAAGCGGGCAAAAACCGACTCGGTAATAAGCGGGAGCGGAATTCCCAAGTCGAGAGCGCTCTGACTGGTCCATTTTCCTGTTCCTTTTTGACCCGCTTTATCCAAAATCACATCCACCAGCGGTTTTCCGGTTTCCTCATCTACTTTCGTAAAAATGTCAGCCGTAATTTCAATTAAATAGCTGTCCAGCTCACCTTTATTCCATTCGGCAAAAACTTGATGCAGTTCTTCAGCATTTAAACCAAGCAAATTCTTCAGTAAAAAGTATGCTTCTGAAATCAGCTGCATATCGCCGTATTCGATGCCATTATGAACCATTTTCACGTAATGGCCGGCACCGTCTGGACCAATATATGTACAACATGGATCGCCGTTTACTTTAGCGGAAATATCTTTTAAAATAGGCGCCACCAAATCATACGCTTCTTTTTGTCCGCCTGGCATAATGGAAGGACCGGTCAACGCTCCTTCTTCTCCTCCGGAAACTCCGGTGCCAATAAAATGAATGCCTAATTCGCTCAACTCTTTATTGCGGCGCTGAGTATCTTTGAAGAAAGTGTTTCCTCCATCAATCAAAATATCGCCGGGTTCAAGATGAGGTTTTAATTGTTCAATCGTCGCATCCGTCGGAGCTCCCGCTTTAACCATCAACAAAATTTTCCTCGGTTTTTCCAATGAATCAATAAATTCTTCTATAGTATAGGTTCCGACAATATTTTTTCCCTTTGCTTCCTCTAATAACGCATCTGTTTTTTCTCTCGAACGATTATATACCGACACAGAATATCCTTTGCTTTCAATATTGAGTGCCAAATTTTTTCCCATAACAGCTAATCCGATTACGCCAATTTGTTGTTTAGCCATCTTTTCTTACGTCCCTTCTGCACTATATTTTAAGCTGTTATCGCTACTTTACTGTATCAATTTTCGATGTTGGTTGCAAATAATTGGACCAGCCCAATCGCCTTTTTCTAGAAAATAGAAATACATTAAAACAAACACCTTTTAATACTTCTCGTGATCGTGAAAAAGTTGCCTTTCCCAATGTCAAAATGCTTTAAATAGAAAAGAAAGATGCTTATTATCCCGTTCTTTCTCAAGGGCGTGGAAATCCTTTTTGGATAATCTGGTTTCCGAACTTTTCTCTCAAGTTTTCCAACGTTTCCAACAGAGGCTCTATTTTGGCTTCCTTCTGGTACGTGAATAAATCCAGCTGCTTGTAAGCCTCTTCTTTTTCCACTAAATTCTGTGCTGTGATGCCAAGCAAGCGGACGGGAATGCCATTCCAATGTTCCAAAACCAATGTTTTGGAAACCCGTTGAATATCTTCCGCTGAGTCCGTCTGGCTGTCTAGTTTCTTGCTTCTTGTAATAGTATGTCTGTTTTGAAAGCGAATCATAACTGAAAGATGGGTAGCTACTAGTCCCCGTTCCTTAAGGCGATACGAGACTTTTTCAGCCAACTTGTGAATCACTTCGGACAACTCCTCTTCATTTTTCGCATCCGTAGGCAAAGTCATGGAATTTCCAATGCTTTTCCGTTCATTCACAGACTCTGGATCCACTTTTCGATCATCTCGCCCATTTGCCCGCTCCTTTAGACGTACTCCGATGATGCCAAGAAGTGTTTTCAGTTGAATATCGTTCGATTTTGCTAAATCGCCAATCGTATGAATGCCTATGGTGCGTAATTTCGCGGCCGTTTTCTCTCCTACGCCATGCATCTTCTCAACCGGAAGCGGCCACAATCGACTTGGCACATCTCTTTTTCGCAATACCGTAATCCCCATCGGCTTTTTCATATTAGAAGCCATTTTCGCTAAAAATTTATTAGGAGCAATCCCGATGCTGCAAGGCAAGTCCAATTCGTTTTGAAGTCTTTTTTGAATGGCTTCGGCGATTTCAATCGGTGTCCCCCATTCATAGCTTTCTGTAATATCCATATACCCTTCATCAATGGAAACCGGCTCTACTAATTGGGTATACTGGCGCAAAATATCAAACATCGCCTGAGATAAAGCTCGATAGCGATCAACATTAGGCGGCTTGACGATCAATTCAGGGCAACGTTTTTTCGCTTCCCATATAGGCATTGTCGTTTTTACTCCGAACTTTCTCGCTTCATAGCTGCACGTGACGACAATCCCTTTTCGCTCTTTTGGATCACCTGCAATCGCTAATGGTTTACCCTTTAAGGACGGATCGTAGACCATTTCAACCGAAGCATAGAAGCTATTCATATCGACATGTAAAATCACTCGCCCGTTTTTTGGGTAAAACTGTTTCACGTCCGTCCACCTCCATTCTTTTCTCTGTTTATTATAGCAATTGTCTGTCTGAAGAAAACAATGAAGCGCTCACCAATGAAAAAGAACGATGAAAAGGTATTACTCCCTTCTCCTACATAAACCCGAGAAATTTTTGTCACTTTTCAACATAACAGATACTATTTTTTTACTATTCAGAATAATATTAAGTAGACATGGACAAGAAATCGGATACAAGCCTGTACTTGTTCAACTAATCGCCTTTGTAAGATAGTTCAAATCCAAAAAACCGTTCATTCTGCAAACTATTAATTTCAAATGGTCCAGGCAAATAAAAGAGCCCGCTTCTTTCCTTCGCTGTCATGAGCCGTGAAAGAAGCCGGCTTTTTCATTCATGTCAAGTGAAAGGAGTGGGCGAGATGTCTGGAGGCGTTAGACGGTGTAAAAGTTCTCGACTTGTCAAGAGTGCTCGCAGGACCATTATGTACGATGATTTTAGGCGATTTAGGCGCGGAAGTGATGAAAGTGGAAGCCCCTGGCGGAAGCGATAAAACAAGAGGATGGGGTCCTCCGTTTCAAAATGGTGTAAGCGCATACTATTTATGCGCCAATCGAAATAAAAAAGCTGAACCGTCAATTTAAAAAATCCAAGAGGGAAAAAGATCATTTATCAGCTAGCGGAAAAAAGCGATGTTGTCATTCATAACTTTAAAACAGGCACAATGGATCCGCTCGATATAGGATATAAGGAGTTGTCCCGATACAATCCGAAACTTGTCTACTGCTCCATTACTGGATTTGGCGAAACGGGTCCTTATAAAGATCTGCCAGGATATGATTTTATCATTCAAGGAATGAGCGGGCTTATGCCGATCACCGGCGATGAACATTCACCTCCATTCAAAACCGGAGTGGCCATTACGGATATTTTAACAGAGTTGTACGCCTCTATTGGCATTCAAGCAGCTTTATTAGAAAAGGAACGTTCAGGAAAAGGTCAAAAGATCGATCTCTCTTTATATGACTGCGCTGTCAGCTCACTAGTCAATGTGACCAGCAGATTTGAAAACGAATCAAATTATTTAAAGGAGCGATGAGCCCATGAACTTTGAATTTTCGGAAGAACAGCAGCTAGTACGAAAAACCGTACGCCAGTTCGTGGATAAAGAGATTATGCCGTATGTCGGCGAATGGGATGCAAACCATCATTTTGAAACAAACATCATCAAAAAGTTGGCCGATCTTGGCTTGATGGGTGTCTGTATTCCCGAACAGTATGGCGGAAGCGGAATGGATTACAACTCGCTTGCGATTGTGTGCGAAGAACTAGAAAGGGGAGATACAGCATTTCGGACAGCTGTGTCGGTCCCATACCGGACTGAATAGCCTGACACTCCTTCAATGGGGCAATGAATATCAAAAACAAACGTATCTTGTTCCTCAAGCAAAAGGAGAAAAAGTCGGCGCCTTTGGATTAACGGAGCCAGAAGCAGGATCTGATGTAGCCGCTTTAGGCACGACAGCAACTCGAGACGGCGACGACTATATTTTGAACGGACAAAAAACTTGGATTTCCTTGTGCGACGTAGCGGATCATTTTCTTGTATTCGCCTATACGGACAAAAGCAAAAAACATAAAGGGATTTCCGCCTTTATTGTTGAACGGACAATGCCCGGATTTTCTTCCAAAGCGATTAAAGGAAAATTGGGAATTCGAGCTGGAAATACGGGAGAACTGTTTCTTGACAACGTCCGGGTTCCAAAAGAAAACTTGCTTGGCGAAGAAGGGGAAGGATTTAAAATCGCAATGTCAGCCCTTGACAACGGTCGATTCACAGTCGCAGCCGGAGCGTGCGGCCTCATCATGGCCTGCCTGGAAGAAAGCGTCAAATATTGCCACGAACGAAAGACCTTTGGAAAAGAAATCGGCCGCCATCAGCTCGTTCAACAAATGATCGCCAACATGGAAGCAGGGCTGCAAATAAGCCGGCTTCTTGTCTATCGGGCCGGCGAATTGAAAAACAAAGGCCGGCGCAATACGCGCGAAACCTCCCTAGCCAAATGGCGAGCCTGTGATTTTGCCAACAAAGCAGCGGATGATGCGGTGCAAATTCATGGCGCATACGGATATTCCACTGAATATTCCGTGGAGCGCTACTTAAGAAATTCCAAAGCACCGGTTATTTACGAAGGAACGAGGGAGATTCATACGATCATGCAAGCAGAATACGCTCTCGGCTATCGACAGGATAAACCGCTCCATAAAATGCTCCCTGCATGGCCGTTCACAGAGGATTCCGTTTCAAGCTGATTGAATAGAATAAAAACTTTTCGCCTAAAAAAAAGAAACACATTCTATCAAGATCTTGAAACCCATGCATTTTCACTTTCATAGAATCAAATCTCTTTCGAAAAGTCCTAACTGAAACGGTTATCCATCCACATGATTGTTGTTGAAAAACTAAACTTAAGAAGGGATGCATTTTGCTCCCTTCTTTTTTCTATATCACAAGCGAAGTGAACAGCCATTCTTTTTTTGTTTGCTGTTATCACAAGAAGAGCTGCACAAAATTTTCCACATTCATGATCAGGCATTTTGCATCGTCTTCATATATTCTTGGATGTCTTGAATTCCTTCTAGCGATTCCACAAGAATTATGGGATCAATGATGGTAATCAAGCGATTCTCCATGTTTGCCACAGCTGAAAAATATCGGGTTCCCTTGTAAGCCATTAGACCGATCTGTTTTTGGCGTTCAATAGGAATGTCGATAATTTCTTTTGCCTCTTTTACTAATATTCCGAAAATGAACGATTCTACTTGAAGAACAATGAGACGGCTTTCCGGCAATTTTTCAATAAATTGAGAATATAAAACTTGCTCAAAATCAATGACTGGAATCAATTCTCCGCGATATTTGACAATTCCCCGCAAATATGCAGGCAAATGGGGGACTGGGTTAATATGGTCCAATTTTTCAATGGAAACGACATATTGAACCGGAATGGCGTATTCTTCCTTGCCAGATTGAAAAATAACCATTTTTGTTGCTTCCACTTCTTAAGCCTCCTTTTGAAAGCGGTCGAAAAGAGAGCTGGAAAGCTCTCTTTTCAAAGAGATTACGATGGATTTGCCACTTCCTCCACAATGGCTACAGTCATTTCTGCCAATTTCACTAATTCTTCAATAGGCATTTTTTCGTTCACTGTGTGAATATCCTCATAGCCTACTGCTAAATTGACAGTAGGAATCCCTAAGCCAGCAATCACATTCGCATCGCTGCCGCCGCCGCTTTTCAGCAATTCAGCAGGTCTTCCCACTTTCGCAGCTGCTTTTTTCGCAATTTCCACTACTTTATCCCCTTCGCCAAATTTAAAACCAGGGTACATCACTTGCACATCAATTTCTGCTCGTCCTCCCATTTCTTGGGCGGCACTTTCAAACGCTTCTTTCATTTTCGCCACTTGTTGTTTCATTTTTTCAGGAACTAACGATCTTGCTTCTGCCAAAATATCAACACGGTCACATACGATATTCGTTGCTTGCCCGCCTTCAAATCGGCCGATATTGGCAGTAGTCTCTTCGTCAATTCGTCCTAGAGGCATTCTCGCAATGGCTTTTGAGGCAATCGTGATGGCGGAAATGCCTTTTTCAGGAGCTACGCCGGCATGGGCCGTTTTTCCAAGAATCACCGCTTTAATTTTCGCCTGCGTTGGAGCTGCCACGACGATATTTCCTACTTTTCCGTCGCTGTCTAGGGCAAATCCATATTCTGCTTTAATAAGCGATGGATCAAGCTCTTTGGCTCCAACTAAACCGGACTCTTCTCCCACTGTTATGATAAATTGAATCGTCCCATGAGAAATATTCTGTTCTTTTATCATTCTGATTGCTTCAAACATGGCCGCCAACCCAGCTTTATCATCAGCACCTAAAATCGTCGTGCCATCTGTGACAACGTAACCGTCTTTAATGGAAGGTTTCACCCCTTTTCCAGGAACAACAGTATCCATATGAGAAGTAAAATAAATAGGATCTACGCCTTCTTTATTTCCTGGTAAAGTACAAATCAAATTGCCGGCTGCATGTCCTGTTTTTTCTTTCGCATTATCTTCATAGACATCCAATCCTAATTCTGTAAATTTTTGTTTTAATACTTTTGAAATTTCACTTTCATTTTTTGTTTCTGAGTCAATTTGCACGAGTTCCAAAAATTCATTGACCAATCTTTCCTTATTCACCATGACAAAAAATACCTCCAATTTATGTAATCACTTTTCAGTATACTCTTTTGAAAAAAAGTCTACAAACGAAAGATAGGTTCTTGAGAATATGGCGGTATTTTTCGAATGATACTAATTTTCACAATCGATTATCGAACTCTTTAGAGCTGCCAAGACATGAAAATAGTTTTATCCACGACACCACTTTGTGCAATAAGTTCACAATCATGAACAATATGGTGACAATAATCAACAAATGGCAAAAGTAGTCGACAACGTTCAAGGATGGTTTCGTTCCAATATTCGATATGATTTTCAAAATCTCCTCTTTTTTCAAACATTATCAACCTTCCCTCTAAAGAATAGATGTTGATGACAATAGGAAAAATCGATAATATAAAAGCAGCGGAAATGAAGGAGAGGAGAACATGAGAAACAAGAAGATCCAAAAAGTCGTTGTCTATATCATGTTATTGGCAATGATTTCCACAACGGTCCTCGCAGGGCTTACAATGTTTTTGTAAAATCGAAAAAGCAATCAGCTGGAAAGCCGATTGCTTTTTCTTTAGGCTATTTTGCTAACGAATGGCACCCAATTGTCTCGCTATCTGGTCTAACGATTGTGTGGATGTGACTACCCTTATTTTCGCACCAATGGGAACATTTTCATATAATCTTTCAATTGCCTGATTGTTCATGCGAATGCAACCATTGGAAATGTAGTGCCCGATGGAAGCAGGATTATTCGTCCCGTGGACACCATATATGCGGCCACCGGTGTTTTTTGCGTTAAATCCGATCCACCTTGTCCCAAGCGGGTTATTAGGATGCCCCCCGGGGATATTTTTCTTCCGATAGTAAGGATTTTTCGCTTTGACAGTTACGGTGAACAGCCCTTCCGGAGTAAGATCATTCGTTTTTCCAGTGGCCACTTTTTCCCTCATTAGCAGCTTTCCACCGTTATAAAAGGCTAATTCATTGGTTTTTTTATTGATGATAATAAGAGGAGAACCTTCGGCAGAGGTCGAATTTGGAAACAAAAAAGTGAAAATGAATAGAATTTTCCAAAGTTTTCTCAAACTTGATCACCACTCTTCTTTCCCGCTTCACCAACCGTAAAACGCTTGGTTCGAAAACAATCTGGAAACGGAAATAAAATGTTGCTAAAACACCCCAGCGCAATCTTTGCTTGCCAGGATGGGTTTATTTAAGAGTATGTTGCGGATTTTTGGCTGTTTTTATTCGCCTTTCGTTTTAAACCCTTAAACGAACTTTTGATGATCAAGTATTGTTCCATTTCTCGGACAAATTGAAAAAGAGCCGCTCTTGTTTCAAATTCCTCCCTTGTTTTAGGCAACTCCATTCTTTCAAATTCCACTTTCATGTCGTATAGTTTTTTTAAGTAGAAATGAGCCGTATTTCCAGGATGAATATTGTCTTTTAACTCTTCCAAAAAATCAGCAACCATGTGGGATTGTTTTGTTTGGTAGGAGACAAACGTTAAAATCGGCAACAATCGTTCGAGTATTTCAAATTGTTTTTCACGAATGACAAAATAGTGATAAAATAAGTTTTCTTCTCTTGTTGGATGATTTTCTGCATCTTTTAAAGCGAGTGATTTTGCTTCTTTCAACAGACGCGCCGTTTCCGTTATTTCTTTTCCATCCCAATCATTTTTATGACTGCGTAAATACGAAATCACTTCCTCAAAAATCCTCCGGAAGTTCTTTTCAATTTCTTCCTGGTAGCGATACAACGTTTCATCTGCACTGGGCATATAAAGGTTCATCAATAAAGCAATGCCGATGCCGACAACAATGAGGCACAGCTCATTCAACAACAAAGAAAGGGTGACATGACCGGCTGAATAAATATGAAGAATAATGACGCTGCTCGTGACAATGCCTTCTGTTACTTTTAGCTTTACGGTCGTTGGAATAAAGACCAACAGCATGAGGCCAATCACAACGGGATGAAAAGCAATCCCTTCAAAGAAACAAGCAGAAAAAACCATTGCCAGCACACAAGCGAAAAAACGCGTCCAAGCGGCCTCAAATGATTTTACTTTTGTGTTTTTAATACATAATATGGTAATAATTCCGGCAGAGACAAAATTGTGCAAGTGAAGCCATTGCGAAAGCATGATAGCCAAAGTCGTGCCTACTGCCGTTTTGATCGTACGATACCCGATTCGAAACATATCCATAACCCCAAATCTGTTATTTTCTTCTTTAGTATGTCGAACCCTCTCTTCGTTTTCAAGCTAAATCACTTTGGACCAAATGATCAAAAAAATGAGCTGGATCACAAGGAATGTCAAAAGCCCTTATCAAATGCAGAACTTAAAGGAACACACATTTGATAGAACTCACCTTGTTGAGCCAGCCTTCATTAGATCTTTCTGTTTGAAACGGTTTTCACTTAAACAATTTGATAGAAAAACAGATTCGCTTTCATCCTACACTTCTTCGCAATATTGATCAAAAGCCGCTTGCAATTTTTGAACCACATCCATAGGCTCATGTCCTTCAATTTCATGCCGTTCCACCATGGCAACCAGTTTCCCGTCTTTTAAAAGGGCGAAAGATGGAGAAGAAGGCGGATAGCCGGTAAAATAGCTGCGAGCTTTCGCTGTCGCTTCTTTATCCTGTCCGGCAAAAACTGTAACAAGCTGATCCGGACGCTTATCGTAGTGGATCGCATAAGCAGCAGCAGGACGTGCAATTCCTCCGGCGCATCCGCAAACCGAGTTCACCATCACAAGAGTCGTGCCTTTTTTCTGCAACGCTTCATCCACTTCTTCCGGAGTTCTAAGTTCTCTATACCCAGCATCGACCATTTCTTTACGAGATTGATTGACGACATCATTCATAAAAATGTTAAAATTCATGCTCATGGGCTGTTCCTCCTTTCCCTATCATGTACCTATCATAAAGGAATTTACCTTTATTTTCAAATTTTTTATGGTATGATAAAAGGTTTATCCATCAAAAATTAGGGTAAAATCATGATATAACAAGATCCATACCCTAAACTCCCTAATATTGGGCGTCGATCAACGGCGCTCTTTTTTAAGCAGGCAAGTTTTTTTCTGATACTCATCGCTTTTATCATAAAAAGCCGCCAATTTCATACCTTTCCAAAAAGGACGTTCGTTTTTTCGATCGCCCTGTTTATTTCAGTATATGATTTTCTTACGATCCATTTCCTAAAAAGGACGAAAGTAGCGACTTGGACTATGAATTGCAGAAAAAGTTGTAGAACCATTTGCATTTCGATTAAAATAAAGAATTAGAAAAGTCCTTCTCTTTCAACAAGCCGCTTCAAGGCGAAAGAGAAAGAGAAAAGGATGGTGCCGGCGGAATGTACGTTGATCACATGTCTCAATAGTCGTCTGTCCGCCGTACATTTGGCAACCGTCTTAACATTGCTGAAATCTTATTATATACCTTAAACGAAAGGGAAAAAGTACAGGAGAGGATTTTATGAAAAAGTTATTTTTATTGCTTGCCATCTTTACATTGGGTTTCACGATGTCTGTGCAGGCTGACAGCATTACGGGCGAAACAACCGTCACTCTCGGAGCGGATTTAACCCCTCAGCAAAAAGAACAAGTTTTAAATGAAATGGGCGTATCCGGCGATGTCAATACAATCACGGTTACGAACGCCGAAGAACATAAGTATTTGGGGAACTATATTCCTAATTCGCAAATTGGCACGAAAGCCATTTCTTCCAGTAAAATTACCACTAAAGAAAGTGGCTATGGCCTGAAAGTGCAAACGAATCATATTACATGGGTATCGAAAGAAATGTATATGAACGCGTTGACAACAGCAGGTGTGAAAGATGCCGATATTTATATTACGGCACCGTTTGACGTATCAGGAACGGCTGCGCTTACCGGCATCATTAAAGCCTATGAATCCACAACAGGCAAACAAATTCCTGAAGCACAAAAACAAGTGGCCAATCAAGAAATGGTGACAACTGCCAAATTGGCCGATGATATCGGAAAAAACGACGCTACACAATTAATAGAAAAAATTAAAGAAGAAATCGCTAAACAAAACCCTAAAACAAAAGAAGATATTCAAGTGATCATCAACAACGTGGCCAATGATTTAAATATTTCCTTGACGCCGGATCAAAAAGATCAGTTAGTCTCTTTATTCGACAAAATGAAAGGTTTGCACATCAACTGGGATGCTGTCAATTCTCAAATTGACAAAGCAAAAGAGAAATGGAATGAATTGAAAAATTCGGATGAAGGGAAAAGCTTCCTCCAATCGATCATCGACTTTCTGCAATCGATTGTTAACTCCATTGCAGGACTTTTTAAATAATCTCTAAATAGGCAAAAAGCTGACTCATAAAGGGCTGATTCCTCCTATCCACGATGAGGGGGAATAGGCCCTATTCTTTTGAGTCAGCCATTTGTCTTTTATGTTTCTGTTCATGGTCTTAGAAGAAAAGTGAAATTTCCGAGCGATTTTATTCAATGAATCGGTGTATTCTCTTCGGAAATATTTTCAAGAATATTTTTAACCCTTTGTAAAAAACGTCCTCCAATGAGTCCATCCAATATTCGATGATCGAGAGAGAGGCAAAGATTGACCATATCGCGAACCGCAATCATACCGTTATCCATCACCACGAGCCTTTTGACGATCGATTCCACCTGCAAAATGGCCGATTGCGGATAATTGATAATTCCCATGGATTGCACGGAACCAAAGGAACCTGTATTATTGACGGTAAAAGTGCCGCCTTCCATATCTTCTTGCTTTAAGCTGCCCGTACGTGCTTTAACAGCCATTTCATTGATTTCCCTCGCAATGCCTTTGATCGTTTTTTCATCTACTCGCTTTATAACAGGTACAAACAGCGCCTCATCCGTTGCGACTGCGATCGAAATGTTAATCTCTTTTTTCTGAATGATTTTATCCCCCGCCCACATTGAGTTCAATTGTGGATATTCTTTCAAAGCTTGGGCTGCCGCTTTGACAAAAAAGGCAAAGTACGTTAAGTTAAAACCTTCCCTCTCTTTAAATTCTTCTTTAATGGAATTGCGGTACTGAACAAGGTTGGTAACGTCGACTTCCATCATGGTCCAGGCATGAGGAATTTCTTGCTTGCTTCGAACCATATGTTCGGCAATGGCTTTGCGCACCCCTGCAACCGGTATTTCCAAATCACCGTAAGTTTCAGATAAATGCGGATGCTTCTCCAATTTATTCTTTTCTAGATGTTTCAACGGTTGTTCTTCCACAACATCCGAATGAACGGCCGCGGGTGCTTCACTGGACGATTTCGAATGGTCATTCGTTTCAATCCATTTCCATACATCTTTTCTCGTAATGCGCCCCCCTTTTCCGGAGCCTGGAACTTTTGATAAATCAATGCCATACTCTTGTGAAAGCTTTAATACAGCTGGAGAGAAGCGGGTCTTTGCCGCAGGACCATCCGCCTTATGCTTCATAGGGGGTTCGATTGTCACCGTTTCTGACTCTCTTGTATCTTTCTGTGTCGAACTTTCTTCTTTTGTTTCAATGACACAAATCACTTCCCCCACTTCGAGCGTTTCACCTTCAGTGCAAGCAAGCTCGATGACCGTTCCGGTGAAAGAAGAAGGGACTTCAGCATTCACTTTATCGGTCAACACTTCCGCAATCGGATCGTATTTTTTGACATGATCACCCGGTTTTACAAGCCACCGGCTAATGGTTCCTTCTGTCACACTTTCGCCTAGCTGCGGCATCGTCATTTTTTCCCGTGCCATCATAACCACTCCTTGTATCTTCATTGCTCCTTGGACCATGCGACTCACTCAAAATAGACGTGTAATAGACTCCAAAAAAATAAGATTTGCATTATGTCGGCTCTTCCGAAAAAAGGTTCTAAAGAAAGTGCGGTTAAAACTCTGCTAAATCTCTTATGGCGTTTTCCACTTTTTCAGGAGTTACCATAAAGAATTTTTCCATGATAGGGGCATAAGGCATTGCCGGAATATCAGGTCCTGCGAGCCGCCTAATAGGAGCGTCAAGATCAAATAAACAATGCTCTGCAATGATGGCCGATACTTCACTCATGATGCTTCCTTCTTTCGTATCTTCTGTAACAAGAAGCACTTTTCCTGTTTTTTTGGCTGCTTCTATAATCGCTTCTTTATCAAGAGGATAAACAGTACGTAAATCCAATATATACGTTTCAATTCCATCCTTTGCGAGTCTTTCTGCGGCTTGAAGAGCGAAATGAACACATAAACCGTACGTTATAACGGTTACATCATCTCCTTCTCGCTTTATATCCGCTTTTCCGATTGGAAGCACATAGTCCTCTTCAGGCACTTCTCCTTTGATCAGCCGATAGGCCCGCTTATGTTCAAAAAATAAAACGGGATCATCGTCGCGGACAGCCGCTTTCAACAGACCTTTCACATCATAAGGAGTGGAAGGCATCACAATTTTTAAACCCGGCTGGTTGGCAAAAACGGCTTCCATCGATTGAGAATGGTAAAGAGCACCATGAACTCCGCCACCGTATGGAGCTCTTATCACAAGCGGACAATTCCAATCATTGTTCGAGCGATAGCGAATCTTAGCCGCTTCCGAAATAATTTGGTTGACAGCGGGCAAAATAAAATCAGCAAATTGCATTTCGGCAATGGGCCGCATCCCATAAAGGGCCGCTCCAATTCCTACACCGGCTATCGCCGATTCTGCCAACGGGGTATCGATCACTCGTTCTCCCCCAAATTGTTCAAATAATCCTTGGGTCGCTTTGAATACTCCGCCCTTTTTGCCGACATCTTCTCCAAGCACGAATACACGAGAATCTCGTTCCATCTCCTCGCGTATTGCCATGGTCACAGCCTCAATATAGGAAATGACAGGCATGTTGAATCCCCCTTACAATGATTCCTTATAGACATATTTCAGTGCGTCTTCCGGCAACGCATATGGTGCTTGCTCCGCATACTCCGTTGCTTCATTCACGATCTCCATTACTTCGTTATGAATTTCCTTTTCAAGCTTGTCATCCATGACACCCACTTCTTTTAAATAAGCGCCAAAAACGATAATCGGATCTTTTGTTTTCGCTTCCGCCACCTCATCCGGAGAACGGTAGCTCGAGTCATCGTCATCTGAAGAATGCGGCGTCAAACGATAGGTTACTGTTTCAATTAAGGTTGGCCCTTCTCCTTTGCGGGCACGGTCCGCTGCTTCTTTTACCACCTTATAAACTTCAAGCGGATCCATGCCGTTCACCGTATAGCCCGGCATTCCATAACCGACGGCTCGATCGGACACTCTTTCGCAGGTAAGCTGTTTTTCAAGCGGAACAGAAATCGCATATTGATTATTTTCGCACATAAAAATAACCGGAAGCTTATGAACGCCCGCAAAATTAGCCGCTTCATGGAAGTCGCCTTGATTGGAAGAACCTTCGCCAAACGTTGCTAACGCAACTAAATCTTTTTTCTCCATTTTTCCCGCCAGTGCAATGCCGACTGCATGAGGCACTTGCGTGGTGACTGGAGAGGATCCGGTGACTATATGAAGCTTCTTTTGGCTGAAATGTCCCGGCATTTGCCTGCCGCCTGAATTTGGGTCTTCCGCTTTTGCAAAACCAGAAAGCATTAAATCCCTTGCTGTCATTCCAAAGGACAGTACAATCCCTACACCTCTGTAATAAGGGAGTACATAGTCTTTTTTTGCATCCAGTGCAAAGGCTGCTCCCACTTGGGCTGCTTCATGTCCTTGGCAAGAAACGACAAACGGAATCTTTCCTGAGCGATTCAGAAGCCACATACGTTCATCTATCTTACGAGCCATAAGCATCGTTTTATACATCTCTAAAACTCTCTCGTCGCTTATGCCCAATTCCTTATGTCGGTTTTGAACCATTTGAAACCCTCCATTCCTTCTCTTGCATCACAGATTGACAGCCTTTCCATCAACGGAAAAGGCCGCCTCTCCCAACGCTTCACTCAAAGTAGGATGCGGATGAATGGCATGAGCCACTTCCCAAGCAGCAGCATCTAAAAAGCGCGCCAATCCGGCTTCGGATATCATATCGGTCACATGAGGACCAATCATATGAACTCCTAAGACGTCATCCGTGTCCCGATCGACAATCAACTTGACAAATCCATCGGACTGTCCGTAAACAAGCGCTTTTCCAACAGCTTGGAACGGAAATGTTCCCATTTTCAAATTCAGTCCTTTTTCCTTTGCTTCTTGTTCCGTCCAGCCAACACTGGCGATTTCAGGAGATGAATAAATGCAGTTCGGAACAAGCGAATAGTCAAGCGGTTCAGGATTCAAACCCGCAATATGCTCGACCGCAATCATTCCTTCACGGGAAGCCACGTGAGCCAATTGCATTCCTCCAATGACGTCCCCTATCGCATAAATATGGCGCTCTTTTGTCTGAAAATAATCGTTGACTTGAATGACCCCCTGATTTACTTGAATATCGGTGTTTTCCAATCCGATATCTTCAATGTTCGCTTGACGACCAACGCAAACTAGAATTTTTTCAGCTGAATACGCCAGTCGTTCCCCGTTTACTTCTACTTGGACTGTAGCCGTTGTCTTTCCTTTTTTGACCGTATTCGGGAGAACTTTCGCATTTGTTGCAATTCGGATCCCTTTTTTCTTCAGCCTAATTTCCAATTCTTTTGAAATATCGTGATCTTCAGACGGAAGAAGACGTGGGGCATATTCGATGATCGCAACATCCGATCCAAAATCCCTTAGCATCGAGGCCCATTCTATTCCGATCGCCCCTCCCCCTACAATCAAAACGGAAGACGGAACATGGGACAGCTCCAGAGCTTCGTTGGAGGATAAAATAAAATCCCCGTCTATTTCCAAACCATCCAATGTCTTTGGCCGCGAACCTGTGGCTATGATGACATGTTGAGGGATCAAAATTTCGTTTTCATTCCCATCGTCCATTTCAACGGAAATCGTCCCGGCAACCGGAGCAAAAATGGATGGACCTAAAATCCGGCCGATCCCTTCATACACATCAATTTTTCCTTTTTTCATTAACTGTTGAACACCGAGATAAAGCTGTTCCACAATCCGTTGCTTCCGAATTTGTACTTTTTGAAAATCAAGTGTAATTTCTTTGGCAAGTATGCCATATTCTTCACCGTTTTTTGTTTGCGCAAAAACTTCCGCGCTTCTTAAAAGTGATTTGCTTGGAATACATCCTTTATGAAGGCAAGTGCCTCCTAGTTTTTCTTTTTCGACAACCGCGGTCTTCAATCCAAGTTGGGAAGCCCGTATGGCCGCCACATATCCACCCGTCCCTCCTCCTAAAATCACGATGTCATATTCTTTTGCCATCAGGAAATCCTCCTTATCAAAACCAAATTGGCTCGTGGTTCACGCTCTATGGAAAGGATTGATTTTTTACTATAATAGTATTTCAATCTCTTCATCGGCGGAGATTGAGTATATGTTTGCTGTTGGTTAAAAATTGGCTCCGAGAATGGCGGATATTTTCAATTCTTTCTTCTGCCATACGGTCGGCCGCAATATAAGTCGGAATCCCGTCTCTTTTAGAAATTTCGAATACCTTTTCAATGTTTTGATAAATTTGTTCTACTTTTTTTAATGCGCGTTCGCGGTTGTAGCCGTAAAGTTCATCAGCAACATTGATTACTCCACCGGCATTAATCACATAATCCGGAGCATAAACAATGCCCATTTCATAGAGCATATCCCCGTGTTTCGCCTCTTTTAGCTGATTATTGGCAGAACCCGCCACGACTTTCGCTTTTAATTTCGGAATGGTTTCATCGTTCAGAATGGCACCAAGGGCGCAAGGTGAAAAGATGTCCGCTTCTACAGAATAGATGTCATTTGGATTAACCGCTTCCGCCCCAAACTCTTGAACAATGCGTTGAACCGGTTCTTTATGAATATCCGTTACAATCAAACGCGCCCGTTCTTCATGAAGATATTTGCATAAATGATAAGCAACATTCCCTGCCCCTTGAACCGCTATTGTCAACCCCTCTAATGAGTCAGATCCAAATGCTTCTTTTGCCGCTGCCTTCATTCCGACATAACAGCCATATGCTGTGACGGGAGAAGGGTTCCCTGAAGATCCGAAAGCAGGAGAAATGCCGGTGACAAAATCGGTTTCTTCATGAATGATATCCATATCCGCTACCGTTGTACCCACATCTTCCGCCGTAATATAACGCCCGTTTAAACCTTGAATAAATCGTCCGAGCGCCCGAAACATTTCTTCATTTTTGTCTTTGTGAGGATCTCCAATAATGACGGTTTTCCCTCCGCCCAAGTTCAATCCTGCTGCCGCATTTTTATACGTCATGCCTCTCGCCAATCGAAGGGCGTCTTCGATTGCCGCTTCTTCTGATTCATACGTCCACATTCTCGTTCCGCCGAGGGCAGGTCCCAATGTTGTGTCATGTATGGCAATAATAGCTTTTAGCCCAGAATTTTGATCTTGGCAAAACAATAATTGTTCATAATCGTATTTTTCCATATAGCGAAATATTTCCATCCGAATTCCTCCCACATGATGTTCAATCCAGTATAAAGCCAAAGGACAAAAACATATTATTTGTCGGTCTGAAGATTGGAATGCTAAATTTCTTGACCAACATTCCATTGCTTGTATGAGTATAAAACAGCAGCTATATCGAGAACAAGATCCAACAAATATCGTACGATTCTCTGCAACAAATTCATTGCCCGCATGGTTCACTTCGAATTTACCACAGCCGTACGTTTCTTCATTTTTTCAGTCAATGAGTGCGAAAAGGACGACTCCTTTTCCAGTTCTACCTTTCTATCCCTTCCTCATTCTTTCTCATGCAAGTTTGATGCCAAAACAAAAAATCGTTATTCCCGTCGTCCATTCCTAGCGATTTTGCCATTTCTTGCAAAAGAGTCATGATTTGCATGCAAATTATTGCAGTTTGTACTTTGCTATTTTGTAATACAAATTGCGAATGGAAATTCCTAACCTTTTCGCGGCTTCCGTTTTGTTTCCTCCCGTATGCATCAGCGTTTCTTGAATAATGGTCTTTTCATAATCATCTATTAGAGAAGACAACGTTGTCCCTTCTTTTAAGCCATGAATCGGGGATTCAGGTAGATATTCTTTTGGTTGGGATTGCAAAAAGAACAAATGATCAACATTCATCAGCGCCTCATGATAATTCATAAAAATAACCGCTCTTCCCAGCACGTTTTCTAGCTCTCTTACATTACCGGGCCAGTCATAATCTATTAACCTCTTCATTGCTTCCGATGAAATTCTTTCCACATTTCGTCCGTAATCTTGGTTGATTTTTGCCAGCAAGTAACGGCAAAGCAATGGAATATCCGACTTTCTTCGGCGCAAAGGAGGGATTTGAATGGGCATTCGATTCAACCGATAATATAAATCTTCCCTAAATGTTCCCTCCTCCATACCTTTTTCTAAAGAAACGTTTGTCGCAGCAATCACCCGGACATTGATGGAGATCGGTTTGGTGCCGCCTACACGAACAATTTCTTTTTCTTGAAGTACTCTCAACAATTTGGCTTGGGTATTGGGGGTTAATTCCCCAATTTCATCTAGAAAAATGCTGCCATTGTTCGCTTCTTCAAACAGTCCAATCTTGCCTCCTCTTTTCGCACCGGAAAAAGCCCCTTCTTCGTAGCCAAATAATTCGCTTTCCAACAACGTTTCCGAGATTGCAGCGCAATTCACACGGACAAATTTGTTGTAGCGGCGATCACTTGCATTATGTATGGCATGAGCAAATAATTCCTTTCCTGTGCCCGACTCTCCTCTTAATAATACAGTAGCCGGGGTATTCGCGCCAAGCTTGGCCTGCTCAATCGCGATTTTTATTTCTTCTGATTCTCCCACAATGTCTTCAAACGTATATTTTGCTTCCAGCGTACGAATAATTTGTCTAGCACGATTCAACTCTTGCGTCAGGGACTGTATTTCTGAAACATCATGAATGACTCCAACGCTGCCTTTTAGTATCCCATTCACAATAATAGGAGCTACATTTACGACCACTTCTTTCCGTTTCGGACCTACCTTCATTTTCACCCCTCGAACCGGTTTTCGTTTTTCCAATACTTTCATATGGACGCTTTCACCTTCGGAAATGTCCGCATTGGCAGGTTTTCCGATCACCTGTTCTTCCGTCAAACCAGTAATTCTTGTGTAGGCAGGATTGATTAAAATGCCTCTTCCTTTTTCATCCACAACGGAAATGGCATTGTCGCTTGAATGAATAATCGCTTCAAGCATGGTTTGAACTTCTTTTAAATTGGTGATCTCTTCGGCGAGGTTCAGTACTTCCGTAATATCCCGAAAGACGGCGAACGCTCCAATGATGTTTTGATTTTCGTCCATCATCGGAAATCTCGTCGTAATCACTTTCAAGCCGTTCGTCAATACTTGTGCTTGATTGGCTTCCACTTTTTTTGTCCTTAATATACGAGGAAGCTGGCTTGTGGGGATGATTTGCCGAACAGGCGCTCCTATCGCTTGCTCTTTTTTTATTCCGATGATTCGTTCCGCGCTTTTATTATAAAGAATAATGTTTTCGCGAAGATCAATTCCGACCATTCCTTCATCTGTGGAATCAAAAATGACATGATGCTTACTTTGTTCATTTTTTAGCTGGAAAATAAGCGATTCTTTTTCTTGCAATAGACGAACCATCATATGAGCGATATTTCCGGGAATCAAGACCGTTTGTTTTCCACACACTTCTTTTATCTCTTGGAATACTTTTTCATCTCCTGTCACTTCGATGGCCATTCCTATTTCTGCTGATAAAAGCGGCTTCCAATCGGATTCTGTCCGTATCCCTATCTTTCTGGCCAATTTCATGCCAGGTGCGTTCTCTTTAATATCGACAATCGCTTCTATTTCAAACAGAGCGGTTTCTTGCAGAAATTGTAAGATCGTCATTCCGCCTCTTCCTGCACCGACAATTAACACTTTTTGCAATGTTGCTTCACCCCGCTTAAAGAGGTCTTCCTCTTTTACATTTAAAAGGAAAAACCCCAATATTTGCTTGACAATTACGAAAAGTTAGATAATATTGGTCATAATGGACAAAAGGGGAGAATGTCATGGCTCGTATCATTGCGCTTTTAATATTAGTCATTCCCGGGGTACTAGCGGGTCTCGGTATAAAGTGGATGAGAGATATGGTATTCGGTATTCTTCAGCCGCCCTTTCCTTCTTTATGGCTGCAATTTCTTGTCGGCTTTTTGCTATTTGGATCCGGACTTTCGTTTGTAGGCGGTTTTGTTTTTTACCGCGACCGCAAAAGAAACAAAGTACAAAAACGGTTCCAAAAAAGATAAAAAGGATGGACTCATGTATGCCCCATCAAACTTTTCGTGTTCACAATATCTATTTGCTTGAAATGAAAGGTTCAGTCAAAAGAATGATCCGCAAACAAGATGAGCGGCTTCAAGGGAGTTTTTGCCCTCGAAGCCGTTTCGTTTTCATTGTTCCAAACAGGTCTACTGAGTAATATAAAATGATCCCAACATCGAAACTTTTTATGACGAAAACGATTTTCCATCACTCTGCCGTAATTGGAGAGCTTTCTTCGGTTCATCCGTGATAATGGCGTCACACCCTATCTGGAAGAGACGTTTCATGTCTTTCTCACGGTTAACGGTATAAGGGCGGACTTTGATTCCGTTTTGATGGGACATTTGAACGATTTCTTCCGTCAATGTCTGATAATAGGGATGAATGGCCCTTGCATGCAGCCCTTTCGCATAAACCCACGGTAAATAAATGCCATAAGAATACAAAAGAGCAATTTCCACATCGGGTGCTATCCGATAACAATGAACAAGGGAATAATGATTAAAAGAGGAAAGAATCACCCGCTCTTCGAACCCGTAGCAGCGGATGAATGCAATGACTTTTTCCTCCAAATGAAATTGCTGAAAGTCGTGGTTTTTTATCTCTATATTGCAAATCAGTTGGTTTCCCGTCAGCCAGTCAAACACTTCTTTTAACGTTGGAATTCGCACTTTTACATTCTGTTTTTTGAAATGATAATCTGCATCCAATTTTTGCAGTTCGCTCATTGTGTAATCTTTTACAAACCCTTTTCCGTTGGTGGTGCGGTCCACCTTTTCGTCATGTATGACCACCACTTCGCCGTCTTTTGTCAATTGCACATCTAATTCGATCCCATCAGCACCGCATTTTTCGGCTTCTTGAAAGGCCGGCATCGTATTTTCCGGCTCAGTGCTAGAAAACCCTCTATGAGCAAAAATGAGAGTCACAGCCCACCCATCCCCTTAAAAAATTTTTCCTTTTTGAAATAAAAAAGAACATTCTTTCAGAGGCATACCTTTTGACCAAAAAAGAATGTTCATTCATAAAAATGAAAGAAGCATTAACCGTTCCCGTAAAAGTGTTTCAGACATTGCCATGTTCGTGAAAATGATCGTGAAAACACACTTAAGAAGCTTTATGCTCCAGTCTCAGTTTATCAGCTACCATTGCGATAAATTCAGAATTCGTTGGTTTTGCTTTCGACATGCTCACCGTATAACCAAATAAAGAAGAAATAGATTCAATATTTCCGCGGCTCCAAGCAACTTCAATGGCATGGCGAATGGCCCGCTCTACGCGGCTTGCAGTCGTATTGTATTTCTTAGCAATATCTGGGTATAGGATTTTTGTAATGGATCCGAGCAGTTCTATGTCGTTGTATACCATTGCGATGGCTTCGCGCAAATATAAATAGCCTTTAATATGAGCCGGAACACCAATTTCATGAATAATGCTCGTAATGCTTGCGTCTAAATTTCTCGGCTTTTGCTCGGAGGCCATTCGGGAAAAATGAGTGGATTTTTTTAAAATCGATGGCGCTGCTCCGCTTACTTGACGAATATGGCTGATCAAATTCTCCATATCAAAAGGTTTTAAAATAAAATAAGACGCTCCCAATTCAACAGCTTTTTTCGTCACATCTTCCTGTCCAAAAGCTGTCAGCATAATGACATTCGGCGTTTTCTCCAAAGGATTCTCCCTGATATTTTCCAGTACGGCCAATCCGTCAAAATGAGGCATAATAATATCCAATATTAACACATCGGGAGCCGTTCTTGAAAGCATTTCCAAGCAATCATGCCCATTGTAAGCAACCCCCGCCACTTCCATATCCTCTTGAGAAGAAATAGCGTCTACCAACAAATTCACCAGCTCGCGATTATCGTCAACAACAGCCACTTTTATTTTTTTCACTACAGGTTTCCTCCTCAATCCTGATTTCTCTCTTTATATTTCTCATTATATTCATTCTCTGAATTATTTTTTCGACAAATCCAAAAAAAATCCTTTAAGTTTTCAAATTTTTAATGAAGTTTTTAGCCATTTTCGTTTTTTATGAAAGAAAAAACCAGGTGGATTGCTCCATCTGGCTTTAGCTTGCTGCTTTTTTATTTTTGCTTCCGTAAATATCGATCCCTGCTTCATGCAGCATCCATTCAATGTGAACGCCATAGCCGGAAGTTGGATCGTTGACAAAAACATGGGTTACGGCACCTACAATTTTTCCATCTTGAATAATCGGACTCCCGCTCATCCCTTGAACAATTCCGCCTGTTTTATCGAGTAGCCTCGGGTCGGTGATTTTGATCACCATTCCTTTGGTAGCGGGATATTTTTGCGGAATGGTGCTGACAATTTCAATATCATAAGACTCCACTTTTTCGCCATTTAGAACCGTCAGAATTTGGGCCGGTCCTTCTTTTACTTGGTAAGAAAGAGCCACTGGCATCGGCTTGTTTAAAACTCCATTAGAGATTTTTTGATTTAATTTGCCGAAAATGCCAAATGGGCTGTTTTTGCGAATATCGCCGATCGTTTGGCGATCTTCCGAAAACTGGGCCAGCTTTTCTCCTGGATCACCATGACGTCCTTTCTCAATAGAAGTCACGGTCGATCGTACAATCTTGCCATCATGAACAAGGATCGGCTTTTTTGTATCCATATCGGAAATGACATGCCCCAATGCGCCATATTTCTTTGTTTTTGGATCATAAAAAGTCATCGTGCCGATTCCTGCTGCTGAATCCCTAATATAAAGCCCCAGTTTATAGGTATTTTCGTTTTTATCTTTTAGTGGAAGGAGTTTTGTTTTGATTTTTTGTTTATCTCTTAAAACTACGACTTCCAGCGGCTTTCTTTCAACGCCGGCGCGTTTTACCAACGGAGAAATATCGTTTAATTTTTCCACACTATGTCCGTTGATTTCCGTGATGATGTCGCCGACTCGAATGTCCGCTTCCTCACCAGGAGATTTTTTTCCAGATGAAGAATCCACTAAGTGATGACCAACGACGAGGACGCCAAGCGAGTTTAACTTTACCCCTATCGATTGGCCGCCGGGTATGACTTTAATATTTTTGACCACTTGAATATCCACTTTTTTCATTGGAAACCCTGCATACTGCAGCAATACTTCTTCTTTTCCAATTTCTTTCCCTGATATTGAAAAGGTACTTTTTCGATTATGAACAGCAATATGGTCCTCTGAAGAAGCAGATGCACTCACTGCTTGAGATTTGCCGAAAGAAATTTGTTCACCTTCCGGCAAAGATATCGATTTTGGTATGGAAACATATTTTTCAACAGGCTGACACACCAAAGCCATGATCAAAGAAACAAGGAGAATTCCACCAATTATGTTCCTTAGACGATCCAAACTCATCTTTTCACTCTCCTCGCTTCTTATTAGGCTACACCTTTAATTTGACCTTTCCGGAATGGATTTATAACTGCGCAAACAGCAAAAAGCTATCCATTTCAGGATAGCTTTTCAAGCTTGTTTGATGGATTTGGCCAAGTCGAGCAGTTCCTTTGCATGCTGCTTCGTCAATGTTGTCATTTCTACTCCCGAAATCATCCGGCCAATCTCTTTGACTTTTTCTTCATATTCCAACGGTTTGACAGACGTTCTCGTTCTTCCTTTGTCGGTTTCTTTTGAAATATATAAATGAGTGTCCGCCATTGCCGCCACCTGAGGTAAATGAGAGATGCACAGAACTTGGGATTGAACCGATACTTGATAAATTTTTTCGCCGATTGCCTGTGCAACACGGCCGCTGACCCCTGTATCGACTTCATCAAATATGATAGAAGTAACCCCTTGGTGGCTGGAAAAAATCGTTTTCATTGCCAGCATAATCCGCGACAATTCTCCACCCGAAGCCACTTTTGCCAAAGGTTTAAGCGGTTCGCCTGGATTAGTTGTAATATAAAATTCCACTTGATCGATTCCGTCTTTATGGAATGTGTCTTCTTCCATAGGCTGGAATCGGATTTCAAATACGGTCTTATCCATATAAAGCTGCTTTAATTCGCGGTGAATCGCCCCGGTTAGCGTTTTTGCCCATTTTTTGCGCAAATTGCTCAAGTTTTTCGCTTCCAATAACAGATCTTGTTTGATGGACGCTAATTTTTTTTCTAAATCCTCAAGCCTCGTTTCTTTATGGGTTAACGTTTCGATCTCTTCTTCTATTTTGGCCCCGTACTCCAAAATTTCTTCAATGCTTTGGCCATACTTTCTTTTCAAGAGATTAATTTCATTCAATCGGGCTTCAATTTCATTTAATCGGTTAGGGTCGAATTCGATCGTGTCTATTTCACCGCTGATTTGCCTGGCGGCGTCTTCCAGCATATAAAAAGCGTTTGACACATTTTTATAAACGGGTTCGTACTCACGATCCAGTTCGGCTGCCGTCTCTAAATAGCTCATGACAAGGCCGACCCAATCGAGTCCTTTTCCTTCCCCCTGCAAACCATCGTAGCTTGTTGTAATGGCTTCATATAACTTTTCATAATTGGAAAGTTTTCGCTTTTCATTCAGCAGATTTTCATCTTCATTCAGCTGCAAGTCAGCACTTTGAATTTCATTCAGCTGGAATTGAATGAGATCTAGTCGATGAGCCATCTCTTGTTCATTCTCGCTTAATTGTCTAATTCTTTGTTTTGTTTTTTCGTACTGCTCGTACAGCTCTTGATAGCTCATTTTTGCTGCTTCTACTTCTTTTCCTGCAAATTCATCCAGCAATTGCAAATGGAGAGCGGGATTTAATAATTCCTGATGCTCATGCTGACCATGAATATCGACAAGGGAGGCGCCAATCTCCCTCAAAATAGATATCGTAACCAGCTTCCCATTAATTCGGCAGACACTTTTACCAGAACTAGAAATCTCACGGCGAAGCACAATCATTCCATCTTCAATGTCAATTCCCAATTCCTCTGCTTTTTGATAACAAGGGTGATCGGGATTATCCAATAAAAACAGCCCTTCAATTTCCGCTTTTTTCTCTCCGTGTCGGACAAATTCAGCAGAACCTCTTCCGCCTATCAATAGCGAGATGGCATCAATTATAATCGATTTGCCGGCTCCTGTTTCACCCGTTAAAACCGTCAATCCTTTATCGAGGGAAAGGGAAAGTTCATCTATAATGGCAAAATTGCGGATGGATAGTTCTTGCAGCAATTGCATCACTCCAAACCTGTTATTACAGCATTTCCAGAAAGCGTTTTTTCAATAACTCTGTATGTTCCGGTTCTCTGCAAATAATTAAGCAAGTGTCGTCGCCGCAGATGGTTCCCAAAATTTCTTCCCAATCTAAATGATCAAGCAGAGCTCCCACAGCTTGAGCGTTGCCAGGGAGTGTTTTCAACACTACAAAGTGCCCTGCGGAGTCAATGCTGACAAAGGCATCAATCAAAGCTCTTTTCAATTTTTGCAGCGGATTAAAACGTTGGTCAGCTGGAAGACTGTATTTGTATCTTCCATCAGGCAATGGCACTTTGACAAGATGCAATTCTTTTATATCTCTAGAAACAGTCGCCTGCGTAACATTAAATCCTGCTTTTCGCAAATATTCAACAAGCTCGTCTTGCGTCTCAATATCGTGATGTGCAATAAATTCGCGAATTTTAATATGGCGTTGCCCTTTATTCATGTATAACACCCCATAAACTTTGTATAAACATACTTGTTTATACATTTATCATATCCTAAATGGACATGGAAGTATAGTCATAGTTCTTCGTCTATGCCTTCACGTCCAACATTTTCTTTCCTAAAAAAACCGATTCCGAAAATCTTTTTGTAGTATCTCCTATTGAGTGAACAATTAAGCTGAAACAAAAAGAAAAACGGCCTTCCAAAAAAAGCCGCCATTGCATTAAAAAGGAGACACGGCCGCCTCCCGGAAATCCAGGGCGATCCGTCCGCCTCCTGTTTTATGATAAGTCTTTTGGTTTTTTGAACTCTTCATGAGCTTCTCTTACGATCGTTTCAATCGAAAAAGGATACTTTTGATCCTCTTGGTCAATAGGCTGGCTCTCTCCTGGCCAAAAAAGATGGAGCAAAAATTCAATATTGCCGTCTCCGCCGGTAATGGGAGAGTACGATAAATTTTTTACTACGTATCCTTCTTTGACAGCAAAATCGATTATTTGTTCGATCACTTCTTGATGAACGCGAGGATCACGAACGATCCCTTTTTTTCCTACTTGTTCTCTTCCCGCTTCAAACTGCGGTTTAATTAAGGCAATGCAGCTGCTTGCCGGCTCCAGCACCTTTTTCAGCACTGGAAAAATCAACCGCAATGAGATAAATGAAACATCAATCGTAGCAAAATTAGGCAATCCTTTTGTGAAAATTTCCGGCTTCACATAGCGAAAGTTTGTCCGCTCCATGACCACAACGCGTTCATCCTGCCTCAGCTTCCATGCCAGTTGATTATAGCCAACGTCCAATGCATACGACATCTTTGCTCCATTTTGAAGGGCACAATCCGTAAATCCTCCCGTAGAAGCTCCGATATCCAACAAAATTTTTCCTTTAATATCCACATCAAATTCTTTTAATGCCTTTTCTAGCTTTAAACCTCCACGGCTGACATAAGGCAGCGGATTTCCCTTAATTTCTAAAGGAATATCTTCTGGAACCTTGTCTCCCGGTTTTTCAAGCCTAGTCTCGTTGGAGAAAACGGTTCCCGCCATGATCGC